>NZ_CADFEC010000049.1:0-24531 GCF_902833195.1 Burkholderia sp. BCC1638
GCGAGAAATAAGGTGCATCCTCGGGGCAAACTTCTCCGAATGGGCGGCGCTTCGCTTCGGTATCCGGCCATTCCCCGCCCACATCGCCGACCACCTCGCGCGATCGCCTATTAATCAGTGTTTCCCTAGTACTACTGGCAAGAATTCAATTGCAATTATCTTATGAAGGTAAATACATGCTTGACTGCTGTCTCTTTGCGGTTTGCAACGAGAACACTCTATTGTCATCGTTACCAACGCAAGTGAATCCTTCAGGGAAAGCGGTGGAAGGCCACCGCAGTCTCCCTTCCAGACCGGACTACGTCTTGGCTTGAGTCGAGACCTATCGGCTGGGATGTCATCCAATTTCTAAGGGACTAACGACTATGCTGCTTGCCCCAAGTTACGGTGACGCTGCAGGCTGATGTGGTTCCACAATTTGTCTGTAGCAGCGCTGCTTTTATCTAAACATCGGTACAAGCGAACCTCAAGTTCGGTGATCCAGGTGCCAGATCCAGCTTGGACGATCGAACCGTCGGCAAGCTCGCGGGAAATGCAGCTTTCGGGAAGCCATCCGACTCCATTCCCAGCTGCGACCATCCCCTTCAGTGCCTCCGACATGTGGGTCTCAAACGTTCGGCGAAGCGAGTAAGGTTCAGTCGCATCCATAAGCAGCATCTCGACGACATTGCCCAGGAACGCTCCTGACGAATAGGCCATGAATGGGAGCGGCTCGTTCGTGCGACCGGGGAGCATGTAAATCGGCTTCCCGTGTTCGTCCGGTGCCGAGACCGGCAGGATTCGTTCGACGCTCAGCGTAAGGAATGGGAAATGGTTCGGGTCGAGCAGGATCGGCAACTGCGGATGATGGTAGGCGATCAACAGGTCGCAGCCGCCGTCCACCAGTTCTTGGATCCCTTCCGGCACATTGACGGCGAGCACCTTCGCCTTGAGTTGCCCCAATTCGAGGCTCAGTTGCTTAAGACAGTTTGGAATGAATGTGAACACGAGCGTGTGGGCAACCGCGAACCGAACGACCGCGTCATCGTTGGCTAGCGGTTCGTGTCCATTTGCGAGCGTTCTTGCCGCATAAATGCTGCGAAGAATATCCGCGGCCAAGCTGCGGAACATCCATCCGGTCGATGTCAGTCGGACAGGGCTGACGCTTCGGTCGATGAGCTTCGCGCCCAGCCAGCTTTCCAGAGCGCTGATTCGTCGGCTGAACGCCGACTGCGTGAGATGTCGAGTGCGCGCGGCGAGAGAGAAACTGCGCGTATCCGCGAGGCTCAAGAAATCTTCCAGCCATTTTGCTTCCATGATGATGGCCTCGTTGTGGGATACACAAAATTATCCCACGTACCATTGGTTCACAATCGGAAATACCCGAAGAGTTCGGCCGTAACCGTTGCTATTTTCGACGCGCCTTATTCCGATTGCGCATGAGACTCACGCATCCGAAAAATGGCTGCCTACCCTTCGTTTAATCGGTTGACCACGACACGGAGGAGAACGAAGATGGCGGACCAATCAATGCGAATCGAGCACGATTTGCTGGGCGACTACCATGTCCCGGCGGACGCGTATTACGGGGTGCACACACTGCGCGCCGTTGAGAACTTTCCGATCACTGGCACGCCGATCTCGATCTATCCAGATCTCATAAACGCGCTCGCCTTCATCAAGCAGGCGGCAGCGATTTCGAACCACGAACTCGGGCTCCTTGATCACCAGCGCTGCGGCGTGATTGTTGACGTGTGTGAAGAGTTGCGTACTGGTGCGTGGCACGATCAGTTCGTGGTCGACGTGATCCAAGGTGGTGCAGGCACGTCGACAAACATGAATGCCAACGAGGTGATCGCAAACCGCGCACTCGAGCTACTCGGACATAAGAAAGGCGAATACCAGCACCTGCATCCGAACGATCACGTCAACATCGGGCAGAGTACGAACGACGTGTATCCGTCGGCATTGCGGATTGCGACCTATTTTGGCATTTACGGTCTAATCGAGGCGATGGAAGTGTTGCGCGAGGCATTCGCTGCAAAAGCGGATGAGTTCGTTGACGTGCTCAAAATGGGGCGCACTCAGCTTCAGGATGCCGTGCCCATGACGCTCGGTCAGGAATTTAGCACCTATGCGGTGATGTTGGCAGAGGATCAGGAGCGTCTGCGCGAAGCGGCGTCGCTGATTCGCGAGATCAACATGGGCGCGACCGCGATCGGAACGGGCATTACCGCCCACCCGGACTATGCCCCCCTCGTTGTGCACCATCTCGGGCGTCTCACTGGCATTGATCTTGTCGCGGCGCCGAACCTCATCGAGGCCACGCAGGACTGCGGATCGTTCGTCCAGTTGTCTGGAGTGCTCAAGCGTGTCGCGGTGAAGCTCTCGAAGATCTGCAATGATCTGCGGCTGCTGTCGAGCGGGCCACGCGCGGGCCTGGGCGAGATTAACCTGCCGCCGATGCAAGCAGGGTCGAGCATCATGCCGGGCAAAGTCAACCCCGTGATTCCAGAGGTCGTCAATCAGGTTGCGTTTGAGATTATTGGAAACGATCTCACGGTCACCTTTGCGGCCGAGGCGGGGCAACTCCAGCTCAATGCGTTCGAACCGATCATCGCGCACAGCCTGTTCAAGAGCGTCACGCATCTCCGACGCGCGTGCTATACGCTTGCAGATCGTTGTGTAAAGGGAATTACCGCAAACAAAGAGCGGCTGCGCGAGACGGTCGAGAACTCAATCGGTATCGTGACTGCGCTGAACCCGTATATCGGCTATTCCAATGCAACTTCGGTCGCGCAGGAGGCGCACGCAACCGGGGGCAGTGTCGCGGCGATCGTGCTGCAGCGAGGACTGCTGAGTCAGGCTCAGCTGGATGAAATTCTGAGGCCGGAGGTCCTGACGCGGCCCGCGCCGCTTCCCGATGCGCGAGCATAACGGTCGTAACGGTGAAGTCGACGGGGCCAAAGCCGTAGTCACGCCGAGAACCTACCGCACGTAACAACAGAGTCACTGTGAGACCTCGATCGCCCTATTGTCCGATTCTTGACTGGCTATGCTCGCGATGCTGCGGTGGCAGGTTCGGCGGAAGCGAAGGCGATTGTAGCGACCGCATTTTGAGGCGCGGAGCGAACCCCTGTTGCCGATTGATGCATCCGGGCAGAAACGCACCGCCGCGTTCTCCTTAAGCGACCCTCATGCAAGATGGGATCGAAGCCGTCCGTCAATGGTGACGGACGGCCTTCCCCAGACGGCGAGATGCTGTCGTTGTCTCGGGAACTAACCTTTGCAATATATAGAGGATAACTATGCAACTTGCATATCGTTTGAATAGTATTCAACGCCGTTTGGCCGCGATTCTGCTGCTGACCGGCAGCGCGGTGATGGCGACTGGCGCACAGGCGCAAAGTGAAGGCGCGGGCGCGGCGCGTTCCGGAGCGGACTTGCCGCACGTTTTGATACTTGCGACTGGTGGAACCATCGCGGGGACCGGGGCGACGAGCACAACGACCGTTGGCTACACGGCCGCGAAAGTCGGTGTCGAGCAACTCATTGATGCTGTCCCGGCACTCAAGACTGTCGCCGACGTGACCGGCGAGCAGGTGTTCCAGGTGGCCAGCGAAAACATGACGAATACGCTCTGGCTGAAACTCGCAAAGCGGGTGAACGAACTGCTGGCTCGTCGTGATGTCGATGGCATCGTGATTACCCACGGCACCGACACTCTCGAGGAGACCGCCTACTTCCTCGACCTCGTGGTCAAGAGCAACAAGCCGGTCGTATTGGTGGGGGCCATGAGACCGTCGACCGCGATTTCGGCGGATGGCCCGATCAACCTGTACAACGCAGTGATCCTCGCCGGCAGCAAGGCGGCGGCTGGCAAGGGCGTGCTTGTCGCAATGAACGACCAGTTTTATGCCGCTCGCGAAGTCACGAAAGCAAATACGTCAACAGTCGATACTTTCCGCTCGTCTGACCTCGGTGCACTCGGTTATATGCAGGACAGTCGACCGCATTTCTATCGGGTTCCGATCCGGTTGCACACGGTCGATACCCCATTTGACGTGTCCAAGCTCGACGCGCTGCCGAAGGTCGACATTGCGTACGGCTACGAAAACGTCGGTCGGACGGCTGTCGATGCATTCGTTGCGTCGGGTGACAAGGGCATTGTCTACGCTGGCGTCGGTGACGGAAGTCTGCATCAGGACGTGAAGCCGGCGCTCGTCGATGCACGCAAGCAGAACGTCGTGATCGTTCGCGGCTCCCGTGTCGGAAACGGCATCGTCGCGCGCAATGGCGAGGCGAACGACGATCAGTTGGACTTCGTCGTCAGCGATACGTTGAATCCGCAGAAGGCCCGGATTCTGTTGATGCTTGCGCTGACGCGCACCAGCGATACTCGAGAGATTCAGAAAATGTTCCAGACGTATTGATAGACGGCGCACGAAGCAGGCATTAACCGACAACGCGTTACGCGAAGGAGATGGGTATGCCGTACCGTATCGAGCATGACACGATGGGGAAGATCGCGGTTCCGGCCGAAGTCTACTGGGGTGCTCAGACTGAGCGTTCCCGCCAGAACTTCACGATCGGCGGTCAGTTGATGCCGCGAGAGCTGATTCGCGCCTTCGCTATCGTCAAAAAGGCTGCGGCCCTGACTAACCGCGAGGCCGGAGTTCTTTCTGACGACGCATGCTCGCTCATCGCGTCCGTATGCGACGAAATCCTTGCCGGTCAACTATATGATCAGTTTCCGCTGGTGGTGTGGCAGACCGGTTCGGGCACGCAGACGAACATGAACGTCAATGAGGTGATCGCAAACCGGGCGCATGTGCTGCGCGGCGGCAACCTGACGGACGAAAAGAAGCTGCTGCACCCGAACGACGACGTGAACCGTTCCCAGTCGTCGAACGATTCGTTTCCTACTGCGATGCATATTGCCGCGTATACGCTTATCGTCGAGCACCTGCTGCCGCGCGTCGCAACATTGTGCGACACACTGGCACGGAAATCCGAAGAGACGATGCATGTTGTGAAGATAGGACGCACGCATCTGATGGATGCCACGCCGATCACATTGGGGCAGGAACTTTCGGGGTTCTGCTCGCAATTAGATCACGGCCTGCGTGCCGTTCGGCATACGCTTGTACACCTTGCGGAACTTGCGTTGGGTGGAACAGCAGTGGGGACCGGCTTGAATACGCCGCGGGGTTTTGCCGATCGAGTTGCGGCGCACATCGCGAACCTGACCGGGCATCCGTTCCGCAGTGCCGACAACAAGTTCGAAGCGCTGGCTGCACACGATGCGATGGTCGAGACGTCCGGCGCGTTGAAGACGTTGGCAGTGAGTCTGATGAAGATCGCCAACGATGTCCGGCTGCTCGCGTCCGGCCCGCGCTGCGGCATCGGGGAGATTCTTATCCCCGAGAACGAGCCTGGTTCGTCGATCATGCCTGGAAAAGTGAATCCGACTCAGGCGGAAGCGTTGTCAATGGTTTGCGCGCAAGTCATTGGAAACGATGTTGCGATCAACGTTTCCGGTATGAGCGGCCACTTTCAGCTCAATGTGTTCAAGCCGGTGATTATCTTCAACTTGATCAATTCGGTGCAACTGCTTGGTGATGCGTGTGACTCGTTCAACCGTCATTGCGCAGTTGGTATCGAGCCGAATTTGCCTGTGATTCAGCGCAACCTCGAGAATTCACTGATGCTCGTCACCGCGTTGAATCCGCACATCGGCTATGAGAATGCGGCTCGTGTTGCGAAGACAGCCCATTCGCGAGGTGTGACTCTGCGTGAGGCTGCGTCGAGTCTCGGGCTGGTTTCCGACGAACAGTTTTCCGACTGGGTTAGACCTGATCGGATGGTTGGCCGCGAAGAGTAGACGGACATCCGACCTGATAGTGCGCGTTCCTGGACGGAATGTGATCCATTCATAAATAAAGGACTGCAAAATGACAACAAAGGATGATAACGATCCCGCAGAAACTTCGGATTGGCTGGATGCGCTACGTGCCGTTAGTGCGCATCGTGGAAGCGAACGCACTAACTATCTCGTCACCAGTCTGGTGGAGCAGGCGAGACGTGAGGGCATTTACGTACCGCAGTCTCTGACAACCCCGTACTGCAATACGATTGCTCCGCAGCAAGAGACGCCCAATCCCGGTGACCTCAGCGTCGAGGAGCGCCTGCGCTCGATCATCCGCTGGAATGCGTTGGCGATCATCTTGCGCGCGAACAAGGATTCGTCCGAGCTCGGCGGTCATATTGCTAGCTTCCAGTCAGCCGAAACGCTTTATGACATTGGCTTCGGACATTTCTGGCATGCGCCGAGCAACGGACATGGCGGTGATCTCGTCTACATCCAGGGGCACAGTTCGCCGGGCATCTATGCACGTGCGTACGTCGAGGGACGGCTCAGCGAAGAACAACTGCTCAACTATCGGCAGGAGACCGGCGGTATTGGCCTGCCGTCCTATCCGCACCCGTGGCTCATGCCAGATTTCTGGCAATTCCCGACGGTATCGATGGGACTCGGGCCGCTGATGGCTATCTATCAGGCGCGCTTCCTGAAGTACCTCCAGGGAAGAGGTCTTGCCGACACCGCGCCGCGAAAGGTTTGGGCGTTCATGGGTGACGGCGAGATGGACGAACCGGAGTCGCTGGGCGCGATATCGCTCGCGGGCCGGGAGAAACTCGACAACCTCGTGTTTGTTATCAACTGCAATCTACAGCGGCTCGATGGGCCCGTGCGCGGTAACGGCAAGATCGTTCAGGAACTCGAGAGCGTTTTCCGCGGTGCCGGCTGGAAGGTGATAAAGGTGCTGTGGGGCGGCGGGTGGGACCGATTGCTCGCGAAGGACAGCAGCGGCAAGCTGCTCGAGTTGATGGAAGAGTGCGTCGACGGCGAGTACCAAGATTTCAAGAGCAAAAGCGGCGCCTATGTTCGAGAGCATTTCTTCGGCCGCTACGAAGAGACGCGTGCGCTGGTCGCGGACATGACGGACGATGAGATCTGGGCACTCTCGCGCGGTGGCCACGATCCGGCGAAGGTATATGCGGCCTATGCGGAGGCGGTGAAGTGCACCGGCCAGCCGACCCTGATCCTTGCGAAAACCGTGAAAGGCTACGGGATGGGCGAGTCTGGCGAGGGTCAGATGATCGCTCACCAAGCGAAGAAAATGACGCAGGACGCATTGCGCGGCTTTCGGGATCGCTTCCGTATCCCGTTGACGGACGAACAATTGGCCGACGTTCCGTTCATTCGTCCGGCGGACGACAGTCCCGAGATGCGTTACCTTCAAGAGCGCCGTTCCGCACTCGGCGGTTACCTGCCGCAGCGACGTCGCAAATCATCGTCACTCCCAATCCCGCCGCTCGAGGCGTTCGAGCGGCTACTGAAAGACACCGGCGAGCGCGAGATCTCGACGACGATGGCTTTCGTTCAGATGCTCGGTACGTTGGTGCGTGACAAGACGATCGGAAAGCACGTCGTGCCTATCGTCCCGGACGAATCGCGTACGTTCGGCATGGAGGGGATGTTCAGGCAGCTCGGAATCTGGTCATCGACGGGGCAGCTTTACAAGCCGCAGGACGCTGATCAGCTGATGTATTACCGGGAATCGTCCGACGGCCAGGTGCTACAGGAAGGGATCAACGAAGGCGGTGCGATGTCGAGCTGGATCGTTGCCGCGACATCGTATAGCACGAATGATGTGCCGATGATCCCGTTCTACATCTACTACTCGATGTTTGGCTTGCAGCGGGTCGGCGATCTCGCATGGCTGGCGGGCGACATCCGTGCTCGCGGTTTCCTGCTCGGCGGGACGGCAGGACGCACGACACTGAATGGCGAGGGTCTACAGCACGAGGACGGACACAGCCACCTGATCGCGGGCACGATTCCCAATTGCGTATCGTACGACCCGACTTTCGCGTATGAAGTCGTCACGATCGTTCGCGAAGGGATGCGGCGCATGGTCGAGGCGCAGGAAGACGTCTTCTATTACGTGACGCTGATGAATGAGAACTACGCGCACCCGGCGATGCCGGAAGGCAGCGAAGAGGGGATTCTCAAGGGCCTGTATCTGCTGCGTGACGGTGGAAAGGCCGAGCGAAAAGGTCACAAGGTGCAGTTGATGGGAAGCGGCACAATTCTGCGCGAGGTGATTGCCGCTGCGGATTTGCTGCACAGCGATTTCAAGATTGCCGCGGATGTTTGGAGTGCGACGAGCTTCAATGAGCTGCGCCGCGACGGCATGGATGTGGAGCGCTGGAACAGACTGCATCCCGCTGCCGAGCCTCGCGTGAGCCATGTCGAGCAATGCCTGAGCGGGCATGACGGCCCTGTCGTCGCCGCGACAGATTACATGCGCAACTATGCGGACCAGATCCGTTCGTCGGTCCAGGCAGCAGGACGTCGCTACACCGTACTCGGCACCGATGGCTTTGGACGCAGCGACTATCGACGCAAGCTACGTCGATTCTTTGAGGTCGATCGCTGGCACATCGCGATCGCGGCTCTCAACGCACTGGCGAAAGAAGGTGTGATCAAGGCATCGGTTGTAGCGGAAGCCATTGCGAAGTACGGCATCGACACCGAGGCCGCGGCACCCTGGACGGTATGAGGAGACAACAAAATGAGCGAAGCGATTGAAATCAGGGTGCCCGATATTGGTGACTTCAAGGACGTACCGATCATCGATATCCATGTCAAGGCGGGCGACGCGGTCAAGGCCGAGGATCCGTTGATTACGCTTGAGTCGGATAAAGCGACGATGGAGGTGCCCGCGCCGTTCGAAGGAATCGTGCACACACTAAAGGTGCAGCTCGGTGACCGCGTCAGCGAGGGCAGCATCATTCTGCTTGCCGGTGCGAACGGTGTGGCGCCGGCGTCGGCCAAGCCGAGCGTAGCGCCGCCACCGGCGCCGGCGACGGCGCCGACTGGCGCGGCCGACGTGCGCGTGCCGGATATCGGCGACTTCACCGACGTGCCGGTGATCGAGATTCATGTACGGCCGGGTGATACGGTGAAGGCGGAAGATCCGCTGATTACGGTGGAATCTGACAAGGCGACGATGGACGTGCCGGCTCCGCTTTCGGGCGTCGTCAGCGAGGTCAAGGTTCAGCTTGGTGACAAGGTGAATGAGGGGACGGTAATCCTGACGCTCAGCACCGCCAATGGCGTCGCCGCTGCGCCTGCCGGAGCGCCGGCCCAGGAGGCAGTTGTCGCGGCCTCCGCGCCTCCGAAACCCGCAGCTAGCGGCACAATTGACGAGCAGGCGTTTGCGCTCGCGTATGCCGGGCCAGCCGCGCGCAAGCTTGCGCGAGAGCTCAGCGTGGATCTCGGCAAAGTCCGCGGTAGTGGCAATCACGGTCGAATCGTCCGCGCGGATATCGAGGCGTTCGCGAAGGGCGGAGCAGCGGCGGCCACAGCGAAGCCGGCTACGTCCTCAGACGATACCACCGGCGGTCGAGGTGGCGGTCTCGACCTGTTGCCTTGGCCGAACGTCGACTTCGCGAAATTCGGCCCAGTTTCCCGTAAGGATCTTTCGCGCATCAAGAAGATCTCCGCCGCGAACCTGCATCGAAACTGGGTGGTCATTCCGCATGTCACTACCCAGGACGAAGCGGATATCACGGATCTGGAACAGTTCCGCGTGTCGATGAACCGGGAACTCGAGAAGTCTGGCGTCAAGCTGAGCCTGTTGCCGTTCATTATGAAGGCCGCCGTCGCAGCGCTGAAGAAATTCCCGGAATTCAATGCAAGTCTGGATGGAGATGCGCTAATTCTGAAGGACTACTGGCATATCGGATTCGCCGCCGATACGCCAAACGGCCTGATGGTGCCGGTGATTCGGGACGTCGACAGGAAGAGCATCCCGGAAATCGGTAAGGAGATGAGCGAACTGGCAAAGTTGGCACGGGACGGAAAACTGAAGCCAGACCAGATGCAAGGCGGCACGTTCACGATTTCGTCGCTGGGTGGCATTGGAGGAACGTACTTCACGCCCATCATCAACGCGCCTGAAGTCGCGATCATGGGCGTTTGCAAGTCGTTCTGGAAGCAGGTGTCGGTGGATGGCAAGCAATACCAGTCCAAGCTGATCTTGCCGTTGTCGCTGTCATGGGACCACCGGGTGATTGACGGCGCGGCCGCCGCGCGCTTCACGGTTCTTTTTGCCAGCGTGCTCGCCGACCTGCGGCGAACCATGTTCTGATTCGAGGTTGAAATGACACAACGTGTAGAAGTCAAGGTTCCTGACATCGGCGACTTCAAGGATGTCGCCGTGATCGAGGTATTGGTTAAACCGGGCGAGATCATTGCGGTCAATACCGGGCTGATCATGGTCGAATCCGACAAGGCGTCGATGGAGATTCCGTCGAGTCAAGCGGGTGTCGTGAAGGAACTGACGGTCAAGATTGGCGACAAGGTCAGCGAAGGAACCGTCATTCTGATGCTTGAGGCGACCGAAAGCAAAACGGCCTCGGAGCAGCCCGCGGCGTTTTTCCCTGCGCAGTCGTCGACGGAGTCGGTGCAATCACAGGCAGCGTTCCCGAAAGCAGCCCACTTCAGTGGCAATGCCGATATCGAATGCGACATGCTCGTTCTGGGCGCCGGCCCCGGCGGCTACTCCGCTGCATTTCGCGCGGCTGATCTCGGAATGAAGACGGTCCTCGTTGAGCGCTTTCCAACGCTCGGGGGCGTGTGCCTGAACGTCGGCTGCATTCCGTCCAAAGCACTGCTGCATACGGCCGGCGTGATGACTGAGGTATCTCGGCTCGCCGATCACGGTATCCGATACGGCAAACCCGAGATCGATATCGATGCGCTGCGTTCGTTCAAAGACGGCGTGATTCACAAGCTCACGGGCGGATTGGCCGGAATGGCAAAGGTACGCAAGGTCGAGGTGATTCACGGTACAGGTGGATTCCGCGACCCGCATCACCTTGAGGTCGCATTGCCGGAGGGTGGCAGGAAGATCATCCGATTCGCTAAGGCGATCATTGCGGCTGGCAGCGAGGCGGTGAAGCTGCCGTTCATGCCGGACGACGAACGTGTGGTGGACTCGACAGGCGCGCTGAAGCTGAATCGGATTCCTCGGCGGATGCTGGTGGTGGGCGGTGGCATCATCGGCCTGGAGATGGCGACTGTTTATTCGTCTCTCGGCGCGCGCATCGATATCGTTGAGATGCTCGATGGCTTGATGGCTGGCGCCGACCGCGACCTCGTCAAGGTATGGGAAAAATTCAACAACGACAGCTTTGCGCATGTGATGCTGAAAACGCGCACGACAAAGGCGGAAGCACGGCCCGACGGCATCTACGTGAGCTTCGAAGGCGATAAGGCACCTCCAGAACCGCAGTGCTACGACATGGTGCTGGTGTCCGTCGGGCGAAGCCCGAACGGCCGGAAGATCTGCGCGGAGAATGCGGGGGTCGCAGTCACCGAGCGAGGATTTATCGAAGTCGATCGCCAGATGCGCACGAATGTTCCGCACATCTTCGCGATCGGTGACATCGTCGGCCAGCCGATGCTCGCGCACAAGGCGGTCCATGAGGGGCATGTCGCGGCAGAGGCCGCGCACGGCGAAACCACGCATTTCGACGCGCGACAAATTCCATCGGTGGCCTATACCGATCCTGAGGTCGCATGGGCAGGAAAAACGGAAGAGCAATGCAAGGCCGAAGGTATCAAGTATGGGAAAGCAGTGTTCCCGTGGGTTGCGTCGGGACGTGCGATCGCCAACGGCCGCGACGAGGGTTTTACTAAGCTGCTGTTCGACGAAGCGACGCACCGCCTAATTGGTGGAGGCATTGTTGGCACGCATGCGGGTGACTTGATCGGCGAAGTTTGTCTTGCGATCGAGCTGGGATGCGAGCCCGCCGACATCGGCAAAACGATCCATCCTCATCCCACGCTAGGCGAATCTGTCGGTATAGCAGCGGAGGTATTTGAGGGCGTCTGCACAGATCTGCCACCGGTAAAGAAGAAATAGGGTTGGCACGGCGAATCGGAACCCGTCAGGGCCCGGTTCGCCACGGACGCCTGTCACGGTGTGTGTCCATTGACCACCGCTTTAAAATTATTCGTATAACTAAATGTCTAGCGCCTCGCATATGCGGTGGCCTGGCTTTGCAACGGAGATATTTCCATGGCAGACGAACTGCGCGACGCCGCACTTGACTATCACCGCTATCCGGTTCCCGGCAAGATCTCGGTCACCCCGACTAAGCCAATGGCGACACAGCGAGATCTCGCGCTGGCGTACTCACCGGGCGTCGCCGAGGCGTGCATGGCGATTATTAACGATCCGAAGGAGGCAGGGAATCTGACCGCGCGCAGGAATCTCGTTGCCGTTGTCACTAACGGGACTGCCGTGCTCGGACTGGGCAATATCGGTCCGCTGGCCGGCAAGCCGGTGATGGAGGGCAAGGGATGTTTGTTCAAGAAGTTTGCCGGCATCGACGTGTTCGACATTGAACTCGCGGAAAACGACCCGGACGCGCTGATCGATACGATCGCGCGCATGGAGCCTACCTTCGGCGGTATCAACCTCGAGGACATCAAGGCGCCCGAGTGCTTCTATATCGAGTCGAAGTTGCGGGAACGAATGAAGATCCCGGTCTTCCACGATGATCAGCACGGTACCGCGATCGTCGCAGCTGCCGCGTTGCTCAATGCACTCAAATGCGTCGGCAAGAATATCGAAGAGGTCAAGTTGGTGGCGTCCGGAGCAGGGGCTGCTGCGCTTGCGTGCCTGGATCTGGCAGTCAGTCTCGGCCTGCGGCGTGAGAACGTGTTTGTCTGCGATGCGACTGGTGTCGTCTATATCGGACGGACCGAGGGCATGGATCCGAACAAGGCTCGCTACGCGCGTGGCACGGACGCACGCAAGATGGCGGAGGTGATCCCCGGCGCTGATATCTTCCTTGGACTGTCCGCGGGCGGCGTGCTCACGCAAGACATGGTTGCGACGATGGCGCCGAATCCGATCATTCTCGCAATGGCGAACCCGACGCCGGAGATCATGCCCGAAGTGGCGCTAGCAGTCCGCCCTGACGCGATCATCGGGACGGGGCGATCCGATTATCCGAACCAGGTCAACAACGTTCTGTGCTTCCCGTTCATCTTCCGAGGTGCACTCGATTCGGGCGCCACGACGATCAACGAGGAAATGAAGCTGGCGGCGGTGCACGCAATTGCAGAGCTGGCGCATGCCGAGATTCCCGAGAGCGTTGCACAAGCGTACGGTGCACATGGATTGCGCTTCGGACCGCAATACCTGATCCCGAAACCGTTCGATCCGCGCCTGATCGAAGTGGTCGCGCCGGCGGTCGCCAAGGCTGCGGCAGACAGCGGCGTTGCCCAGGAGCCGATTGCTGATCTCAGCGCGTATCGGCAGCAACTGAGTCAGTTCGTCTATCGATCGAGCAGCGCAATGCAGCCGGTGTTTGCGGCCGCCAAGCGTTCGCCGAAGAAAGTAATTTACGCGGAAGGGGAAGACGAACGCGTGCTGCGTGCCGCGCAAGTTGTGATCGACGAGGGCCTCGCGCGTCCGCTACTCGTCGGACGGCCCGATGTAATCATGGAAGAAATCGTCAGATTCGATCTTAGGTTGTCACCGGGTGAGAACTGCGATCTCGTGAATCCGCTCGATCCTGGCGTCTATGTAGACTCCGCGGAAGCGTACTACGAGATGCGGCGCCGTGACGGTGTGTCGCGTTCGCTCGCGCTCGCGCGGATGCGCAGCCAGAGCACGCTGCTGGCTGCGATGTTGCTGCGCATGGGGCACGCGGATGCCATGTTGTGTGGAACGGTTGGCCGTTATACCGAGCACCTGTCCGCGGTACAAGAAGTAATCGGGACACGAGAAGGTGTGAGTACTCTCGCCGCGATGCAGATGCTGATGCTGCCGGAGCGCCAACTGTTCATCTGCGACACGCACGTCAATCGCGATCCGAATTCTGAGCAAATCGCGGAGATCGCGTTGCTGGCCGCGGAAGAGGTGCGCCGCTTTGGTGTCATCCCGTCCGTGGCATTGTTGTCCCACTCCAATTTCGGTTCATCGGACGCGCCATCTGCACGGAAGATGCGCGATGCGCTGAGGATGGTTCGAGCGCGAGACCACAGACTCGCGATCGAAGGGGAAATGCAGGGTGACGCGGCACTGTCGCGCGCCGTCCTGGACGGTGAGTTTCCCGAATCGCATCTCGACGGCACGGCCAACGTACTCGTGATGCCTAATGTGGACGCCGCGAATATCTCATACAACCTGCTCCGCGTCGCGGCTGGCCACGGTATCACCGTGGGGGGGATCCTTCTTGGGGCAGCTTGTCCCGCGCATATTCTCACACCGGCGTCGACTGTGCGTCGCATCGTTAACATGACGGCGCTGGCCGTGGTCGACGCTGCGTCAGAGCGCGTGGGCGTCTGAACGGAGGGCATGCAATGGACATCCGCAATCCAGCGGCGCCCGCCGCCGAAGGGCAGCGTGGCGATGCCAAAACACGGCGGATTCCGATCCAGCCTGTTCCGTCGGAGGCACAGATCAAGCCTTCATGGCTGCGTGTGCCTTTGCCAGTCGGTCCTGCGTTTCGTGAGGTCAAGCGCTTGCTGCGTGAAGGTGACCTGCACACTGTTTGCGAGGAGGCGGCTTGCCCGAACATCGGTGAATGCTTCAGTCGCGGCACGGCCACGTTTATGGTGCTAGGTGACCTTTGTACGCGCCGCTGCCCATTCTGCGACGTTGCGCATGGTCGGCCGCGTCCGCCGGATCCGGAAGAGCCGGACCGGCTTGCCGAGGCCGTGGCGCGACTTAGGCTGTCGTACGTCGTTGTGACGAGCGTCGATCGCGATGATCTGCGCGACGGGGGAGCAGCGCACTTTGCGGCATGTATCCGTGCGATCCGCAACCAGTCGCCCGAGACGCAAATCGAAGTGCTGGTGCCGGATTTCCGCGGGCGTCTTGAGCTGGCGATCGAGCGGTTGGTGGCTGATCCGCCTGATGTTCTGAACCACAACCTCGAAACGGTGCCTCGCCTGTACCGGGCGGTACGACCAGGCTCAGACTATGCACATTCGCTGAGGCTTCTTGCCGAATTCAAGCGAGGGCGCAGCGACGTGATGACGAAGTCCGGGTTGATGCTTGGGCTAGGCGAGACGGATGCGGAGGTGCAGGAGGTCATGCGCGACCTGCGTGCACATAACGTGGACATGCTGACGATCGGGCAATACCTTCAGCCGCGCGCAGGTAACCTACCGGTGCTTCGTTACGTCGAGCCAGCGCAGTTCGATGCGTTTCGGTTGCACGCGCAGCACCTCGGGTTCACCCACGCTGCGTGCGGGCCGCTGGTGCGTTCGAGTTACCACGCTGAAAATCAAGCCCAGGCGGCAGGACTTTGACGATCATGAACAGTGCACACCAGAAACCGCATCGTATTGTCATCGTCGGCGGTGGTGCTGGCGGTCTCGAACTGGCCACGCGCCTTGGCAGGAAGTATGGCAGGGGGGGCGCTGCAGAGATCACGCTCGTAGATCGTCATCGCACACACGTCTGGAAACCAAAACTGCACGAGATCGCGTCCGGAAGCATGGACACAAGCGCGCACGAAGTCGACTACTTGGCGCATTCGCATCGACACAGTTTTCGGTATCGCATCGGCGAAATGGTGGGACTCGACCGAGAACGGCGCGAGATTCAGGTGGCACCGTTCATCGACGACGAGGGAAGGAACGTTACGCAGGCTCGGGTCTTCGGGTACGACACGCTAATCATTGCGATCGGGAGCCGTACGAATGACTTCGGGACCCCGGGTGTACAGGCGCATACGGTGAGGCTCGAATCCCAAAGCGATGCGAAAAGGTTTCATGCTCGGATGGTCAATGCCTGCATTCGCGCTCACACCCAAGCTGCACCACTCAGGCCAGAGCAACTTCACGTCGCGATCATCGGCGCGGGCGCCACTGGCGTTGAACTGGCGGCGGAGCTTCATCGCACGACGCGTGAGGTGGTCGCATATGGACTGGATCGAATCGATCCCGACAAGGACATCAAAGTCAGCCTCATCGAAGCTGCTGATCGTGTGCTGCCTGCCCTACCACCGCGGCTTTCGCAGGCAACCGAGCGGTTGCTCGACAAACTGGGCGTGGAGGTACACACAAATGCGCGCGTGGCGGAAGTCAGCGGTGACTGTGTGTCCCTCGCGGACGGACGAATGTTGGCGGCGGAGCTCGTCGTCTGGGCTGCCGGTGTCAAGGCGCCAGACTTCCTGAGTAACCTCGCCGGTCTCGAAACGAACCGCATCAACCAATTGGTCGTTGGCGCCACGCTGCAGACAACTCGGGATCCGGATATCTTTGCGTTCGGTGACTGTGCCGCATGCCCATGCGGTGGCACTGACGGTAATGTGCCGCCGCGCGCTCAGGCGGCTCACCAGCAGGCAGCGCATTTGGTGACGCAGATGAAGCTGAAGTTGGCAGGCAAACCGCTGCGCGACTATCGGTACCGCGACTTTGGTTCGCTCGTGTCGCTAGGCAAGTTCAGCACCGTTGGCAATATGATGGGTGGCCCAATGGGAGGCAGTCTCATGATCGAGGGCATGCTTGCGCGAATCATGTACGAATCACTCTACAAGATGCATGAGTTGGCGCTGCATGGGTGGCCCAAGGTGATCGTTGACACACTGGCGAGATTGCTCACGCGCCGCGGCGGTCAGCACGTGAAATTGCATTGAGCCGGCGTGATATCTGATTGCAAGAGAAAAAATATGAAAACCAATCATCCTGACCCAAGCGCTTGGTGGCGCGATTTGATGCGCTTGTGGACTCTCGACACACCTGCGGACGAGGCAGCGCGAGCCTGGCGAAATGCGTGCGAGGCGTTTGTTCGGTGGCATATCAACGGTCTTCCTGAGTTGGAAGCGCTTTGGGCAGCGCCGAACGTGTTGAATGAGACGGCCGTCCGTGCAACCGAGGATCGACGCTTCAGCGATGACGCGTGGAAGAAGGACCCGCGTTATATCGCGCTGGCGCAGCACTATTTGGCGCAATGCGAGGCGTTCGACAAAGCCCTATCCGCAATGCCCGTGGACGATCGTACCAAGGGCCGGTGGCGGTACTTGTTGCATCAGATACTCGATGCCGTTAGTCCGGCAAACTACCTTGCAACGAACCCGGAGGCACTTCAGACTGCGCTGGATACGAGAGGATCGAGTCTGATCGAAGGGTTGCGTCTATTCCTCGAAGATCTCGCCAAAGGTGCGGTATCGATGTCGGACGACAGCGCGTTTTCGGTCGGTGTCGATCTCGCTGTCACGCCGGGAAGCGTGATATTCGAGAACGAGGTGATGCAACTGATTCAGTATGCGCCGACGTCAGCGTCGGTTCGCGAGCGTCCGTTGCTGATCGTGCCGCCCTGCATCAACAAGTATTACATCCTCGATCTTCAGCCTGAGAATTCGCTGGTCGCCTATGCGGTGAGTGAGGGCCACACCGTGTTCCTGGTGTCGTGGCGCAACATCGACGCCACATGCGGACAACTGCAATGGGACGATTACATCGAAAGAGGCGTATTGCGAGCGCTCGATGTTGCACGCGATATCAGTGGAGCCGACAAGGTCAACACGTTGGGCTTCTGTATCGGCGGGACGCTGCTCGCGTGTGCGCTCGCGGTGTCTGCGGCGCGTGGTGAGTCCCGCGCGGCGAGCGTGACGCTGCTGACGACGTTGCTCGACTTCTTCGATGCAGGGGAGATCGGCTTGCTCGTAACTGAGTCAATGGTTACGGCACGCGAGATGACGATCGGTCGGGGCGGCGTGTTGCGAGGCGTTGAGCTTGCGAACGTATTTGCATCGCTGCGTGCGAACGATCTGATCTGGCCTTATGTCGTGAGCGGCTATCTAAACGGGAGACGCCCGGCCGCATTCGATCTCCTATTCTGGAATTCGGATCACACCAATCTTCCGGGACCGATGTATTGCTGGTACCTGCGCAATGCTTACCTCGAGAACCGCTTGCGTGTACCGGGCGGAACGGTTCAATGCGGGCAACCCGTCGATTTCGCCAGCATAGACGTCCCAGCATTCGTGTTCGCGTCTCGAGATGATCACATCGTGCCGTGGAAAGGCGCGTACGCCAGTACGCGGCTGCTTGGCGGATCAACGAGATTCGTCCTTGGCGCGAGCGGGCATATTGCCGGTGTCGTGAATCCCCCCGCAAAGCGTAAGCGTCATCATTGGACCGGCGAGATCTGCGCGGACCCGGATGTGTGGCTTACAGGTGCGGTGCGCCAAGAGGGAAGTTGGTGGCCGGAGTGGATGGAGTGGCTGCACACGCACGGGGGCGCGTGTGTCGAGCCGCCACCACTCGCCGGCAACGAATGCTTTCCGGTGATAGAACCCGCACCGGGGCGATTCGCGGTGGCGAAGGCTATCTAGAACAAGTAGATCAATTTCTAGTGGAGGTAGAGATGGAAGACGTAGTCATTGTTGGTGCTGCCCGCACGGCGGTTGGGAAGTTCGGTGGCTCTCTCGCATCGGTGGCGGCGCCGGACCTCGGTGCAGTCGTGATCAAAGCGTTGCTCGAGCGATCGGGTGTCACGGCAGACCAGGTCGACGAGGTGATTCTGGGGCAGGTACTGACGGCAGGCGGTGGGCAGAATCCTGCGCGGCAGGCGGTTATCAAGGCGGGTATGCCACATGGGGTCCCCGCATTCGTCGTGGGAAAGGTCTGCGGCTCGGGATTGAAAGCCACCCATCTGGCAGCACAGGCGATCCGTTGCGGCGATTCCGGGATCATCGTCGCAGGCGGCCAGGAGAACATGAGTGCATCGCCTCACGTGCTCCTGCGTTCACGCGAAGGGTGCCGCATGGGCGATTGGAAGTTGACCGATACGATGGTTCATGACGGTCTGTGGGATGTCTACAACCAATACCATATGGGTATCACGGCAGAGAACGTCGCGCAGGAGTACAGCATTTCGCGCGAAGCGCAGGATGAGTTCGCCGCTGCGTCACAGCAGAAAGCTGAGGCTGCTCAACTCGCCGGCAAGTTCGTCGCCGAGATCGTGCCGGTTGAGGTTGCATCGAAAAAGGGCGTCGTGGTGTTCGACCGCGACGAGTTCATCAAACCTGGTACGACAGCAGAAGCCCTGGGCAGTCTAAAGCCCGCGTTCTCGAAAACCGGAAGCGTAACCGCCGGTAACGCTTCCGGTTTGAACGACGGCGCGGCCGCAGTGCTGATGATGTCCGCAACGAAGGCGCGCGAGCTCGGTCTCAAGCCGATGGCGCGGATCGCGGCCTATGCGTCTGCGGGTCTTGACCCGAGCATGATGGGCATGGGGCCTGTTCCCGCGTCGAAGCGTTGCCTCGAAAAAGCCGGCTGGAACGCACAGGACGTGGATCTTCTGGAGATCAATGAGGCCTTCGCAGCACAAGCATGTGCTGTAAACAAAGAGATGGGCTGGGACACCAGCAGGATCAATGTGAACGGTGGTGCGATCGCCATTGGTCACCCGATTGGTGCTTCCGGTGCGCGCATTTTGGTCACGTTACTTCACGAAATGATTCGGCGGGACGTTCGCTGCGGGCTGGCGTCGCTGTGCATCGGCGGCGGTATGGGTGTGGCGCTCGCAATCGAGCGTTGAGCGCACTTTCAATAATTACTGGAGATACAAATGAGTGAGCAACGCGTGGTACTGGTTACGGGTGGCATGGGTGGACTCGGTGAAACCATCTCGACAAAGATGGCGGACGCCGGCTATCGGGTGGTCGTAACGTATTCGCCTGGCAACAAGTCGCATGAGGAATGGGTCGCACGCATGAAGGAGCGCGGTTACGACATCGTCGCCGTCGCATGCGATGTTGCAGATCTCGATTCGTGCAGCGGTGCGGTGGCAGAGGTGCAGGCGCAGGTCGGTGCGGTTGACGTGCTTGTGAACAACGCGGGTATCACGCGCGACATGACCTTTAAGAAGATGGACAAGGTCAATTGGGACGCCGTGATGCGAACCAATCTCGACAGCCTGTTCAACATGACCAAGCAGGTAGTCGACGGGATGGTCGAGCGTGGCTGGGGCCGCGTCATCAACGTGTCGTCGGTGAATGGCTCAAAAGGGGCATTCGGCCAGACCAACTATTCGGCGGCCAAGGCCGGTGTCCACGGATTCACGAAAGCACTTGCACAGGAGGTGGCGAAGAAAGGCGTGACGGTGAACACGATCTCGCCGGGATACATCGGAACGAAGATGGTGACGGCGATCCCCGAGGAGGTGTTGAGCTCGAAGATTCTGCCGCAAATTCCCGTTGGTCGCCTCGGCAAGCCGGAGGAAGTCGCAGGTCTGATTATCTATCTCGCATCTGAGGAGGCGGCATTCGTAACCGGCGCCAACATTGCGATTAACGGCGGCCAGCACATGCAGTAAGTGGACATGCGTACGGAGAGGAAATGGATATCTTGAAGACGGATCATGACGCCCTCATCCGGCAGTTCGCGGAAGCCAG
This sequence comes from Burkholderia sp. BCC1638, assembly GCF_902833195.1. Lineage (NCBI taxonomy): Bacteria > Pseudomonadati > Pseudomonadota > Betaproteobacteria > Burkholderiales > Burkholderiaceae > Burkholderia > Burkholderia sp. BCC1638. The sequence continues at coordinate 20,482 of NZ_CADFEC010000049.1, forward strand.
CGCTGCCCAAGGGGAAGCATTACAAGAGGCGGTGCGCGATGCGATGTTGAGGGCATTGCAGGGGCGGGAGCTGACGCTCAAAAGCACGATCGATACGCTGCAGGCGGTCGTTGCGGCGGCGTCAGCAGGTGTTGCGCAGAACCCGAGCGGTGCCATTGGCCGGGTGCAGCTTCTGGCCGAGGCCGTAGAGGGGATGGACGCGGCAATGGTTCGGATCATCGATGTGCACCGCCGTACGCTGCAGCATCTATTTGAACAGGGGGCGGATCTGCGCACGCCGCAGATCCGCGATGCTGTCGAACAGGTCGAGGGTCTCGAGTCCGCATTCTTTGCGGCTATGGATCGCGCGGCCGAAGCGTCGGCGCCGCCGATGCGTGGACCGTGGGTCGACGCGATTCGCGCGTTCAGGCAGACCGGAACGTCGTCGGGACCGAGCGCGAAGACCGCGGTCGAGCAGTTAATGTCGCAGACGAAACAAGCAGTGGCTGACGGCCGCGCGCTTGGTCAGCATGCGACGCAGGCGATTCTGGATCACTATGCGACGCTTGCGAGCGGTGTCTTGATGGGTATGTGCGAAGCGATGTCGAGCGCTGCGTACCTTGCTCCGTCCCCCGACGGAAAGTGACACGGGAGCTTGACTGACTAGCTTCCACGTGCCCGCGGGCATATTTGGAACATGCTTGCCCGCATTCCCCGAGTTGCACCCCTGGGAGAACACTTTTTGAGCATCGATCCCGAAGTCGTCAGCCTCTCGCGGGTGCAGTTCGGTATCACCGCGTTGTATCACTTCCTATTTGTACCGTTGACGCTCGGGCTTTCATGGTTGCTGTTCATCATGGAAGCGCTGCATGTCATGACGGGCAAGATCATCTATAGGGATATGACGCAATTCTGGGGGAAGCTTTTCGCCATCAATTTCGCGATGGGCATCGCGACGGGCGTTACGCTTGAATTTCAGTTCGGCACCAACTGGGCGTACTACTCGCACTATGTAGGTGACGTATTCGGCGTATCGCTTGCTGTCGAAGGGTTGATGGCTTTTTTTCTCGAATCTACGTTCGTCGGTTTGTTCTTCTTCGGCTGGGATCGGCTCGGGCGCGTACAACATCTAGCGGTGACATTTCTTGTTGCAGTCGGGTCGAATCTTTCTGCGCTGTGGATTCTTGTCGCAAACGGTTGGATGCAGAATCCGGTCGGCGCTGCGTTCAATCCTGAAACGTTTCGCATGGAGATGACGAGTCTCACCGAGGTGATCTTCAATCCTGTCGCGCAGGTCAAGTTCGTCCATACGGTGGCTGCCGGCTACGTCACAGCAGCAACGTTTGTGCTCGGTATTAGTGCCTGGTATCTGCTAAAAGGGCGCGACGTGGCATTCGCTATACGGTCGTTTGCGATCGCCGCTGCGTTCGGATTGGCGTCGGTGTTGTCGGTGATCGTGCTGGGCGACGAGTCAGGGTACACGACGGGCGAGGTGCAGAAGGTCAAGCTCGCGGCGATCGAGGCGGAATGGGAAACTCAGCCGACGCCGGCTCCATTCATGTTGTTTGGCATTCCGAATGAAACCCGTGAAACTTCCGATTATGCGATCTACGTCCCTTGGCTGTTGGGGTTGATAGCCACGCGCTCCGTCGATACGCCGGTGATCGGTATCCGTGAACTTCGCGCCGACGCAGTGAAGCGAATTCGCCGCGGGCAGCAGGCGTACGCTGCGTTGCAAGAAATCCGGAACGGAAGTAGCGATGCAGCCGCGCTGGAGGTTTGGCGTCGATATGAGAACGATCTCGGTTTTGGACTCTTGCTGAAAAAATACACGTCAAGCGTTGTCGATGCGACGGATGCTCAGATCGACTCTGCGGCGCGGGATACGATTCCGCGCGTCGCGCCGATGTTCTGGGCATTCCGCTGCATGGCTGGGCTAGGACTCTGGCTGCTAATTCTGTTCGGATGCGCCTTCTATTTTCTTGCACGCCGCAACGTCGCGCCGCAGCGATGGCTGATGAGGCTCGCGCTCTGGTCGATTCCGATACCGTGGATTGCGGCTGAGTTCGGTTGGTTCGTTGCAGAATATGGGCGGCAGCCGTGGACCATCAGCGGTGTGTTGCCGACGTTTCTGAGTGCATCGAGCGCCTCACGTGGCGATCTGTATTTCAGCCTCGGCGGACTCGCCTGCATCTATACGTTGCTGCTCGGTATTGAGCTCTTTTTGATGTTCAAGTATGCCCGCAGGGGACCAAGCAGTCTCGGATCGGGGCGCTATCACTTTGAGATTCAAACGGCCACGATCGAGAAAGGGAGGGCTCATGTTGGCGCCTGATATATTGCAGCTGACTTGGTGGATTCTGATCTTGGCCCTATTCTGCGGTTTCGTAGTAACGGACGGATTCGATTTTGGCGCGTTGATACTGCTCCCATGGGTCGCGAAGTCCGACGAACGGCGCCGTGTTGTACTTAATGCGATCGGACCGACATGGGAGGGAAACCAGACCTGGTTCATCTGCGCGATCGGTGCGACGTTTGCTGCATGGCCGCTGGTATACGCCGTGATTTTCTCGGGTCTCTACGTGCCAATGATGCTCGCGCTTTTTTCGCTCTTTGCGAGACCTGTCGGATTCGACTATCGGAGTAAGCTGAAAAGTCGATGGTGGCGAGTTACCTGGGATAGCGTGTTGTGTGGTGGCGGATTCACTTCGGCTTCCTTGTTCGGCCTGGTAGTCGGCAACCTTTTTGTTGGACTACCTTTCACGCTTGATCAAGACTACCGACTCGACTGCCATGTGACGCTATTCGACTTACTCCACGCATTTCCGCTTACCGTTGCCTTAGCAACCGTTGCGATGTGCATGATGCATGGTGGTGCGTACGTGCAAAGGCGTGTCGATTCAACATTCTCTATCGAGATAGGCCGATGGACAACAGGCGCGGCGCTCGCATTCGCGGTGCTCTTCGCCTGCTGCGCGCTATGGGTTGCCACAACCTTGCCTGGCCTACACGTCTCGTCATTGTTGATGCCCGCAGCGACGCAAGACGAGAACTACTTGTCATCGCAGTTCGTCGCAGGCGGTTGGGCACGGAACTTCGTGCGTTACCCGTGGTTAGCGGCCTTGCCGGTATCGGCTTGGTCGGGTTCCGTCGCGACTGCGATTCTTAGCCGGTCACAACATTGGACTGCCGCCTTTTGTGCGAGTTCTATAGCAGTGCTCTCGGTCGTCGGCAGCGTGGCTGTCGCGTTATTTCCCGTGTTGGTCGCATCGTCGGTGAATCCAGCGGCAAGCCTTACCGTATGGAACGCTACGTCGAGCCCGAGAACGCTGCAGGTCATGCTGTTCGTAGCGGTGATATTCGTGCCACTGATCGTGCTTTATACGAACTATGTCTATCGCACGCTTCGCGGAAAGATCACCGTAGAAATGATTCGAGATAAATCAACGAAACTGTATTGACAGTACTGTAGGGGCTACTCATGTGGTATTTCACCTGGATGCTCGGATTGGGACTGGCTCTCGCGTTTGGCGTCGTTAACGCCTTGTGGCTTGAGTCTTCTTACGCGTTCGGCGAACTTGATGAAGCAGCCACGCGTGAGCGATTTGAGTCGCGAGCCGCACTCGATGAATAATCGCCGTGCGCGATTTTTCACATACGCCATATGCGAATCATCACGCTCTGGATAAATCTGGATATTTCAATCGGCACTGCGAAATTCGTTTATTGGTGTGCCAGCAACGCATAGAAATCAGGAGGACCAATGCTTTATCAACTGTATGAGTCTCACCGGGCGATACTGAACCCGCTCACGGCCTGGGCCCAGGCCGCCTCCAAATCGTTCGCCAATCCGTCCAGCCCGTTCTCCCTGACACCCGGCGCGACACGGATGGCCGCTGCGTGTGAACTCCTTTACCGGATCGGTAAAGACTATGAGAAACCCGATTTCAACATTCATCAGATCGTCAAGGACGGCCACAACATCCCGATCGTCGAGCAGACGATCGTCGAGAAGCCGTTCTGCCGGCTGCTGCGCTTCAAACGCTATTCGGACGACGCCGATGCCGTCAC
>NZ_CADFEC010000050.1:0-21108 GCF_902833195.1 Burkholderia sp. BCC1638
CGTCCGCGGGCCACGCTGAACTGGCACACGCCTCTGGAAATCCTTGCTCAGATTCTGGCTAACCCCACGGATCGCGCTCCTGTTCAGTAACCCGCGAGGTGTTGCACTTCGCCCTTGAAACCGCCCTGACATGGCTGAGCGGGCGCATGGCCGCTCCGAACGGTTCGACGAAAAAGGGAGCGGAAAAACTTTCCTGATTGCTGATCGGATATCGGTTTTTATTGCCGTGTGATTCTTTATAAAAATGGCGTGGCCCGAATAATGATTTTGAACGAATTATGTCGTTGCCATACCCGAATTCGGTGCTGGTCGATTTCATCAATTCATTGCCTCGTAATGAAAAATCTTATCGGTGGCGGGTGAAATTACTTTCATATTTAAATTTTCAGCCCGGCGGGATTGTATGAATGTAAATATCGTCCGCTCTGGAAAAGCATTTTTCCGCCCGGGAAAAGGTATGTTCTGACGAACCCCGGCACACTAGGCTGGAGGCGGATGGAATCGGTTCTGGACGACCAGCGAATTCAACGCAAACGTTTTGCTATCGCCGCCTTTTTTGGGCGCAATATTCAATGTGACATTGCATGCTGTCAATCTCATATTTCGGGATTGCAGCTGTGTGACGGAGACCGGCACGAGGGTAATAAAAGCTTCATCATTCTTCGAATGTGCCGATGTAACAAGGTGCATCGGTGAATGCAGAAGTCGATGCGAGTTTGACACATCAAGCAACAAGAAATCGTCAAAGAAAGTCAGTCGATAAATGGAATTAAGGGGTCATCCGGTCAGTCGGCGGTTTTTCCGGAAATCCGGAATGTCCGGCGGTGGCCTGGATGTAAAAAGGGGTGAGCGGGTGCGCGTCGATCGCCGGGCAGTTCGATTCTTCGAACGGCGGTCGCGCGATACCGCTGTCGATCAGACAGGCACGAGAAGACATGAACATCAAAGGCATGGCAGATCAACGCACCGGTTCGCTCGAACCGGTGTCGGCTGTCAGCGTTCGCGATCCTGCGGCGCATGCGTCAACCCCCGGGGCCGCACGGCGGCATCCGCCTCCCGAATGAACCAGGGCGGCCGGTCTGCAGGTCAGGCCGGCTGCTTCCATCCGGCGTCTGAACGACGCCTCCTCATGAGATTCGACGTCGCCGCGGGTCCGGCGCGACGGTGTCCGCACGCGTTCGTTTCGTGGGCGCGGGGCGCGTCGTGCCGTCGCCTGGCCCAGCGATGTCGGCGTCGATCAGTCGATAACCCGCGATCGTCGCCGCGCCGCGTGTCCGATTGGCACGAGCGGTGTGCGGTCGTGCGATCGCGACAGCGGTCGCGAGTGTCGTGCGGGGCCGTTCGCAATCAAGTTAGCCGTACGAAGTGAAGTAACGGAGCGAGGCGAGGTGACGAGCGCGCGTGCGTGGATGCGCGCTTCGTTTGCCGTCGCATTCGCTGTCGCGTGATTCAGCACACGAAAACCGAGGGAAAACGAGATGAACAAGTCGTTCAAGTCGATCTGGAACGAAGCATTGGGGGCGTGGGTCGCGGCGTCCGAGCTCGATCGCGCGCGCGGCAAGCGCGTGGCGTCATCGAGAAGTGCGGATGCGCATGCGGCACCGGACGCTGGCGCTGGCACGACAGTGCTGGCGGGGCTGTCGCCGCGGCGAATCGCGACGCTGGTCGCGGCCGCGTATCTCGGCTTGTTCCAGGCAGGCGCCCACGCGCAGTATTCGGCGGGGGGCGGCTCCGCGACCGGCGGCGCGAGTTCGATTGCCGTCGGCAACGGTTCGGTCGCCACGCAGGTGAATTCCACCGCGTTCGGCAACCTGTCCACGGCGACGGGCGTTTCAGCCACGGCGATCGGCCCGGGCGCGCACGCCATTGCCGACGGTTCGACATCCGTCGGCATCAATTCTCAGGCAACCGGCGTCAACAGCGTGGCGATGGGCGTGCAGGCGATCGGATCCGGCAACTATTCGGTCGCGATCGGCAATCTGTCGAGCTCGACCCAAAGCGGCTCGGTGGCGATCGGCAGCGGTGCGTCGGCGATCGGCGTGTCCGCGATCGGGCTCGGGAACAATGCGACGGCCTCCGGTCAATACGCGGCCGCGCTCGGTCTCGGATCGGTCGCGTCGGGGACGCAAGCCGTCGCGCTCGGTTTTTCGTCAAACGCCACGAATACGGGCTCCGTCTCGCTCGGGAATCAGTCGACGAGTTCGGGCGCGGCCGGGGTTGCCGTGGGCAGCGGCTCGCTCGCTTCCGGCAATTCGGCCGTGGCCGTGGGCGTGAACAGCGGCGCGAAGGGCACGTCGTCGATTGCGATCGGCTGGGGCGGCACGGCAGGCGTGCCGGGGTCGGGCGCGCAATCGCTCGGCACCAGTTCGATCGCGATGGGCTCGAATACCTCGGCGGGCGCCGACAATGCGCTGGCGTTCGGCACGAACGCGAATGCGTCGGGCCTCAGCTCGATCGCGATGGGTGTGCAATCGACCGCGACGCAGCAGTTCGGCGTCGCGCTCGGCAATCTCGCGCTCGCGACGGGCATATCGGGCACCGCACTGGGCGCCGGCGCGACGGCGTCTGCCGTGAATGCGACGGCGATCGGCATCAATAGCGTGGCGGCGGCGGGTGCCACGGTCGCAATCGGCGCCAGCAACTCCGTCGCGGCGGCGGCGGGCGCGGGCTCGATCGCCGGCGGGAACAACTCGCAGGTCCTGAGCGGCACCGGCGCCGTCGCGCTCGGCGAAGGCCAGACCGTGAGCGGCAACGGCGCGGTCGCCATCGGCGATCCGAGCACCGCGATCGGCACTGGCGCGGTGACGATGGGCTCGAACAACACCGCGAACGGCAACGGCGCGGTGGCGATCGGCAATTCGAACAACGCGCAGGGCGTCGGCTCCCTCGCGCTCGGCAATACGTCGACGGCGGCAGCGGCGGGCGCGGTGGCGTTCGGCGCGTCGGCAGTGGCGAACAACGCCAACGATGTCGCGCTCGGTTCCGGCTCGGTGACAGCCGCGCCGAATCCGACGGCGTCCGCGACGATCGGCGGCGTCACGTACAGCTTCAACGGCATCAATCCGACCAGCGTCGTCAGCGTCGGCGCGGCGGGCAGCGAGCGTCAGATCACCAACGTCGCGGCCGGGCGGATCAGTTCGTCGAGCACGGACGCGATCAACGGGTCGCAGCTCGATGCGACGAACCAGGCGGTGACGTCGCTGTCGACGTCGACGCTGTCGAGCATCACGTCCTTGTCGACCTCCACGTCGACGGGCTTGTCGTCGGCGAACAGCGCGATCACGTCGTTGTCCACGTCGACCTCGACCGGTATCAGTTCGCTTTCCACGGGCCTGAGCTCGACAAACAGTTCTGTCGCGTCCCTGTCGACCTCCACGTCGACGGGCATCAGCTCGTTGTCGACCGGCCTGAGTTCGACCAACAGTACGATCACGTCGCTGTCGACGTCGACTTCGACCGTCGCCGGTTCTCTGTCCACCGGCTTGAGTTCGACGAACAGCAATCTGACCTCGCTGTCGACCGCCACCTCGACGAGCATCGGTTCACTGTCGACGGGCCTGAGCTCGACGAACAGCGCAATCACGTCGCTGTCGACCTCGACGTCGACCACCATCGGCTCGCTGTCGACCGGCCTGTCGAGCACGAACAGCAACCTGACGTCGCTGTCGACCGCCACGTCGACGGGCATCAGTTCGCTGTCGACGGGCTTGAGCTCCATCGTGAACAACAACACCAACCTCGGCAACAGCACGGCCGGCGCGATCGGCGGCGGGGCCACTTACGATCCGACGACCGGCACGATCTCGGCGCCGTCGTACGTGACGTACAACAGCGACGGCTCGACGACGATCAACAACAACGTCGGTTCCGCGGTCGACAACATCAACGCGCACGGCATCAAGTACTTCCACGCGAACTCGACCGCGCCGGACAGCCAGGCGCTCGGCGTCGACAGCGTGGCGATCGGGCCGAATGCCATTTCGCGGGTCGACGGCAGCATCGCGCTCGGCTCGGGCTCGGTGGCCGACCGCGCTACGGTGCCGGCGTCCGGGACCATCCGCAACGGCACCGCGTCGATCCCGTTCAACACGACGGACCAGACGCTGCTCGGCGCGGTGTCGGTCGGCGACGCGACCAGCAGGACGTATCGCCAGATCACCAACGTCGCGGACGGCACGGGCCAGCAAGACGCGGTCACGGTGCGGCAGCTTGCCGGCGCATTGCAGTCGTTCGCGGTCACGGGCCAGAAATACTTCCACGCGAATTCGACGGCGGCGGATTCGCTCGCCGTCGGCGCGGAATCGGTCGCGGTGGGGCCGACGACGGTCGTCAACGGCGACAACGGCGTCGGCATCGGCAACGGCGCGATCGTCGATGCGACCGCGCCGGGCGGGATCGCGATCGGGCAGGCGGCGAGTTCCGCGCAGGCCGACGCGATCGCACTCGGCAGCGGCGCGACGGCGACCGGCGCGCAGTCCGTCGCGCAGGGCGCGAATGCGGCGGCGGTCAGCGTGGGCAGCGTCGCGCTCGGTTCCGGTGCGCACAGCAACGCGACCGACGCCCTCGCGCTCGGCGCAGGCGCGTCGGCGACGTTCGCCAACAGCGTCGCGCTGGGCGCCGGTTCGCTGACCACGGTCGGCGCGCTGACGAACTATGTCGCGTACGGCCTGAGCAGCCCGCAGTCGTCGGCCGGCGAAGTGAACGTCGGCAACCGGCAGATCACCGGGCTCGCCGCCGGCAAGAACGGCACGGACGCGGTGAACGTGTCGCAGCTCGACTCGGTCGCGAACCAGCTGACGACGCTCATCGACAAGCGCACGACCAACCTCGGCGGTTCCTACACGTCGAACCCGTCCGGCGGCAACGTGCCGCCGGGGCCGTCAGGCTCGAACTCGTCGGCCGGCGGCTCGGGCGCGGTGGCTTCCGGTTCGAACAGCACGGCCGTCGGCAACGGGTCGACGGCGTCCGGCAGCGGCTCGACCGCGATCGGCGTCGGGGCGACTTCGTCGGGCAGCAATTCGGCGGCGGTCGGCGCGGGCAGCAACGACGGCGGCCGCTCGAACGTCGTCGCGGTCGGCTCGGCGGATTCGGCGCGGCAAGTCGTCAACGTCGCGGCGGGCACGCAGGGCACCGACGCGGTGAACGTGAACCAGCTGAATGCGGTATCGAACCAGTTCACGCAGTCGCTGAACACGGTTAACACCCAACTCACGCAGATGCAGCAGCAGATCCAGCAGACCGATTCGATGGCGCGCGAGGGGATCGCCGCGACCGCCGCGATGGCGTCGATCCCGCACATGGACCGCGATTCGAACTTCGCGATGGGTGTCGGCACGGCGTCGTTCCAGGGCCAGAAGGCCATGGCGGTCGGCATGCAGGCGCGCATCACGGAGAACCTGAAGGCGACGCTGAACGGCGGTTTCGCCGGCAGCCAGCGCGTCGTCGGCGCGGGCATGCTGTATCAGTGGAAGTGATCGCGCGCGGCGGTTCGTTCCGGCACGCGTTGCCGGAGCGGATCGCGCCGAACGCAAACGCATGCGCATGCGGCCGCGCCATCGCGCCGCAAGCGCCGTGCCCAACGCATTTTCGGAGTCCTCAAGTGAAAAACATCCATCTTGCCTTGCTGGCGTCCGTCGTGTCCCTCGCAGCCTGTTCGAGCGCGTCGGGGCCGACGTACAACGCATACGAACTGCAGTCGCGAAACGGTATCCGGACGTTCCAGGTCGACTGCCACGGCATCCTGTCGACCGCGAAGACCTGCATGAAGGTCGCAACGCGCATGTGCGGCAATGACCCCGTGCGCCTGGTCGATTCCACGACGCCGTTCCGCGACGGCGCCGATCCGCACTCGATCGCGTTCCAGTGCGGCGCGGCACCCGTGCCGGCCGCCGCGGCCGTTGCGCCGGCACCCGCCCCGGTCGAAAAAGTGAGCCTCACCGGCGATGCGTACTTCGCGACCGACTCCGCGGTGCTCTCGCCGGCCGCGCGTGCGGAGCTCGACACGTTGCTGAACCGGCAAGGCGACAGGCATTTCTCGCGTGTCGAAGTGGACGGCTATACCGATGCGACCGGCCCGGATGCGCACAACCAGACGCTGTCGAAGCACCGCGCCGATGCGGTCGCCGCGTATTTGCGAGAGCGCGGGCTGAAGGCGGATTCGTTTGACGCGACCGGGCACGGCGAAGCCGATCCGGCCGCCTCGAACGATACGGCCGAGGGACGGGCGCGCAATCGCCGGGTGGAAATCTCGTTGCAGAGGTAAGGCGCGCGGGTTGCCGCGGGCGTGGCCGTCGAAACCGGATGGCTCGCTCGCGGCAGCGGCGCCTGTCGCGGAAATGGGCCGAGGAGGCAGGAACCGCTGCCGAATCGAGCACATACAATGGAGGCGTCCGTCGGCACGCGCTTCGCCATCACGTCGGTGGCGAGCAAACCGCTCCACCCGCGACTCTCCAAGGCCACCATGGAAATCAAATGGATCGAGGATTTCCTCGCGCTCGCGCAATACCAAAGCTTTTCCCGCGCGGCTGAATTCCGCAACGTCACGCAATCGGGCTTCAGCCGCCGCATCCAGTCGCTCGAGCAATGGATCGGCGCCGAACTGATCGACCGCAGCAGCTTTCCGCCGGTGCTGACGCCGGCGGGGCGCCTGTTTCGCGAAACGGCCGAGGACGTGCTCAGCCGCCTTTACGACACGCGCGCCATCATCCGCACCGAGCAGCGGATCGGCGGCAAGAGCCTGCAGATCGCCGCGGGCCATACGATCGCGCTGAGTTTCCTGCCGGCCTGGCTCAAGGCGCTCGCCCCGCATTTCGGCGAAGTGCGGGCGCGCGTCATTCCGACCAATGTCCACGACTCGATCCTGATGCTCGTCAACGGCAACTGCGAGTTGATGTTCGCGTACCACCATCCCGAGCTTCCGCTCCATCTCGATCCGGCGAAGTACGAGCACCTGACCGTCGGCATCGACACGTTGATGCCGGCGTGCCGGCCGAACCGGCGATCGGCGCCGGCGTTCCGGCTTCCCGGCACGAAGCAGAATCCGCTGCCGCTGATTTCCTATACGGAAACCAGCTATTTCGGCCGGTGTCTCGCGCTGCTGCTCGGCCGTGCGCCGGACGCGCCGGCCTTGCAGTTGCATTACGAATCCGACATGGCCGAGGTACTGAAGAAGCTCGTGATGGAGGGCGAGGGCGTCGCGTGGCTGCCCCGCAGCGCGATCGCCGCCGAACTGGCGGTCGGCGACCTCGTGCCGGCAGGCCCGGCGGTGTGGAACCTGGAAATCGAACTGCGCGTGTATCGCGACGTGTCCAATCGCAGCGAATTCCTCGACACGCTCTGGCAGCACCTGCGCGCGGCGCCTTCCCGCCTCGGCTGAGCAGGGTTTTCCCGCCTTATGCGGGACTCGCATACCGCCATGTTGCACCGGCATCACGTTTTTTTCGACCGTCCCTACCATTCGTTCCAACGGCACATGTGACGCGTGATCCGCGTCGCACGGCCTTCTTCGCAGCGCTCGCCGCATTGCCACGGCCGGGTGCCATCCCAGGACGAATGGACATGAAAAATCGCCTTACCTTCAGCATCGCAGTCGGCATGATCCTCGGCGTCGTCGCCGGCTATGCGTGTCACGCCAATATCGCGGACCCGGCCACGCTCAAGACGATCGCCGGCTATTTCTCGATCGTCACCGACATCTTCCTGCGCCTGATCAAGATGATCATCGCGCCGCTGGTGTTCGTGACGCTCGTGTCCGGCCTCGCCGGCATGGACAGCGGCGAAGACGTCGGCCGCATCGGCCTGCGCTCGATCGGGTGGTTCGTCTGCGCGTCGCTGATTTCGTTGAGCCTCGGCCTCGTCATGGCCAATGCGCTGCAGCCTGGCGCCGGCCTGAACCTCACGGCGGGCGCGGGCGAGGTCGGCACCGGGCTGAACACCGCCGCACTGAACGCCCGGGACGTGATCACGCATGCGTTCCCGACCAGCCTGCTCGACGCGATGGCGCGCAACGACATCCTGCAGATCCTGGTGTTCTCGGTCTTCCTCGGCATCGCGCTGAGTGCGCTGAAGCACGACAAGCGGGTCGGCGTCGTGATCCGGTCGATCGACGGGATGGTGCCGGTGATGCTGCGCCTGACGAACTACGTGATGCGCGCGGCGCCGCTCGGCGTGTTCGGCGCGATCGCGTCGTCGGTCACGCTGCGCGGGCTCGATGTGATCTACACGTATGGGAAGCTGATCGGCGCGTTCTATCTCGGCCTGCTCGTCCTGTGGGCGATCCTGATCGGCGTCGGCTACGCGTTTCTCGGACGGCGCGTCGGGAGCCTGCTGAAGGCCGTGCGCGAACCCGCGCTGATCGCGTTCTCAACCGCCAGCAGCGAGGCCGCCTATCCGCGCCTGACCGAGCAGCTCGAACGGTTCGGCGTCGACAAGAAGGTGGTGGGCTTCACGCTGCCGCTCGGTTACGCGTTCAACCTCGACGGCTCGATGATGTATCAGGCGTTTGCCGCCATCTTCATCGCGCAGGCGTTCGGCGTGCACATGCCGCTGTCGGAGCAGGTGTTCATGTTGCTGGTGCTGATGTTGAGCAGCAAGGGGATGGCGAGCGTGCCGCGCGGCTCGGTGGTCGTGGTCGCGGCGGTCGCGCCGATGTTCCATCTGCCGGTGGCCGGCGTCGCGATGGTTCTCGCGATCGACCAGATCCTCGACATGGGCCGCACGATGACGAACGTGATCGGCAACAGCGTCGCGACGGCGGTGATCGCGAAGTGGGAGAGCCGGCGGTCCGCGAAATCGCAAGACGCCGTATTCGAGCAGCCGGAGCTGAACGCATGATGGACGCGGATATCGTGAATGCACGGCGGAAATTCGGCGTCGTCGGCGGTCTCGGGCCGCTGGGGAGCGCCGACGTGTTCTTCAAGATGGTGAAGGCGACGCCTGCGTCGTCCGACGAGGAGCACGCCGAAATGATTTTCGAGCAATACCCGTTCAAGGGCTCGGGATCGGGCAGCGCGGCGACGATCGAACGCAAGCTGTACGTGTTCGACATGATTCGCGCGTTCGAGAAGCGCGGCGTGACGACGGTCGTGCTGCCGTGCTTCCTGAGTCATACGTTCATCGACGAGCTGAAGGCGAATACGCGCCTGCCGATCGTGGATATCGTCGAGGCCGTGCGTAGCCACGTGCGGCGCAAGTATCCCGACGCGACGCGCATCGGCGTGCTGGCGTCCGACTACGTGCGGGACAAGCGACTCTTCGACGCGTATTTCCCGTCGCCTCGGTTCGAAATCGTGCATCCGCGGATGCACGAAGGGATCGACCTCGTGACCGAAGCCATCTACGGCGCCGACGGCATCAAGCGCGGCAATCTTCGCGGCCGGCCGGTCGAGCTGTTGCGCCGCGCGTGCGCGGATCTCGCCGATCAGGGCGTGCAGGTCATCGTTCCCGGCCTGACCGAGATCGCGCTGGTCGCGGATGAAATCGGTCCGCAGCGCGTGCCGCTCGTGGATTCGAACCTGGCGTATGCGCAGTACGCGGTGACCGGGCAGTCGGGGGCGCGCGCGGCGACGTTCAAGATCGGCGTGGTCGGCGGCGTCGGGCCGGCCGCGACGGTCGATTTCCTGGACAAGATCGTGCGCAACACGCCGGCGGCGCGCGATCAGGAGCACGTCAAGCTGCTGGTCGAACAGAATCCGCAGATTCCCGATCGCACCGAGAACCTGGTGGGCACCGGCGCGGACCCGACGATCTCGTTGTACGCGACCTGCAAGAAGCTCGAGGACGGCGATGCCGACCTCATCGCGATTCCGTGCAACACCGCGCATGCATTCGTCGAGCGGATTCAGCCGTACCTCGGCATTCCGATCGTCAACATGCTGACGGTCACGGTTGCTCACCTGCGCGACACGTATCCGGCGCTGAAGGAGGTCGGCGTGCTCGCGACGACCGGCACGATCGAAAGCGGCGTCTACGAGAAGGCGCTGGCGTCGCAAGGGCTCCGGCAAGTCGCGCCGAAGCCCGCGTTGCAGGCGCGCGTGATGGAAGCGATTTACGGGAGGCAGGGCGTCAAGGCCGGCTTCACGACCGGGGAGTGCCGGGAAGATATCGGTGCCGCCGTCGAGGCGCTGATGGCCGAGGGCGTGAGGGTGATCGTGCTCGGCTGCACCGAACTGCCGATTCTGCTTCCGGGCGGTGAATATGTCGCGCGGAACGGGTGTCGGGCGACGCTCGTCGACCCGACCGACGTGCTCGCCCGCACGTGCGTCGCCCATGCGACGGCGGGTGGCGGCTGAAGCGCATCGAGCCCGTGGCCGACACCGACGGATCGTGTTGCCCCGCCTGCTCGTGGAAAACTGTATGAATATACAGTATAGTATCCGGCGAACTCGAGCGGCGCGGGCATGACCCGTGCGGCACGTGCGCCGCGCCTGCGGGCATCCGCCGCAGCGTTCCGGCACCGTGAATTCCGGCTAACTCACTCAGACGGGCAGGCAAATTGTCATCCAGCAATCTGATCCGCATTCGCGGAGCACGTCAGCACAACCTCAAGAACCTCGATCTCGACCTGCGCACCGGCGAAATGACGGTCGTCACCGGGCCGTCGGGCTCAGGCAAGTCGAGCCTCGTGTTCGACACGCTGTACGCGGAAGGCCAGCGGCGCTACGTCGAGACGTTCAGCGCGTATGCGCGGCAGTTCCTCGACCGGATGGACCGCCCGCAGGTCGAGCGCGTCGACGGCGTGCCGCCCGCGATCGCGATCGACCAGACCAACCCGGTCCGCAGTTCGCGCTCGACCGTCGGCACGATGACGGAGCTCAACGATCACCTGAAGCTGCTGTACGCGCGCGCGGCCGAGCTGTTCGACCGCCAGACCGCGCGGCAGGTGCGGCACGACACGCCCGAGACGATCTACGCGGAACTCGTCGAGCGCTCGCGCGCCGACGATCCGCGCGTCGTCGTCACGTTCCCGGTCGAGCTGCCGGAAAGCGCGTCCGAGGATGAAGTCGCGCAGTGGCTGTCCGCGAGCGGCTACACGCGCGTGCAGGCGCAGCGCGAAGTCGCGTCGCCCACGGGCCCGCGCAAGCTGCTCGACGTGGTGGCCGACCGTTTCCGCGTGCAGCAGGCCGACAAGGTGCGCGTGGTCGAGGCGATCGAGGCGTCGCTGAAGCGCGGCGGCGGCCGCGTGAACGTCTACGTGCTCGCGCCGGAAGCGGAAAACGCGCTTGCTGCGCCCGTTGAGCCGCAGGTGTGGCGTTTCTCCACCGGGCTGCACGACCCCGACAGCGACCTGCGCTACGCGGAGCCGCAAGCGGCGCTGTTCTCGTTCAACTCGGCATACGGCGCATGCGAGACCTGCCGCGGCTTCGGCCGCGTGATCGGCGTCGATCTCGGCCTGGTGATTCCCGACGCGCGCAAGACGCTGCGCGGCGGCGCGATCAAGCCGATGCAGACGCCCGCATGGAAGGAGTGCCAGGACGACCTGATGCGCTACGCGGCGAAGGCGGACATCCGCCGCGATACGCCGTGGTCCGACCTGACCGACGCCGAGCGCGACTGGGTGATCAACGGCTCGCCGGACTGGAACGGCAAGTGGCAGAGCCAGTGGTACGGCGTGAAACGCTTCTTCGGCTATCTCGAATCGAAAGCGTACAAGATGCATATCCGCGTGCTGCTGTCGAAGTACCGCAGCTACACGCCGTGCGAGGTCTGCGGCGGCGCGCGCCTGAAGACCGAATCGCTGCAGTGGCGGCTCGGCTCGAAGGCGAACGCCGATACGGTGCTCGCGCCCGCGAATCGCTTCATGCCGCGCGGCGTCGACTGGACGCGCGCACAGCTCGAGGCGCTGCCGGGCCTGACGGTGCACGACCTGATGCTGCTGCCGATCGAGCGCATTCGCCGCTTCTTCGACGAGATCACGCTGCCGAGCGCGCTGCTCGACGATGCCCTGAAGCTGCTGCTCGCCGAGGTGCGCACGCGCCTCAAATACCTGTGCGACGTGGGGCTCGGCTACCTGACGCTCGACCGGCAAAGCCGCACGCTGTCGGGCGGCGAGGTGCAGCGGATCAACCTGACCACGGCGCTCGGCACGTCGCTGACCAAAACGCTGTTCGTGCTCGACGAGCCTAGCATCGGCCTGCATCCGCGCGACCTCACGCGGATCGTCGAGGCGATGCAGCGGCTGCGCGACGCGGGCAATACGCTGGTGGTCGTCGAGCACGATCCGTCGGTGATGCTCGCGGCCGACCGGTTGATCGACATGGGTCCGGGCCCCGGCGAGCGCGGCGGCACGATCGTCTACGACGGCACGCCGGGCGACATCCGTTCCGCGCACACGCTGACGGGCGAGTATCTCGGCGGCCGCAAGCACGTCGCGCATGCGTCGAACTGGGCGCGCCGCCCGGTGGACGCGAACACGCCGCGCATCGTGCTCGAAGGCGCGACCGAGCACAACCTGCGCGACGTGACGGTCGAGATTCCGCTGCAGCGGCTCGTGTGCGTGACGGGCGTGTCGGGTTCCGGCAAGTCGACGCTGCTGCAGGACGTGCTCTATCCGGCGATGGCGCGCCACCACGGCAAGGCGACCGAGTCGCCTGGCGCGTTCCGCAATCTCACGGGTGCCGACCAGGTCGGCGACGTCGTGTTCGTCGATCAATCGCCGATCGGCAAGACCACGCGTTCGAACCCGGCCAGCTACGTCGGCGCGTTCGACGAGATCCGCAAGCTGTTCGCGAAGGCGCCGCTCGCGCTGCAACGCGGCTACGGCGCCGGCACGTTCAGCTTCAACTCGGGCGACGGCCGTTGCCCGACCTGCGGCGGCTCGGGCTTCGAGCACATCGAGATGCAGTTCCTGAGCGACGTCTATCTGCGCTGCCCGGATTGCGACGGCAGCCGCTACCGCGCCGAGATTCTCGAAGTGCGCATCGAGCGCGACGGCCGCGCGCTGAACATCGCCGACGTGCTCGACCTGACCGTCAGCGAAGCGGCGGCGTTCTTCGCGACCGATGCCGAGGTGCTGCGCGTGCTGCAACCGATCGTCGACGTCGGCCTCGAATACGTGAAGCTCGGCCAGCCGGTGCCGACGCTGTCCGGCGGCGAAGCGCAGCGGCTGAAGCTGGCCGGCTTCCTCGCCGAATCGGCGGCCGCCGCGGGCGGGCGCCGGGTCGCGAGCGAGGAGGCGCGCATCGCGCGTGCGAAGCTGTTCATGTTTGACGAACCGACGACCGGGCTGCACTTCGACGACATCGCGAAGCTGATGCAGGCGTTCGGCAAGCTGCTCGCGGCCGGCCATTCGCTGATCGTGATCGAGCACAACCTCGACGTGATCCGCGCGGCCGACTGGCTGATCGATCTCGGTCCGGAGGGCGGCGACGGCGGCGGCCTCGTGCTGTGCGCGGGCACGCCCGACGACGTGAAGGCATGCGCGCAATCGCATACCGGCGTCGCGCTGCTGCAGTACGACCGCGCGATGGACGGCGAAACCGCGCTCGCCGACGAAGGCGTACCGCTGCAGGCCGTGCTGAACGCCGCCCGCGAGCGGCGCGCGATCGAGGGCGAGGACGTCGTGCGGATCGTCAATGCGCGCGAGCACAATCTGAAGGCGCTCGACGTCGACATCCCGCACGGCAAGTTCAACGTGATCACCGGCGTGTCGGGTTCCGGCAAGTCGACGCTCGCGTTCGACATCCTGTTCCACGAAGGCCAGCGCCGCTACCTCGAATCGCTGAACGCGTATGCGCGCTCGATCGTGCAGCCGGCCGGGCGGCCGGAGGTCGACGCCGTGTACGGCATTCCGCCGACGGTGGCGATCGAGCAGCGGCTGTCGCGCGGCGGCCGCAAGAGCACGGTCGCGACCACGTCCGAAGTCTGGCACTTCCTGCGGCTGCTGTACGTGAAGCTCGGCCTGCAGCATTGCATCCACGACGGCACGCCCGTCACGTCGCAAACCGTCGAATCGATCGCCGCGCAGTTGCTGCGCGACCATCGCGGCGAGCACGTCGGGCTGCTCGCGCCGCTCGTCGTCAACCGCAAGGGTGTGTATACCGATCTCGCGAAGTGGGCGAAGGCGCGCGGCAGCACGCATCTGCGCGTCGACGGCGAGTTCGTGACGGTCGATCCGTGGCCGAAGCTCGACCGCTTCCGCGAGCACACGATCGAATTGCCGGTGGCCGACATCGTCGTGTCGCCAGACAACGAGGCCGAGTTGCGGCGCGTGCTCGACGAGACGCTCGAGCTCGGCAAGGGCGTGATGCACCTGCTCGCGCCGCTCGACGGGCTGCACCACGCGATGCAGAACGATCGCTCAACCGCGCGCGTCGGCGAGATCAAGGTGCTGTCGGTCAAGCGCGCGTGCCCGGTGTGCGGCACGAGCTACCCGGAACTCGATCCGCGGATGTTCTCGTACAACAGCAAGCACGGCTGGTGCACGACCTGCGTCGGCACGGGCGTCACGCTCACGCGCGAACAGCGCGCCGCGTATGACGACACGGTGCTCGCCGGGGACGATCGCGGCCGCGAGCAGACTCTGCCGTCGGACGAGCAGGAACCGGAAGGCGTCGGCAACGAGCCGTGCCCGGATTGCAGCGGCACGCGCCTGAACCCGTCCGCGCGTGCGGTCACGTTCGATGCGCATCCGATCGTCGAGGTCGCGCAGTGGACGGTGTCCGATACGCGCCGCTGGATCGACGCGCTGGAGCTGACGGGGCGCGACGCGCAGATCGCGCGCGACATCGTCAGCGAGATCGGCAGCCGCCTCGCGTTTCTCGAGGAAGTCGGGCTCGGCTACCTGAGCCTCGATCGCGCGGCGCCGAGCCTGTCGGGCGGCGAAGCGCAGCGCATCCGGCTTGCGGCGCAGCTCGGCAGCAACCTGCAAGGCGTGTGCTACGTGCTCGACGAGCCGACGATCGGCCTGCATCCGCGCGACAACCAGATCCTGCTGGATGCACTGCGCAAGCTCGGCGACAAGGGCAACACGCTCGTCGTCGTCGAGCACGACGAGGACACGATTCGCCGCGCCGATCACATCATCGACGTGGGCCCGGGCGCCGGCAAGCGCGGCGGCACGCTGGTCGCCGAGGGCGCGGTCGCCGATCTGGCCGCGCGGCCGGACTCGGTGACGGGGCGCCTGCTCGCGCATCCGATGACGCACCCGCTGCAACCTCGCCGCGCGGTGAGCCTGCCGGGCAAGCAGGGCGCGCCGGCGGTGCCGGAGGGCTGGCTGACCGTGCACGGCGCGACGCTGCACAACCTGCGCGACGTCACCGTCGGCATTCCGCTCGCGCGGCTCGTCGCGGTGACGGGCGTCAGCGGTTCGGGCAAGTCGACGCTCGCGCGCGACGTGCTGATGACGAACCTGCTCGATGCGGTGGGCCGCTCGGTGCTGTCGTCGCCGGCCACGCGGCGCGCACGCAAGGCCGCGCAGCAGGATGCGCCGGCCGCGAACCGCCGCTCGAGCGTGCTCGCGCGCAGCGCGCCGCGGCCGTCGCTGAACGTCACGCATGCGTGGCAGGGCTGCGAGTCGCTGAGCGGCTGGGAACGGATCGACCGCGTGCTCGAAGTCGACCAGACGCCGATCGGCAAGACGCCGCGCTCGTGCCCGGCCACCTACATTGGCGTGTGGGACACGATCCGCAAGCTGTTCGCCGATACGCTGGAAGCGCGTGCGCGCGGCTACACGGCGTCGCGTTTCTCGTTCAACACCGGCGACGGGCGGTGCCCGGCCTGCGAAGGGCAAGGCGTGCGCACGATCGGAATGAGCTTCCTGCCCGACGTGAAGGTGCCGTGCGACGTGTGCCACGGGCAGCGCTTCAATCCGGAGACGCTCGCGGTCACGTGGCGCGGCCGGAACATCGGCGACGTGCTGACGATGGAAATCGACGAAGCCGTGGAGTTCTTCGCGCCGATTTCCAACATCGCGCATCCGCTGCAGCTGATGAAGGACGTCGGTCTCGGCTACCTGACGCTCGGCCAGCCGTCGCCGACGCTGTCCGGCGGCGAGGCGCAGCGCATCAAGCTCGTCACCGAGCTCACGAAGGTGCGCGACGACATCACGCGGCGCGGCCAGAAGGCGCCGCATACGCTCTACGTGCTCGACGAGCCGACGGTCGGTCTGCACATGGCCGACGTCGCGAAGCTGATCCGCGTGCTGCACCGGCTGGTCGACGGCGGGCACAGCGTGGTCGTGATCGAGCACGACCTCGACGTGATCGCGGAAGCCGACTGGATCATCGATCTCGGCCCGGAAGGCGGCGTGGGCGGCGGCACGATCGTCGCGGCGGCGCCGCCCGAAGGGCTCGCGCAGGTGAGGGCGAGCCATACCGGGCACGCTCTGAAGCCCGTGCTGGCGCGAACGGCGACGGAAGACGGCGACGCGGCGCGACAGGGAGAAGCGCGGGTCGGTTGAACGCGGTGCTTCATGTGAACGGCCCCGGTGTCCGCTCAGACACCGGGGCCGCTTTTACATGCATCCGTGCGGTCAGCCGCGCAATCTCATTCGCCCTTGACGCCGATCGTCTCGATGATGGTCTCCAGTTGCGGGCTCATCGGCAGGTTGAGACTCATGCCCGACGGAAGCGGGCGCAGGAACCAGCGCTTGTACTGTCGCGTGATCTCGCCGTCGACGGCCAACTCCTCGAACGTGCTTTTCACGACCTGCGCGAGCTGCGGATCGTCCTTGCGGAACATGATTCCGTACGGGTCATATGACAGGAAATCGCCAACCACGTCGTACTTGCCGCCCTTGCTCGCGTTCTCGGCTATCAGGCCGTACAGCAGCACGTCGTCCGTCGCGAACGCGTCGGCTTGACCGTTCGCGACGAGCGCGAAGCCCTGCGCATGGTCCGGCACCACCTGCAGCTGGATCCCGAGCTTGAACCGCGCGTCCAGGTCGCGCAGCGCCTTCTCGTTGGTCGTGCCGGCGGTCACCGCGACCTTTTTGCCCGCGAGATCGCGGAACGAGCGGATCGGCGAGCCTCGCTTCACCATCACCTTCGTGCCGGCCACGAAGATGATCGGCGAGAACGCCACGCGCTTCTGGCGCTCCAGGTTGCTCGTCGTGGAGCCGCATTCCAGATCGACCGTGCCGTTGACCACCGCGTCGATGCGGTTGTCGGCCGTGACCGGCACCCAGCGGATCGTCAGGCTCTTGTTGACCGCATCCTCGATCGACGACACGAGCGCCTTGCAAAGCTCGATCGAATAACCGATCGGCTGGTTGCGCGCATTCAGGTACGAGAACGGGATCGACGCGTCGCGATAGCCGATCGCGATCGTGCCGCTGCTGCGCACCTTCGCGAGCGTGCCGGTCAGTTGAGCCGGCGCGAACGGCTCGACGCGCGGCGTCGTGGACGGCGCATCTTCCGCGCGCGCGGTCGCGCCCGCGGCAAGCAGGCCTGCGAGCGCGAGCGCACGCCAGAATCGCTGCATCTTCATCGCGGGGCCTCCGTCAGACATCCGCCGGATGCGCGATCGTCCCTTCCTGCTCCGCGTCGATGCGCGCCAGGTTGGCCTCGGCTTCCGCCTCCGACATGAGCTGGCCTTCCCACTTCGCGACCACGGCGCTGGCGATCGAATTGCCGACCGCGTTGGTGGCCGAGCGGCCCATGTCGAGGAACGTGTCGACGCCGAGGATCAGCAGCAGCCCGGCTTCGGGAAGCCCGAACTGGTGCAGCGTGGCGGCGATCACGACGAGCGACGCGCGCGGCACGCCGGCCATCCCCTTCGACGTCAGCATCAGGACCAGCAGCATCGTGATCTGCGTGCCGAGCGACAGGTGGATGTTGTACGCCTGCGCGATGAACAGCGCCGCGAAGGTGCAGTACATCATCGAGCCGTCGAGATTGAACGAATAGCCCATCGGCATCACGAAGCTCGAAATTCTGCGCCGGACGCCGAACCGGTCGAGCGCGTCGAGGATCTTCGGATACGCGGCTTCCGAGCTGGCCGTCGCGAACGACAGCATGAACGCTTCCCTGATCAGCACAAGCAGCTTGAATACGCGGCGGCCGAGGAACAGCAGCCCCGCACAGACGAGCAACGTCCAGAGCAGGAACAGGCTCACGTAGAAATCGCCCATGAACACCGCGAACTTCAGCAACACCGACAGCCCGTTGACCGCGACGGTCGCGGCCATCGCCGCCAGCACCGCGAGCGGCGCGAGCTTCATCACGTAGCCGGTGATCTTGAGCATCACGTGCGACAGTTGGTCGATCGCGGCCACGAGGATCTTGCCGCGCTCACCGAGCGCGGCGAGCGCCACGCCGAAGAACATCGAGAACACGACGATCTGCAGGATCTCGTTGTTGCTCATCGCCTCGGCGAACGACCTCGGCACCATGTGGCCGACGAAATCCTTGAGCGTGAACTTGGACGTCGCGAGATTCGCCGAAGCGCCGATGTCCGGCAGCGGCAGGCCGAGGTTGTCGCCGGGCCGCAGCAGGTTCGCCATGAACAGCCCGAGCAGCAGCGAGATCAGCGACGCGGTGATGAACCAGCCGATGGATTTCGCGAACACGCGCCCGACCGATGCCGCGTCGCCCATGTGCGCGATGCCGACGACCAGCGTGGAGAAGACGAGCGGCCCGATCACCATCTTGATCAGGCGCAGGAACACGTCGGAGATGAGCGAGATGTATCCGGCGATCTCGGTGGTGGCCTTTTTGTCAGGAAAGCTCGTGTAGATCATGTAGCCGATCAGGATGCCTGCCACCATCGCGATCAGGATCCAGACGGCTGCAGCGTTCTTTTTCTGCATCGTGAGCCTCCCATGCACCGGTTCCGCAACCGGGGATGGAAGGACAATACAGGACGCGAACGGCGATGAACAGTGCAACCGGGGGCGGGTTTGCGCTAGCGCGGTGTCGCGACCGATTGCCCGGCGACGATTGCGCCGGTGGCGCCGCGGTGCACGGGGCCGGCGCAACCGGGTATCCGATTTGTGCGGAGCAGCACACGGCTCGTCTGATGGCCGGTGAATCCTGACGGCGGTTTCGCGGTGGGCGGCGCGCTTCGCGCCGGCTTCAGGCTTCGGAGAAAGGCCGCGCGGTCCTCGAATCGCTGCGCGGGTGAATGCCGTCACTCATGCAGCGCACAACATTCGGAAGCAGGCGGGCGCAATGAAGAGGAGTGGCCGTGGAGGACTTCTTGCCGGCGCTCAAAAATGCGCGGCGCAATAGGTTCGGGCTATGACCGGCAGAGTTGATCGATAGTTGTCGCGTGACGGGTTTCCTCGTGTAATGGCCTCCGAAACCGGATGATGCCAACGACTCGACGGAGGAGCCGCCCGTGAAGATCGCAGAATCAGTGGAACGAACGGTCGATGACGACGTGAAGGGCCGCGTAGGGTTGGATAACACGGGCGTCGACATCGCGGCGAAAGAGGCGGTGCGCGTGAATGCCCGGTCATACCTGTTCGTGCCGGGAAACAAGCCTGAACGGTTCGACAAGGCGCTCGCGAGCGGCGCCGATGCAGTCATCATCGATCTCGAGGATGCGGTCGAGCCGGACGCCAAAGTGGCCGCGCGCGAGGCGATAGCACAGTGGGTTTCACCCGGGCATCCGGTGCTCGTTCGAATCAACGCACGAAACACGCCGTGGTTCGAGGCAGATGCCGCGCTCGGCGCGTTGAACGGGGTGGCCGGTATCGTGCTGCCGAAGGCCGAGCGTGCGGATGATGTGTGCGCTGCCGTTGCGCTTGCGCGCCGGCGTGTGCCGGTCTATCCGCTGATCGAAAGAGCGCGTGGCATGTGGAATGCGCTTGAGGTCGCAAAGGCACCGCATGTCGAACGATTGTTGTTCGGCACGCTCGATTTCATCGTGGACATGGGTATGTCGGATGATGGCGTTTCGCTCAATCACTTTCGCTCGCAGCTGACGTTGATTTCGCGCGTCGCCGGGATCGAATCGCCGGTCGACGGGGTGACGCCGGATATTCATGACGGGGAACGGATCGAGCGCGACGCGTTGAACGGACGGCAACTGGGATTCGGCGGGAAGCTGTGCATTCATCCGAAGCAGATCAGATTCGTGCACACGTGCTTTCGACCGAGTGCGGATGAGGTGCGCTGGGCGCGCCGCGTGCTCGACGCGACGCGCGATGCGAACGGCGGCGTGGTGACGGTCGACGGGAAGATGGTCGATCGGCCCGTGTTGTTGCGTGCGACACGCATTGCGGAGCTGGCCGCGTCCGTCAGCTCGGCAGCGGAGGGGGCGGCCCGTGCATGACAAAGCGCGACCTTGCCGGCATCGGGACGAGATGCGACTCGTTCCCGGTGACATCGCACACGTTCATCGCCTGCCCACCGAAGCAGGTTCGTTCATCAGTTCGACAACCCAGTCGATGAACGAACCTATTGTGGAAATTCGGAGACGTTGCTCATGCGCGACGTCGGGCCTCGCATGTGCAAGCACGGCGTTCAAAACCACGCGGCAATCGCGTTCACCTGCTCGATTCGATTCGGTGACCGCTCGCCTGCAGAAATGGAAAGCCTGCAAAGCAAAGTTGGCTTGCGAGGCCGATCGCGCCGGGCACCGACCAAAAGCCGGCAAAGTACTCGAGCACGGTCCTTTTGAACAGGAGCCAGCTCGTGCACCACTCCGCAAACGTCAATATGGCCAGCGCGATCGCGCCCATCAGCAACGCCTCGTTGGTGTCGGTCAGCATGTCGTGTTTTTTCGCGCTCCAGCGCGACAGGTACCAACTCGCGGCAAGCATGAATGGCGCTTCGAGCGATACCGCTGCCGCCTCTCCCAGGAGCCGCACCAGCAGCAGGACACGAATCGCGCCGAAGGCGAAGCCGATCACAAAAACGGTCAATGCATAAACGCAGCCCGCTTTGGCGCAGGTTGCCCACCTGGGGCTACGATGCGAGCGCCGCGTCACGGAGTTTCACGTGTTGGATAGGGAGGTACTAGGGAAACACTGATTTATCCGGCTCTGTGGTCATCGCTGACGCAGCCGAGGACGTTGTAGAAGATAGTTCACGGAACGGGTCCACGACGATGAAACGGCAAATGAGCTTTGCGGAAGCGGAAAGCACGGGCAAGAAGCGCATGACTCGGCGCCAGCGTTTCCTGGAAGAGATGGAGAAGCTCGTGCCGTGGTCGCGATTGCTGACG
>NZ_CADFEC010000051.1:0-20637 GCF_902833195.1 Burkholderia sp. BCC1638
TCATGGTCATCGGGATCATCCCCAAACACCCTGCCTGAAAAACTAGCAGGATAGGTTGATTGCCCGGCTCAGTTTTCAGTCGGCGCGATCCCTACAAGTGGCTCAATTTCCGGTCGGCGTAAACATCCAAAGTTTCCCCACTTGTGGACAATGCCGCCCCGTGACGTGGCAATTTACCTTCGCAAACGGTGAAAACTTTATTTTGATCTACGGGTGCCGGGGTTGCGGCAGCGAGCTGTTGCACGATGAGCGTCGGAGCGGAATTGCTAAAAGATTCCGAATTGTGGGATATGTGCATCATGCTGAATGCAAGTTGGAAGTTGTTGAGGGCAGGAGATTATTGAAAATTCGGCATAAATAAAGGGTAAACGTTAGTCTATCTGGGATGGGGGTTGCGGTTTGATGGATTTGACAAATCCCGCATGACGGGATTAAAGTCAACTTCACTTCATTCAAACCGTCGAGCGGCCGCATGAACATCCCACAGTTGGACACCGATACCGGAACACGAAGCGGCGCGAGCGTCGTGCTCGAGACGGCGCGCGACGCCGGCGTCGACGTCTGTTTCGCCAATCCCGGCACCACCGAGATGCCGTTCGTCGGCGCGCTCGACACCGTGGCGGGCGTGCGCTCGATCCTCGGGCTGTTCGAGGGCGTTTGCACGGGCGCCGCGGACGGCTACGGCCGCATGGCCGGCAAACCGGCGATGACGCTGCTGCATCTCGGGCCCGGCCACGCGAACGGCGTCGCCAACCTGCACAACGCGCGCCGCGCCCGCACGCCGATCCTGAACATCGTCGGCGATCACACCCGCGACCACCTGAAGTACGACGCGCCGCTCACGTCCGATATCGAGTCACTCGCGCGCCCGGTGTCGGTGTGGTACCGCAGCGTGGCGCGCGACATGGATCTCGCAACCGATACGGCCGACGCGATCTCTGCCGCGATGGGCGCGCAGCGCGGCGTCGCGACGCTCGTGCTGCCGGTCGATCTGCAGTCGGCGAAGGTGCACGACGCGGCGTCGCCCGCCGTCGTTCGCCCGGCCGCGGTGTCGTTCGATCGCGCACGGGTCGAGCGGGTCGCCGATCTGCTGCTCAGTGTCCATCGCGCGGTGCTGTTGATGGGCGGCCGCGCGCTGTCGGCGCGCGGGCAGCGCGCGGCGGCGCGCATCGCGGCGGCGACCGGCGCGACCTGCTTCAGCGAAACCTTCCCGGCGCACGCGGAGCGCGGCGGCGGCCTGCCGGACATCGACCGCCTGCCTTATTTCCCCGAGCCGGCGCTGGCCGCGCTGGCCGACCGGCGCGTGGTGCTGGCGGGCGCGCTCGCACCCGTCACCTACTTCGGCTACGAAGGCATTCCGGGCGAACTCGCGCGTCCCGAGGACATCGTCACACTGGCCGAACCGGGCGACGCGGCGGACGAAGCACTGGAAGCGCTGGCCGATCGTATCGGCGCACCGGGCAACGCAGGCGGCGTGCGGGTCGAGCATTGGGATGTGGAGGAAGGGCCGTTGACACCGCAGGCCGTCGGCCGCGTGCTGGCGAATGCATTGCCCGACGACGCGATCGTGTCGATCGAGGGCGGCACGTGCGGTTATCCGTTCGTGACCGCGTCGGCGCGCGCGCGCCGTCACACGATCCTCACGAATACGGGCGGCGCGATCGGCCAGGGCTTGCCGGTGGCGCTCGGCGCCGCGGTCGCGTGCCCGGAACGCCGCGTATTCGCGCTGCAGTCCGACGGCAGCGCGCAGTACACGATCCAGGCGCTGTGGACGATGGCGCGCGAGCGTTTGCCGATCGTCATGCTGATCGCATCGAACCGGCGCTACGGCATCCTGCAGACCGAACTCGCGCGCAGCGGCCTGCCGGCCGACACGCCGCATGCCAGCCGCCTGACGCTGCTGGACGATCCGCCGATCGACTGGCTCGCGCTGTCGCGCGGCTACGGCGTGCCAGCCGAGCGCGCGAGCACCGTGCAAGCGTTGTCGCAAGCGCTCGATGCCGCGCTCGCCCACGCCGACGGGCCGAGGCTCATCGAAATGTGCCTGTCCTGATCGCGCAACCCGCTGTTCCCTTCAATCCCGACTCTCACCTTTCATCGCTATGGATCTGCAACTCCACGGAAAAGCCGCGTTCATCACCGGCGGCAGCATGGGCATCGGCAAGGCGGTCGCGCTCGAGCTGGCCCGCGAAGGCGTCAACGTCACGATTGCCGCGCGACGCATGGAACACCTCGAAGCGGCCGCCGCCGAGATTCGCGCGGCGCTCGCGCCGCTGGGCAACGCGGCCGGGGCCATTCTGCCCGTCACGGTGGACACGACCGACATGGCGTCCGTCGAAGCGGCGATGGCCGCGAGCGTCGAGCGCTTCGGCCGGCTCGACATCCTGCTGAACGGCGCCGCGCATCCGGGCGGCCTCGTGCGGGCGGAGCTAGAACACGCCGACCCGCAGGGGCTGCTGCAGGACATCGATATCAAGGTGGTCGGCTACCTGCGTTGCGCGAAGGCGGCCGCGCCCTACATGCGGCGCCACGGCTTCGGCCGGATCGTCAATATCGGCGGCCTGACGGGCCGCGGCAGCAAGCAGCTGTCCGGCATGCGCAACGTGGCGATCGTGCACCTGACCAAGACGCTGTCCGACCAGCTCGGCCCGTTCGGCATCACGGTCAACACGATTCACCCGGGCGTCGTCGAGACGCCGCACATCCACGAACTCTACGAGAAAGAGGCGCAGAAGCAGGGGCTCACGGCCGCGGAGGTCGAGGCGAACTACGTGAAGGTCACGCCGATCCGGCGCGTGCTGCAGCCGGAAGAAATGGGGTGGATCGTCGCGTTTCTCGCGTCGCCGAAATCCGCCTCGATCACCGGCGAGTCGATCGGCTGCGACGGTGGGCTCACGCGCGGCATTTTTCTCTGACACAAGGAGCATTTCATGACCGCAACCGTACTGGTCGCCACGGCCGGGCAAGGAATCCTGCGCTCGAACGACGACGGCAAGACCTGGCATCGCCTCGGGCTCGCCGAACCGATCGAGTTCGACGGCATCGTGCGCGCGCTCGCGGTGGACCCCGCGACACCGTCGCGCGTCTATGCCGGCGCCGATTCGGGGCTGTCCATCAGCGAGGACGGCGGCGCGCACTGGTTTCGGCCCGACAACCTGCTGAACGGGCAGACGGTCTGGTCCATCGCGATCGATCCGGCGAACCCGGCGGTGCTCTATGCGGGCACCGGCGCACCGTCGCGCGCCGCGCTGTACAAGTCGAGCGACGCGGGCGTGACTTGGGAGAGAACGGCCCCCGAGTTCCCCGAGTTCTGCTCGGGCGTCAATCGCCCGAGGCTGCTGACGATCTGCGTGGATCCGGACGACACCCGCAACGTCTGGTACGGCGTGGAGGAGGGCGGCGCATGGCGCAGCCGCGATGCCGGCGCGAGCTGGACGCGCGTGGACGGCCCCGGCACGGCAATCCGCAACAGCGACATTCATGCGATCGCCGTGCTGTCCGCCACGCCGGACCGGCCGAAGACCACGGTACTGCTGACGGTGAACGCGGTGCACGTGAGCGACGACGACGGCCAGACGTGGGGCAGCAAGCTGTCGCGCGATCGCTTCGACGGGCTGTACTACACGCGTACGGTCGTGCAGCTGCCGACGCCGGAAGGCGACCTGCTGATGGCGATCGGCGACGGCACGCCGGGCACCCGCAGCCGCATCTACCGCTCAACCGATCGCGGCTACGCGTGGCACGAGACGGATCTGCAGACGCCGCCGAATTCCACGTTCTGGGCGTTCGGCGTCCATGCGGCCCGGCCGGAGCTCGTCTATGCGGGCACCAAGTACGGGCACCTGTTCTGTTCGCGCGACGGCGGCCGGAACTGGAGCAAGGAATGGCGCGATTTCAGCGAGATCACGGCCGTCGCGTGGACGCCGTTCGAAGCGCCGCTCGTCGCCCACGCGCAGTCGACCAATTGAGCGGAGCGAACGATGACACCGTCCGACATCCAGCAACACGCCGAGCGCGCGAACGCAAGCGGGCTGCCGCTGCCGACGCCGCACGTGCAGCGCACCCACCTGTCGCTGTTCGTGCGCGATCCCGTGCGCTCGAGCACCTGGTACGCCGAGGTGCTCGGCATGACGGAAACCGCGCGCGGCGAGCAGTGGGTGTTCATGTCCTTCGGCCAGAAGCACCATGACATCGCGCTGATTCGCGCGGCGTCCGACGCGGAGCTCGGCACGATCGGCCTGCAGCACTACGGCCTCGAAATCGCCGGCGGCCTGACCGAGTTGCGCCGCCTGTACGGCATGCTGATCCGCCGCCAAGTGCCGATCGTCAAGATCACCGATCACAAGGTCGGGATCGGCGTGTATTTCACGGATCCGGACGGCAACCGCCTCGAGTTCTTTAGCGAAACCGTCACGGACGACGAAGAAGGCAAGCGCGTGCTGCACCGGTACAACGCGCCGAGCGATCCCGTGCAGCTCGATCCGCTGTTCGACTGAGGCGCCGTCTTTCATTCCCGCTTAACCGATATTTCATAGAGGATTCCTGATGAGAAAGATCGCAAATTTCGAAGGCTTTCATATCCGCAAGTGGTACACGCAGATCGAGGATTCGCTCGCGAACGAATCCGGCCAGCTCGCGGACGGCGAGCCGCTGCGCAAGATCGTGATCGCCGCGGCCGTCCATAACCCGTACGCGGGGCGCTTCAGCGAAAACCTCGACGAGCTCGTGCGGCCGTCGCCGGCGCTCGGCAAGGAGTTCGCGCGGCGCATCGAGGAACTCGCTGCGGGCCGCGCGATCGAGAGCTACGGCAAGGCGTGCCTGGTCGGCTCGGCCGGCGAGTACGAACACGGCAACGCGTTCCTCACGTCGATCTTCGCGGAGCCGATCCGTGCGGCGCTGGGTGGCGGCAAGTCGTGGGTGCCGTCGAGCGGCAAGCGCGGCCCGGTCAACACGGTGATCGACGTGCCGCTCGCGCACAAG
Organism: Burkholderia sp. BCC1638; assembly: GCF_902833195.1. Lineage (NCBI taxonomy): Bacteria > Pseudomonadati > Pseudomonadota > Betaproteobacteria > Burkholderiales > Burkholderiaceae > Burkholderia > Burkholderia sp. BCC1638. Next base: position 4,981 of record NZ_CADFEC010000051.1, read on the forward strand.
GACGCGCTCTACGTGCGCTCGCACTACGACACGGTGACGTGCCTGTTCCCCGATGCGCCCAACGACGACGAAGTGCTGGTGATCTTCGCGTTCGCGACGCGCGGCCGCCTGCATGCGCGGCTCGGCGGCCTGAAGGCGAGCGAGATCGTCGGCCGCGACGGTCTGGTCTGAGCGCGGATGCGGGCCGGGGAGCACATGATGAATACGGCGTCCGTCAAGGATGGATGGGTCGACAGCGACGGGCTGCGGCTGCACTACGTGAGCTGGGGGCGCGACGATGCACCGGTCGTGGTGATGCTGCACGGCTTGCGCAGTTATGCGCGGACGTGGGAGCCCGTGGCCGACGCGCTGGTCGACCGCTACCGGGTCGTCGCGCTCGACCAGCGCGGGCGCGGCTGGAGCGACTGGGATCCGCGGCGCGACTATTACGCGGCGGCCTACGTGCGCGATCTCGACGCGCTGGTGCGCACGCTCGGCCTGCAGCGATTCGTGCTGGTCGGGCACTCGATGGGCGGCGCCAATGCGTTCGTCTACGCGGCGGCGCAACCGGAACGGCTCGCTGGCCTCGTGATCGAGGACATGGGCCCCGGCGCGTCGGCCGGTTCGCGGGGTTCGGAGCGCATCAAGCGCGAGCTGAAGGAAACGCCGGACGCGTTCGCGTCGTGGGACGACGCGCGCGCGTTCTGGCGACACCAGCGGCCGAATATCGCGGAATCCGCGCTCGATTCACGCCTCGCGCACTCGCTGAAAGAGGCGGCGCAGGGGCGGATCGTGTGGCGGCACGACGCCGACGGGATCGCGGCGGCGCGGCTGGCCGCGACGCCGGAGCAACTCGTCCATCTGTGGCCGCTGGTCCTCAACCTGCAGGTGCCGACGCTGCTGTTGCGCGGCGGCGAATCGGATTTCCTGGCCGCGGAAGTGGCGGCCGAAATGGCGGCCAGCGCCGGCATCGACTGGCTCGATATTCCGGGCGCGACGCACTACGTGCATGACGATCAGCCCGCCGCGTTCAACCACGCATTGCGCACCTGGCTCGATCGTCTCGACGATCCGGCGTGGCGGAGGGGAGGCTGACGCATGAAAGCGAACAATCCGGAACGTACATCAGTCGCGATCGTCGGCGCGGGGCCGAACGGTGTGGCGATGGCGAACCTGCTCGGCCTCTATGGCGTCGCGACGACGATCATCGAGAAGGCGCCGCAGATCGTCGAGTTTCCGCGCGCGGTCGGCATCGACGACGAAGCATTGCGGATGTTCCAGACTGCCGGGCTGGCCGACGAACTGAGCCGCGACATCATCCAGAACGTGCCGCTGCGCATGTACAAGGCGAACGGCGAATGCTTCGCCGACATCCGCCCGTCGATGCGCGAATTCGGCTGGTGGCGGCGCAACATCTTCATGCAGCAACTGGCCGAGCGCACGCTGCGCGACGGGCTGGCCCGTTATCCGCACGTGTCGCTGCGGACCAGCGAAGAAGTGGTCGGCGTCGAACAGGACGACGAACGCGTCACGTTGCAGGTGCGCCGCGCCGACGGGCAGTGCTACTTGCTCGAGGCCGACCACGTGGTGGCGGCCGACGGCGGGCGCAGCCCGATGCGCGAGCTGCTGAGTGTCAAGCTGGCGGGCACGACGCATCCGATCAAATGGGTCGTGGTCGACGTGAAGAACGCCGGGCTCGAGCAGCCGTGCACGGCGCTGAACTGCGACCCGCGCCGCCCGAACGTCTGCATTTACTTGCCGTTCAATTTCCGGCGCTGGGAGTTTCTCGTGTTTCCGCACGAGGACGAAGAGGCGATCGCGCGACCGGAATCGATCCGTGCGCTGATCGCGCCGTACGTCGACGACGTCGAGCGCATCGAGATCGTGCGCGCCCGGACCTATACGCACCATTCGCGCGTCGCCGAACGTTTCGTCGTCGGCCGCGTGGCGCTCGTCGGCGACGCCGCGCATCTGAGCCCGCCGTGGATCGGCCAGGGCCTGAACGCAGGCTTGCGCGACGTGGGCAATCTCGCGTGGAAGCTGGCGGGCGTCGTCAAAGGCGTGCTGCACCCCGGCGTGATCTCGACGTACGAATCGGAGCGGCGCGATCACGCGAGGGCGATGATCGACCTCGCGGACACGTTCGGCGCGATGCTGATGCCGACCAACCGGCTCGTCGCGTTCCTGCGCGATTGTTTCCTCGGGCTCGCACGGTATGCGCCGGGCCTGAAGGACTACATCCTGCAGATGCGCTTCAAGCCGATGCCGAGCTACACGCGGGGCGTCGTGTTGCCGGGGGCGCCGGACGACGCAGCCGGCAGGATGATCGCGCAGCCCGACGTCGAAACGGCCGACGGCGTGCGCCGCAAGCTCGATGACGTGCTTGGCCCGTGGTTCTCGATCGTCGGCTGGCAATGCGATCCGCAGGCGTGCCTGAGCGACGACGATCGCGCGTACTGGGTGTCGCTGGGCGCGACGTTCGTTCAGGTCAGCCGCTCGCGCAGCGGGACGGGCCGCGAACGGCGAATGGCCAGCGCCCACGGCAGCACGTGCGTCGAGGACGTCGACAACGCGCTGGCGGACTGGTTCGACCGGCATGCCGGCCCGCTCGTGGTGGTGCGCCCCGATCGCTACGTGGCGGCGCAGACGGATGCGGTGGGCATGGCCCGCGTGACCGCGGCCTTTCAGGCGTTCGCGCCGCGGCAACCGGAGGAAGCGCATGTTTGTTGAGCAACGCACCTATACGCTGGTGCCCGGCGGCGTCGCCGAATATCTGCGACTGTATGCGGAATGCGGACGCGCCGCGCAGGAGCAGGCGCTCGGCACGATGGTCGGCTGTTTCGCGACGGAAGTCGGGCCGCTGAACCAACTCGTCTATCTGTGGGCGTTCGATTCGCTGGACGATCGCGCGCGGCGCCGTGCCGTATTGATGGCCGACCCCGGGTTCAAGGCGTTTCGCGGCCAGGTCCGGCATCTGCTCGTCCGGCAGGAAAACCAGATTCTCCGGCAGGAAATCGGCGGCCTGTTGCGTGCGCCGAGCCAGGCCGCGTGATGCGATCGTCGCACCGTCCGCGCCCATCGTGCAGTCTCTACCGAGGTATCCGTCTTGATTCCGTTCACGCCGCTGACTTCCCGCATGGCACCTGATGCGCAACGCGATTACGCGCCGCTCCACCTGTATATCGATGGCCGGTTCCTGCAGGCCGACGGCCGGCGCACGCAGCCCGTTCTCGATCCGGGAACCGGCGCCGTGCTCGGCGAATTGCCGCATGCGACACCGGACGATATCGACGCCGCGGTGAACGCTGCGCATCGCGCATTCGCGGCATGGCGGCGCGAGTCGCCGCTCGCGCGCTCGGACATCCTGCGTCGTGCCGCAGCGCTCGTGCGCGAGTGTGCCGAAGCCATCGGCCGCCACATCACGATGGACCAGGGCAAGCCGCTGCGCGAGGCGATCGCCGAGGTCGTGTCGTCCGCCGAACAGCTCGAATGGCATGCGGAGGAGGGGCGTCGCACTTACGGCCGCGTCATTCCGGCGCGCTCCCCGGACGTCGCGCAGACGGTGCTGCGGGAACCGATTGGCGTGTGCGCGGCGTTCTCGCCGTGGAATTTCCCGTTCAGCCAGGCGATGCACAAGATCGCGGCCGCGTTGGCGTCGGGGTGCACGCTGGTGCTGAAAGGGCCCGAGGAATCGCCGAGCGCGATAGTTGCGCTCGCGCACATCTTCCACGATGCCGGGTTGCCCGCGGGCTGCCTGAATATCGTCTGGGGCGTGCCGGGCGAAGTGTCGACGCGGCTGATCGAGTCGCCGCTGGTGCGCAAGATCTCGTTCACCGGTTCGGTGCCGGTCGGCAAGCAATTGGCGGCACTTGCCGCGTCGCACATGAAGCGCATGACCATGGAGCTGGGCGGGCATGCGCCGGTGCTCGTCTGCGCGGACGCGGACATCGAACGCGCCGCGACGATGCTGGCCGCGTACAAGTTTCGCAATGCCGGGCAGGTGTGTGTATCGCCGACGCGGTTCTTCGTGCAGCTCCCGGTGTTCGAACGGTTCGTCGCCGCGTATCTCGACGCGGTCGGTACGATCCGCGTCGGCTACGGTCTGGAAGACGGGACCACGATGGGGCCGCTCGCGCATGCGCGACGCGTGTCCGAGATCGACGCATTCGTCGCCGATGCAAAGGCAAAAGGCGCGGAGATCGCCGCGGGCGGAACGCGCTTGCCGGGGCCGGGGCACTTTTTCGCGCCGACGGTCGTGCTGGACCCGGCGCGCGAGTCGCGCCTGATGAACGACGAGCCGTTCGGCCCGATCGTCGGGATCGTGCCATTCGACGAACTCGACGATGCGATCGCCGAGGCCAACCGCTTGCCGTTCGGCCTCGCGTCTTACGCGTTCACCGCTTCGGCGCGCAACGCGCACCGGATCGGCCGCACGCTCGAAGCCGGCATGGTCAACATCAATCACTTCGGGATGGGTCCGGCGGAGATCCCGTTCGGCGGCGTGAAGGACAGCGGTTTCGGCAGCGAGGGAGGCACGGAGACGTTCGACGGTTACCTGGTCACCAAATTCATCACGCAGATGAATTGACGGTGTGCGCGGCGTCGTTTGCGACGCCGCGCGAATGCTCAGGTGGCTGCGCCGATCTGGGCGGTGGCGTCGATCAGGAGCGTGCCGAGCACGTGCTCGTCGAACAGCGCGAAGTGTTCGGCGCGAAAGACCAGCGACAGGCTGCTGTTGATTTCGCCGCTGCTGGCGGTGCGAATCGGTGCGGCGATGCCGACGAAGCCTTCGTCGAGCTCGCCGCGCGAGATCCAGTATCCCGCGTCGGCGATCTGCTGGCAGGCGCGCCAGAACTGCGTCCAGTCGGACGCGAACTCGCCGAGTTCTGTGTTGTGCCGGTCGTGCAGGCGTTTCAGGCGCGCGCGCGACATCGCGGCCACGATCACTTTCGACGACGCGCCCTGGAACAGCGGCATGATGCGGCCGCGGCCGAAGCCCAGTTGCAGGTTCTCGGCGCCGCTTTCGTGCATCACGTTGATGATCTGCTCGTCGAACAGCGTCGACACGAGCGCATCGCCGCCGGTGACCTGAACCAGTTTCTGGATCACGGGTTTCGCGGCGGTGAGCGTCGGGTCCGACTGCCGCATGTTGTAGTCGAGATGGATGATGCGCGGGCCCAGCGTATAGCGGCCGTTGCTGCTGACGAGCAGGCCGACGGAGGCCAGTTCCTTCACGTAGCGGTAGCACGTGGTCCGCGAAAAGCCCATGAGCTCGGCGATCTCCTCGGCCGTCATCGACGTCGCGGACGAAGAGAAGACGTCGAGGATGGACAGCATTTTGGTGAGGCTCGACATGGCGTGATCCGGGATTCAGGCGGCTTGCGGCAATGGAACGAGAAGATCGGCAGAGGTTCGGGCAGCCGGGCTGCGGCACGAATGCGGCAGCGGCGACGACAGGGCCGTAGTCTAACTTAAGTCGCGCACGCGGCTACCGGATTCGCGTCAACGAAAGTGCGGGACGCAGGTCGGCAGCGGAACGGCGAATCCTGCCGCCTTCAATCGATATGGAATCCTATGTTGATGCGGCGAATCATGCCGAATCGATGCCACCTGCATGCCGGTCGGTTCGCAAGCGCATCGGCCGGAAAAATTTGATGAGGAGAAGCAGATGAAAGTGTGGTTCCGAATGTTGGCATTGTGCGGTTGCGGTGCCGTTGCACCGACGTTCGCGCAATCGAGCGTGACGCTCTACGGTTCGCTGGACACCGGCGTGACCTATACGAGCAACGTGGCGTCCGCGCCGCGCGGCGGCCGTCAGGTCGCGCTGCAGGCGGGCGTGGCGCGCAACGACGTGTGGGGCTTGACGGGCAGGGAGGATTTCGGCGGCGCCAATTTTGCTGTGTTCCGGCTCGAAAGCCAGTTCCAGACGTCGGACGGCGCGCTAACCGTGCCGGGCTCCGCGTTCAGCTCGCAAGCGTACGTCGGGCTCGGCGGCGACTGGGGCACCGTGACGCTCGGGCGCCAGTTCGATTTCGTCGGCGATCTGCTGCCGGCCTTCGCGGTCGGCGCGAACACGCCGGCCGGCCTGCTCGCATGGGGGTTGCCGGCGAATGCGTCGGCGGGCGGCGCGCTCGACAACCGCGTGTGGGGCGTTCAGGTGAACAATGCGGTGAAGTATGTGAGTCCGACCTTCGGTGGGCTGTCGTTCGGCGGCATGTGGGGATTCGGCAACGTGCCCGGCACGGTCGCGCGCAGCAGCGTGCAGAGCGCGATGTTGTCCTACACGCAGGGCGCGTTCAGCGCCGCGTTCGCTTATTTCGGCCAGCACGACGTGACTTCCGGTGGCAATCTTCGCAACTTCTCGGGCGGGGCCGGCTACAACCTCGGCCCGTTCCGCATCATCGGCATGGTGTCGGACGTACGGATCAGCGCCGCCGCACCGCTGCGGGCAACCACCTACGACGGCGGGCTGACCTATGCGCTCACGCCAGCGTTGCAGCTGGGCGGTGGTTTCCAGTACCAGCAGCGCGGCGGCGACGTCGGCTCGGCCAACCAGGTCACGCTGAGCGCCGACTATTCGCTGTCGAAGCGTACCGGCCTGTACGCGGTGTTCGCACGCGGGCACGACAGCGCCTACGGCGCCCAGATCGAAGCCGCGCTCGGCGGGGCGGCGGCAGGCTCGACGCAGACCGCGGTTCGCGTCGGCGTGCGGCATCAGTTCTGACGGTACGGGAATGCACGGGCTGCCGCGCACGCCGCGCGCCGGCCCGTGTGCCGCCACCATCAGAACCGCTGCATCATCCCGACCCGCAAGGCCAGCTGATTGCGGCCCGACGACTGCCCGGCGGTGCCGAGCACGTGCGCGAAGTCGAAGTCGGTGCCGGTGTTGCCGGTCGCATGCTGGTATGCGGCCTGGATGTAAGTCGAGGTCCGCTTGCTGAGGTCGTAGTCGAGCATCATCGACACCTGGTGCCAGCTCGGCGATGCATCGCCCGCCGCCGTCGCGACATGCGCGCGCGTGTACGTATAGGCGGCGCCGAACCAGAAGTCGGGCCGGAAGTAATACTGGCCGTTGACCTCGAAGTTGTCGAATTTCCACGCGTGCTGCGAGCCCGCCGACGGCTGGTTCGCGAAGTAGAGATTCGATTCGGGGCTGGTCACGTCGACGTGCGAATACGCGGCGGACAGCGTCAGCTTGTCGCTGAACTTGTAGGACGCGCCGGCATCGATGTTTTGCTGCGAGCGGCCGCTGAACACCGTATCGTCGCTCGACAACGCGCCGCTCGCGGTCGCGCCGCCGTGGTTAGCCTTCAGGTACGCGACGGCGGCGGAGAACGCGCCCATCTGGTACTGCACCGCGGCACTGTACACACGGTTTCTGGCGAAGCCGCCCGCTTGGTTCGCGAGGCCGTAGAGCACTTCGCCCTTGAAGCCGGCGTACGTGGGCGACACGTACTTGACGCTGTTCTGGATGCGGTAGTCCCAGTCGGCATTGTCGTTGTCGTACGGGTGGGCGCCGAAGTCGCCGAGCCAGTTTCCGGTGGCCGTGAACGTGCTCCACATGTCGAGCGTCGGATCGTACTGGCGGCCGAACGTGAGCGTGCCGAACCGGTCGGAATCGAGCCCGACGTAGGCCTGCCGGCCGAACATCCTGGACGTCACACCGAGCGCCCCCGTGCTCGCGTTGAGGCCGTTCTCGAGCTGGAACAGCGCCCTCAGCCCGCCGCCGAGGTCTTCGGTGCCTTTCAGCCCCCAGTTGCTGCCGACGGTGTCGCCGCTGACCATCTGGTAGGCCTTGCTGCCGCCCGCGTTGCTCGTGAAATTGACGCCTTCGTCGATCAACCCGTAAAGCGTCACGGTACTCTGCGCGTGTGCCGTCAGGCTGAAACCCATCGCACCGGCGGCCGATACGGTCGCAATCATCTTCTTCATCGTCGATCTCCAGGTGAGGGCCGGTAGGGCCGTGCGGTACCGTTTTCGATGGCGTGCGGGCGCGCCGGACGCTCGAAACGGTCCGTCAGTAGTTAGTAAAACGAAATATTTGAAATGAAAGAAACCGGGCCGCCGTGGTCGAGCGACCCGCATGCGGAACGTCGCCGGGATCGCGGCCCTGTATTGCCGCGGCGTTACAGCATGCGCCGCAATACGTCGTTTTCTCGGTTCGAGTCGAAGAACCGGTGTTTCAGTGCCGCGAGGATATGCAGGACGATGAGCGCAAGCAGCGTATAGGCCAGCGTCTTGTGCAGCCACTGGAATGCCTCGAACCAGTGGTCGTTCTTCGGCAGCAGCTCGGGTACGCGGACAAAGAAGAACGGCACGCCGTCGCTCTGCGTATACGTGCTGGACATCGAATAACCCATCAGCGGCACGCTGATCGCCAGCGCGTACAGCAGGTAGTGCGCGATCTTGGCGAGCTTCCGGTCCAGCTTCGGCAGGCTCGACGGCAGCGGAGGCAACGGCTTCATCGAGCGAATCGCCAGTTGCGTCAGGACCACCAGCAGCGTGAGCACGCCGAACTCCTTGTGGGTCGGGTAGTACCAGTCGAACTTGGCCGGCAGGTTGTCGTCGAGCCGGACCATGGTCCATCCGGTCCAGAGCTGCGCGCCGATCAGGATCGCCCTGACCCAGTGAAGCAGCCGAAGCGCGAGCGGGTATTTCTCGTCGGTGAATGCAATGGCCTGGTTTTCCATGTGACTTGTCTTCCTTGAAAGCGAAATTGCGACAGGCGAGATGCCGATCGTCGACTTCGACGTCCCGCGGCGATCTTCGTCGAACCGAGGCCGGATCGCGGCGCACGAACCTTCGACGAAAAGTCCGTGCGCCCGGCTGTCCGCGCGGTTAGGCGATCGATCGCGAATCCGCGCAGCACTCCTGCAGTGCCTCGCGCAGCGTCACCGCAATGAAGTCGGCCTCGCCCTGCTGCAGCGTCAACGGCGGCGACATCACGACCTTGTTGGCGATCGCCCGGACCAGCACGCCGCGCTTGCGCGCCGCATCGGCCACGCGCGCCGCGAACCCCTTGCCCGGATCGAGCGGCGTGCGGCTGACCTTGTCGGTCACGAGATCGAGCGCCAGCATCAGCCCCTTGCCGCGGACGTCGCCGACGGTCTCGAAGTCGGCCTTCAGCGGCAGCAGATGCTCGAGCAGGCGCTGGCCCACCCGTGCCGCATTGCCCGGCAGATCCTCGGCTTCGACGATGTCGAGCACCGCGAGCGACGCGGCGCACGCGAGCGGATGCCCGCTGTACGTATAACCGTGCATGACCATGTGCGAGAAACCCGTGCCCTGTTCGATCGCCTGCGCGATGCGACCGTTGTACAGCGTCGCGCCGAGCGGCACGTAGCCGGCGGAAATGCCCTTGGCGACGCACAGGATGTCGGGGGCGACGCCCCATCCGCGACTGCCGAGCAGGCTGCCGGTGCGGCCGAAACCGGTGACCACCTCGTCGGCGATCAGCAGGATGCCGTTCCTGTCGCACACGGCGCGCACGCGCGCCCAGTAGTCGGCGGGCGGCACGATCAGGCCGCCGGCACCCTGCACCGGTTCGGCGACGAACGCGGCGATGGTCTGCGGGCCATGGAACGCGATCGTTTCCTCGAGTTGCTGGATGCAATGCTCGACGAGTTGCTGAGGATCGTCGCAGTTCCACGGGTTGCGATAGAGCCAAGGCGTGTCGAGCAGTACGCAGCCGGGCAGCAGCGGACCGTGATTGTAATGGTAGACGCCGTTGCCGCCGATCGACGTGCCGCCGACGTGCACGCCGTGATAGCCGTTGCGTAGCGACAGGAATTTCGTGCGCGACGGCTCGCCCGCGGCGACCCAGTACTGGCGTGCCATCTTGAGCGCGGTCTCGACCGCGTCGGAACCGCCGCTGCCGAACATCACCCGCTGCATGTCTTCCTGCGCGAACATCGCGCACAGGCGGTCGGCCAGGTCGTACACGCGCAGATGGGCGACGCCGTCGAAGGTCTGGTAGTAGGACAGCTCGTCCATCTGGCGGGCGATCGCGGCCTTCACTTCCGGCCGGTTGTGGCCGACGTTGACGTTCCACAGTCCGCCGACGCCGTCGAGCATGCGGTGGCCCTCGACGTCGTACACGTAGTTGCCGTCGCCGCGCTCGATGATCACGGTGGGGGTCGTATGGCCGGCGGCCGCCGAGCTCATCGGGTGCCAGAATCGCTTTTGTCGCTTTTGGTAGTCCATGGTGGTTCTCTCACGAAGTGCTTGAACACAGTGCGGCGCGACGTGCGCCGCGGGATCACAGGGCTGCGGTGATGATCTTTTCCTCGAGGTACGAATCGAGCGCGGCCGTCGACAGGTCGCGCCCGATCCCGCTCTGCTTGGTGCCGCCCCACGGCAGGCGCGCGTCGATCGGGCTCCAGGCATTGATGGCGACCGCGCCGACGTCGAGCCGCTCGGCGATGCGGTGCGCGGTGCCGACGTCCTGCGTCCAGACCGACGCGGACAGGCCGAACGGGGTGTCGTTGGCGATGTGGACCGCTTCGTCCTCGGTGTCGAACGGCATGACCATGCCGACCGGGCCGAACACTTCTTCGCGGGCGATCCGCATGTCCGGATGCACGCCGCCGAGAATCGTCGGGCGCATGAAGCAGCCGCGCGGCGGCACCTGTTCGTCGCCGGCGAGCAGCACCGCCCCTTCGGCGAGCGCGCCTTCGACGTGCGCGCGCACGCGCGCGAGGTGACGTGGGTTGATGAGCGCGCCCATTTGCACGCCGGGTTCCGACGGCGGGCCGACGCGGATGGCGCGGGCGGCGTCGGCGAGGCGCTCTTCGAGGGCGCGTGCGATCGAGCGGTGCGCGAGCACGCGCGAGCCGGCCGCGCACGTCTGCCCCTGGTTCGCGAACATGCCGGCCATCAGCGACGGGATCGCGCGGTCGAGATCGGCATCCGCGAACACGATCTGCGCGGCCTTGCCGCCGAGTTCGAGCGTGACGCGCTTGAAGGTCCTGGCCGCTGCGCCAGCGATCGCACGGCCGACTTCGGTGCTGCCGGTGAAGCTGATCTTGCTGACGAGCGGGTGCGCGACCAGCGCGGCGCCGACTTCCGAACCGACGCCGTGGACGATGTTGACGACGCCGGCGGGAAGGCCGGCCTCGCAGACGAGTTCGCCGAGCCGGTGCAGCGCCAGCGGCGTGTCCTCCGACGGCTTGATGACCACCGGGCAGCCGGCCGCGAGCGCCGGCGCGAGTTTCCACACGGCGATCATCAGCGGCGCGTTCCACGGGATGATCTGGCCGGCGACGCCCACCGGCGCGCGCCGCGTGTAGCTGAGCGTCGGGCGGCCCATGAAGCCGTCGGTCGGAATCGTGCGGCCCTCGAGCTTGTCGGCCCAGCCGGCGAAGTAGCGCAGCGTGTCGATGCACATCGGGATGTCCATCATGCGCATCTCGGCAAGCGGACGGCCTTGTTCGACGGCCAGGAGGTTTGCCAGCGCGTCGCCGTCGCGCTCGACCAGGTCCGCCAGCCGAAGCAGCCAGCGGGCCCGGGCCGAGCCGCCCGCGCGCGCCCATACGTCGTCGTGCAATGCGCCGTGCGCGGCGCGCACCGCGCGATCGACGTCTTCGGCGGTCGACGCGGGCACGGCGGCGACATAGTCGCCGGTCGCCGGCGCCCGCTTTTCGAAGGTGCGGCCGGCAGATGCGTCGCAATGCCGGCCGCCGATCAGGTTCTGAATTTTCATCATGGTTTCCGTATTTCCAGGGGCGAATCGTCGGACCGGGCCGGGCCGGTCGAGGCGATGGCGGCTGCCACGGTCCGGCTTCAACGTCGGATCCACTGTATGTCGATGAAATGGCGGGCCTTGTCCGCTATCGGCAATCGTTGTCGCGCGATCGGGATAGGGAATACCCGCGCAAAGGCGCGCCGGCGCGACGCGTCGATGCGTGTCGCGCCGGCAGCGGGAAAGCGTCAGGGGTGGGGCAACGCGATGCCGGTGCCGCGCGCGGCACCGGCGGGGTGGCGACTACTGGACGGCGCGTCCGAGTTCGCGATACAGGTCGGGATCGCTGCGCTTCAGGCGCAGCGCGGCGCGGATGCCGAGCGCGCCGATGGCGAGCAGGAAATACGGGAACATCGCGACGAAGGTCGAATCCGATCCGCTCAGCACGGACAGGTTGCGCACGACCAGCACGAGGCAGGCGCCGAGCGCGATCACGCTGACGAGCGGCGCGATCAGGCGGTGCACGAGGCTGGTGTCACGGTGGTCGCGCGCGAAGAACGCGATGACCGAGGCCGCGACGAGGATCTGCACCGCGATGATGCCGATCGTGGCCAGTGCGCTCATCCACGAGAACACGACCGCGAACGGATCGAGGCGGAAGGCGGCGGAGCCGGCGATGGCCGCGAGCGCGATCAGCGTCTGCACTTTCCCGGCGACGTCGGGGCAGCGATGCACGGGGCACGTATGGCCGAGCTTGCGCCACAGCACGCGTTCGCGGCCCATCGCGTAGAAATAGCGCGTGATCGTGTTGTGGAACGACAGGATGGCCGCGAACAGGCTCGTGACGAGCAGCACGTTCATCGCGTCCGTCGCGATGGTGCCGAGCAGCCGGCCGCTGACGGCAAACCACAGGTTGGCCGGATCGCGGTTCGCCTGCGCGGCGATCTGCCCTTCGCCCCACGCCTCGACGATCGCCCACGACGACAGCGCGTAGAACACCATGATCAGGATCACGGCCAGGTACGTAGCGCGCGGGATCGTGCGTTTCGGGTCGCGGGCTTCCTCGGAGAAGATCGCCGTCGCCTCGAAGCCCATGTACGAGCCGAGCACGAACACGAGCGCGGTGCCGAGGCCGGGCGTGAACACCATCGCGGGGCTGAACGGCTTCGCGCTGAAGCCGCCGGCGCTCGCGCCGTGCACGACGATCGCGAGATCGAGCAGCATCACGATCGCGATCTCGCCGATCATCAGCATGCCGAGCAGCCGCCCGCTGAACTCGATGTGCCGCGCGCCGCAGAAGTGGACGGCGACGACGCAGGCCAGCGCGAACGTCCACCACGGAACGTCGATGCCGTAGTGCTGCTGGACGCCGTTGTTCAGGAAGAAGCCGAACATGCAGTAGATCGCGATCTGCACGGCGTTGTACGCGACGATCGCGACGAACGCGCCGCCCACGCCGACCGGGCGCCCGAGCCCGTTCGCGATATACGCATAAAACGCGCCCGCATTGGAGATGTGCCGGCTCATCGCTGCATAACCGATGCTGAAGATCAGGTACATCACGCCCGCCAGCACGAATACGCCCGGCACGCCGGGGCCGTTGCCGAGCGAGAATGCGGCGGGCGTCGCGCCGACCATCGCGGTGAGCGGCGCGGCCGCGGCGACGACGAAGAAGACGATGTGTGAAAGTCCGACTGCGTTTTTGCTGAGCCCCGCTTCGGACCGGGATGACAGTTCGTTCATGAGTAGTCCTGCTGGCCGGATCGTCCGTCAGGAGTCGACACCGGCATGCCTGATCAATGTCCCTGTGTCGCGGGCCGATCCTGACGATCCGGCAGTGGAGGCTGCCTTCCGCCGGCGACACAGGTGTGCGCTTTGACGGCCGCCCGGTGACGCGCACGGAGCGCGCGAGCAGGCCGACGACAAAATTTACGGTGCCGAAAAGCGGGACGTTGTCCGCTATCGGCAATCCGCGTGCGTCGGGCGGCAGGGGATTACCCGGATACGACGGCGCAGCGTGCCGTGCACGCGCGGTCTCAGCTCAGGCGCGGCGTGTGCGACGGCAACTCGTGGAAATGTTGCTGGTAGTACGCGGAGAAGCGCCCGAAGTGGCAAAAGCCGAATTGCGCCGCCGCGTCGCCGATCCGCATCGTCTCGGGTGTCGTCATCAGGAAGCGTCGCACCGCGTTCAGCCGGATCGAGCGGAGGTAGGCCGTCGGCGTGGTGCCGACGACGTTCTGGAAGCTGTATTGCAGCGTACGGCGGCTGATTCGAAGGTGATAACAGAGATCGATGACCGTCGGCACGTCGTCGCTTTCCAGCGCGATTTCCTGGCTGCGGCGAACGATGTAGCTTTGCGTTGATGCCGACGGCAGCGCACCGGCATCCGATTCATCGGACTGCACGAGGTCGAGCAGGATGCCGACGACGCTGTGCGCGAGCACGCGTTCGTCGAACGCATCGCGCGCCGTGAGCGAACCGCTGTCGAGCGCCTGGCAGAGCACGCGCTCGAGGCCATCCAACGCATGGCCGTAACGCGCGGGCGAGATGGGCAGCACCGGCTGCTTCAGCACGCGCGCGGGTAGGTTCGCGAGTTCGTCGAGTGCGCGATCGGCCGTGAGCGTGCGATCGATCGTGAACGCGAGCACTTCGGTATCGCAAGGAAGATGGGCGACGAACTCCTCGCCGCCGCGCAAGGTTAGCAGGCTCGGGCGCTCGACGGTGCGCCCCTGGACCACCGGCGCGACCGAGCTGGCGATCGGCAGCGCGAAGCAGAGGCGGTCGCGCGGCGCCATCCCGTGTTGCATGACGCGCTGGTTGATGCGTTCGCGAAAGACGTGAAAGCGCTGGCCGGCAACCTGGCGCAGCGACGTCGTGGCGGTGCCGGGACTGATCTGATCGTAGTGCTGCGACCAGTTCACGATCGCCTGGGAATGGAGGAACACATCCGAGAAGCACCGTGTTTCAGCGTGCAGGTTCATGATCTAACCAATATGTCCGTTCAAGAATCCGAACCCGGCTGCAGCCAAAGCAAACTTGCTGCTGGCAGGACTAGAGGCGGCGTTGGCTACCGTGCGCAACCAAGAACGTCTCGGACACTGTTGCATACTCCAATTGAATCTGGCGAAGATGATAACCAGAAAAAATTCAGCACGAGGCATTGACTAAGCCCCGGCGCTGTTCGTCGTGCCACCTGCACATGGGGGCGCAGTGGCATCAGCTGGAAGCAGGGAATTGGAAGAAAAGTCCAAAAAATGTGGGATTAATGAGTATAAAAATGATGTTTTATGTTAAAAATTGCAAGAAAACTCCAACATTAAGGATTTTGTAAATATCCTTATCAGTGTGTTCAAAGCGGGGCGCACAATGGCTCGCCCCAAGGCAAGGGGGACGCCAGTGTGCGTGATTGTCAACGGGGTGGCGGCTTTCAGGCTAGCGTTCTTCTCTAGCTCGTCGAGGTGCCCCTATGTCTCTCGTCAAGCGTTAGGTGCTGACTTGGGTTGGTAAATGGTGCCATCACGAAGCACGGCGAATAGGACGTCGCTGCATCGCCCTGCCAGTGCGATGAGGGTCTGCTGTGGCGCCGGCCTTACCGGATCTTGCGCGAGCAATAAGTGGGTGTGTGCTGGACCTTACTTTCCTTAGTACTTCGTACAGTAGATGACGGTGACCGACGCGGTGCAGGTCGCCGACCGCGGCGAGGATAGTCATGGCGATTACCGAGCCAATGCCAGGTAGTGTCTTCAGATGGGCGAAGTTGGCATTACCGTGAAGTTTCCCTCGCCTATTCAGGTCAGAACGTTAAGCATGAGGCGACTGCCAATCCCATCACGTTTGTGTTTAGCGCCCATACACGGTTTGTCGGCGAGTGGTTGACCTGCCCCCTGCAAACAGGGCCAGCCGGAGTCTAGTAAAGTTCGTTTTCGGAGAAGAAGACGAACATGAAGAAGCGCTTTACGGAACAGCAAATCATCGGGTTTCTGAAGGAAGCCGAGGCC
>NZ_CADFEC010000052.1:0-19059 GCF_902833195.1 Burkholderia sp. BCC1638
AGGAAGTGGTGAAGAAGGTGATGCTCGGCAACACGGTCGACGGCGTGTTCACGACGGTGCAGGACGTCGCGCAGACGGTGCTGTTCCTGTCGGCGTTCCCGAGCGCCGCGCTCACGGGCCAGTCGGTCGTCGTCAGCCACGGCTGGTTCATGCAGTAACGGTAACGGCCTTCGGTACGGGCGGCCGCGCCGCTCGTGCTGCAGGGAGCATTCGCCGGCAGTGAAGCGGCATAAAAAAACGCGCTCCAAGGAGCGCGTTTTTTGTTTCGGCAGGGCGGGCCGCTGCCCGCCGACGCGGGCTTACTTCAGGACCGCCGCGACCGCATTGGCGACCGCATCGAGGTTGCGCGTGTTCAGCGCCGCAACGCAGATCCGGCCGGTGCCGACCGCGTAGATGCCGAACTCTTCGCGCAGGCGATCGACTTGCGCCGAGGTCAGGCCCGAATACGAGAACATCCCGCGCTGCGCGTTGATGAAGCTGAAGTCGCGATCGACGCCGCTCGCCTTCAGGCGCTCGACGAGGCCGTTGCGCATCGCGCGGATGCGATCGCGCATTTCGCCGAGTTCCTGCACCCACGACGCGTGCAGTTCCGGCGACGCGAGCACGGCCGCGACGACGGCGCCGCCATGGGTCGGCGGGTTCGAGTAGTTCGTGCGGATCACGCGCTTCAGTTGCGACAGCACGCGCGTCGCTTCTTCCTTGCTCGACGTGATGATCGACAGCGCGCCGACGCGTTCGCCGTACAGCGAGAACGACTTCGAGAACGACGACGACACGAACGCATTCAGGTCGGCAGCGGCAAACAGACGCACCGCGGCCGCATCGGCCTCGATGTTCTCGCCGAAGCCCTGGTAGGCCATGTCGAGGAACGGCACGAGGTTGCGCGCCTTGACGACGTCGACGACCTGCTGCCATTGCGCTTCGGTCAGGTCCACGCCGGTCGGGTTGTGGCAGCACGCGTGCAGCACGACGATCGTGCCGGCCGCATAGCCGTTCAGCGCCGACAGCATGCCTTCGAAGTTCACGCCGTTGGTGGCGGCGTCGTAGTACGGGTATGCGACGACTTCGAAGCCGGCCGCTTCGAACAGTGCGCGGTGGTTTTCCCAGCTCGGATCGCTGATCGCGACCTTCGCGTTCGGGTTCACGGTGCGCAGGAAATCGGCGCCGATCTTCAGTGCGCCCGTGCCGCCCAGTGCCTGCGCCGTGACGACGCGGCCCGCGGCGATCAGCGGCGAATCGTTGCCGAGCAGCAGCTTCTGCACCGCTGCGTCGTACGCGGCGATCCCGTCGATCGGCAGGTAGCCGCGCGGCAGGCCGGCGTCGACACGCGCCTTTTCTGCTTCGCGAACGGCGCGCAGCAGCGGAATCTTGCCTTCTTCGTTCGTGTACACACCGACGCCGAGGTTGACCTTGGTCGGACGCGTATCGGCGTTGAAGGCTTCGTTCAGGCCCAGGATCGGGTCGCGGGGAGCAAGCTGGACAGCGGAGAAGAGCGACATGATGATTCGGCAGTAGTGAAAAGAGGGTCAGGCTTTCAGCCGGCGGGGCGGGCGCAGCAGACCGCGCGCCAACGGGCACGGCGCCGGAAAGCGCAGCAGCGTGACATTGTAGCGAATTCACGCTGCCGAAGGCGGCGATCGAACGGCGAATTGCGATTTCGGGCGGTTGCTGCGCGTCAGGAGCCGTCAGCGGTTCGCAACGCCGCGAAGCGCTAGAATAGTTTTTTTGCCCTCGCTCCGGCCGCACTCCATGTCCGAACATCACGCCGAAGTCGGCGACGCGCTCGACGAATCGAAATTCGTGACCTTCGAAGGGTCGCCGTTCCAGTTGTACCAACCGTATCCGCCCGCAGGCGACCAGCCGACCGCGATCGAAACGCTCGTCGAAGGTGTCGGCGACGGCCTCGCATTCCAGACGCTGCTCGGCGTCACCGGTTCGGGCAAGACCTTCACGATGGCCAACACGATCGCGCGGCTCGGCCGCCCGGCAATCGTGTTCGCGCCGAACAAGACGCTCGCGGCGCAGCTCTACTCGGAATTCCGCGAGTTCTTCCCGCGCAACGCGGTCGAGTATTTCGTGTCGTACTACGACTATTACCAGCCGGAAGCGTACGTGCCGCAGCGCGACCTGTTCATCGAGAAGGATTCGTCGATCAACGAGCACATCGAGCAGATGCGGCTGTCGGCGACGAAGAGCCTGATGGAGCGCCGCGACGTGGTGATCGTCGCGACGGTGTCGGCGATCTACGGTATCGGCAACCCGTCCGAATATCACCAGATGATTCTGACGCTGCGCACCGGCGACAAGCTCGGCCAGCGCGACGTGATCGCGCGGTTGATCGCGATGCAGTACTCGCGCAACGAACAGGACTTCCAGCGCGGCACGTTCCGCGTGCGCGGCGACACGATCGACATCTTCCCGGCCGAGCACGCGGAGTTGGCCGTGCGCGTCGAGCTGTTCGACGACGAAGTCGAGACGCTGCAGCTGTTCGACCCGCTGACCGGGCGCGTGCGCCAGAAGATCCCGCGCTTCACCGTGTATCCGTCGTCGCACTACGTGACGCCGCGCGACACCGTGATGCGGGCGGTCGAGACGATCAAGGACGAATTGCGCGAGCGCCTTGAGTTCTTCCACCGCGACGGCAAGCTCGTCGAGGCGCAGCGCCTCGAGCAGCGCACGCGCTTCGACCTCGAGATGCTGCAGGAGCTCGGCTTCTGCAAGGGCATCGAGAACTACTCGCGGCACTTCTCGGGCGCCGCGCCCGGCGAGCCGCCGCCGACGCTCGTCGACTACCTGCCGCCCGACGCGCTGATGCTGCTCGACGAATCTCACGTGCTGATCGGCCAGCTGAACGGCATGTACAACGGCGACCGCGCGCGCAAGGAAAACCTCGTCAACTATGGCTTCCGGCTGCCGTCGGCGCTGGACAACCGGCCGCTCAAGTTCCCTGAGTTCGAACGCAAGATGCGCCAGGTGGTGTTCGTGTCGGCGACGCCGGCCGACTACGAGCAGCGCGTGACGGGGCAGGTCGCCGAGCAGGTGGTGCGGCCGACCGGGCTCGTCGATCCGGAAATCGAAGTGCGCCCGGCAAGCTCGCAGGTCGACGACGTGCTGACCGAAATCAACGCGCGCGTGAACGCCGGCGAACGCGTGCTGATCACCGTGCTGACGAAGCGGATGGCCGAGCAGCTCACCGAGTTCCTGGCCGACCACGGCGTCAAGGTCCGCTACCTGCACAGCGACATCGACACGGTGGAGCGGGTCGAGATCATCCGCGACCTGCGGCTCGGCACGTTCGACGTGCTGGTCGGGA
This sequence comes from Burkholderia sp. BCC1638, assembly GCF_902833195.1. NCBI lineage: Bacteria > Pseudomonadati > Pseudomonadota > Betaproteobacteria > Burkholderiales > Burkholderiaceae > Burkholderia > Burkholderia sp. BCC1638. Next base: position 3,314 of record NZ_CADFEC010000052.1, read on the forward strand.
TCAACCTGCTGCGCGAAGGCCTCGACATTCCGGAGGTGTCGCTCGTCGCGATTCTCGACGCGGACAAGGAAGGCTTCCTGCGCGCCGAGCGCTCGCTGATCCAGACGATCGGCCGCGCGGCGCGCAACGTGAACGGCAAGGCGATCCTCTATGCCGACAACATGACCGAGTCGATGAAGCGCGCGATCGGCGAGACCGAGCGGCGCCGCGCGAAGCAGATCGCGCACAACGAGAAGATGGGCATCACGCCGCGCGGCGTCGTGAAACGCATCAAGGACATCATCGACGGCGTGTACAACGCCGACGACGCGCGCGCCGAGCTGAAGGAAGCACAGCAACGCGCGAAGTTCGAGGACATGTCGGAAAAGCAGATCGCGAAAGAGATCAAGCGTCTCGAGAAGCAGATGGCCGACTACGCGAAGAACCTCGAGTTCGAAAAAGCCGCGGCCACGCGCGACCAGCTTGCGTTGCTGCGTGAGCGGGTGTTCGGCGCGAACGTGGGTGACCACGTCAACGGCGTCCGGTAAATCTTTCCAAACGTCACTGAAATCTTCCGGTAACACCGTTGTAAGCCTTGTCGGATCAGGGGTTTACACGGTGTCTCGTTTGTTCCGAAGCCGGTTCGGTGCTAAACTCCGCAAGTATTGAGAATAGTTCGCATTAACGTTATTCGTTGCGTTAGTGTTTCCAGCACGCGGTTCTGATGGACGGCGCGCAAGTCACCAGACAAATAACAAGGAGTGTCCATGTTGGGTTCTTCGTTCATCCGCACGTCGGTTGCGGTAGCGGCGGCGCTTGCCGCGATGTCGGCTTCGGCGGCCGAATATCCGATCGGCAAGCAGCAGATCCAGAGCGGCATGGAAATCGGCGCGGTGTACCTGCAGCCGATCACGATGGATCCGGAAGGAATGATGCGCAAGGCGTCGGATTCCGATATCCACCTTGAGGCGGACATCCACGCGGTCAAGAACAACCCGACGGGTTTCGCGGAAGGCGACTGGATGCCGTACCTGCAGGTCACGTACAAGCTGATGAAGCAGGGCGACACGAAGTGGAAGGCCGAAGGCGACCTGATGGGCATGGTCGCGAGCGACGGCCCGCACTATGGCGACAACGTGAAGCTGGCCGGCCCGGGCAAGTATCACCTGACGATGACCGTCAAGCCGCCGATGCAGTCGGGCCACATGGCGTTCGGCCGTCACGTCGACAAGGAAACGGGCGTGGGCGCATGGTTCAAGCCCATCACCCTCGAATACGACTTCCCGTTCGCCGGCATCGGCAAGAAGGGCGGGTACTGATTGGTGGCATCACGGACGGCGCGCTTCGGCGCGCCGTCGGCGCAGAGAACCCAGAATGAAATTTCCCCAGAAAATCGTCGCCGCAGCCGCCGCGCTGTGGCTCGCCGGCGCGGCGCATGCCGCCGATCTGCCGACGTTCAAGCTCGAAATGACGGACGGCAAGCTGAACCCCGCCCGCATCGAAGTGCCGGCCGGCCAGCGCTTCAAGATCGAGATCAGGAATACCGGCAAGGGCGCCGCCGAATTCGAGAGCGTGCAGTTGCGCAAGGAGAAGGTGCTCGCGCCGGGCGCCGATTCGTTCGTGGTCGTCGCCCCGCTGTCGCCGGGCGAATACAAGTTTTTCGACGATTTCCACCAGCAGGCGCAGGGCGTGATCGTCGCGAAGTAATGCGTTTTATCTGCGTGCGGGCGTACGAGTGTCTTGCCCCGCGCGTCAGGAGGATTCAATGGGTCAGATCTTGTTCATCGTCTGGCGGGAGAGCGTCGAAGCGCTGCTCGTCGTCGGCATCCTCTATGCATGGCTGAAGAACGGCGACGACGACGCGCGCCGCGGCCTGCCGTTTCTGTGGACGGGCGTGGCAGTCGGTCTGCTGATGGCGATCGGTCTCGGTGCCGCGCTCGTCGGCTTCACCGAAGTGCTGTCCGGCGACGCGCAGGACTATTTCCAGACGGCGATGGTGCTGATCGCGTGCGTGCTGATCGTGCAGATGGTGCTGTGGATGCGCCGGCACGGCCGCACGCTGAAACGTGACATGGAGCAGTCGCTGCAGCAGAGCACACGCGATTCGAACTGGTGGGGCGTCGCCGTGCTGGTCGCGCTCGCGATCGCTCGCGAAGGCAGCGAGACGGTGATCTTCCTGTACGGCCTCGGTTTCGGTCAGTCGGGGCACGTGGACGCCAGCCAGATGCTCGCGGTCGTCATCGGCCTGGGCCTTGCGTTCCTCACGTTCTATCTGCTGCAGCTCGGCGGCAAGTACTTCTCGTGGCGGCATTTCTTCCGCGTCACCGAAGTGATGCTGCTGTTCCTCGGTGCAGGCCTGTTCCAGACCGGTGTCGACAAGCTGATCGACAAGGAAATCCTGCCGCTCGGCATTTCGCAGGTGTGGGATACGTCGTCGATTCTCGACGACTCCGGCACGTTCGGTTCGCTCGTCGCGACGCTGACGGGCTACCGCGCGCACCCGGCGCTGACCAACCTGATCGCCTATGCGGTGTACTGGGCGGTGGTCTGGCTGCTGATGAAGCGCGCGAGCCGTCGTCCGGTCGTCCCTGCAGGTCGCGCGGCATGAGTGTTGTGGCCGCAGCCAAGCCGGGCTGGCTCGCGCAGGCCGGTCAGTGGATGCAGCGCCACGGCGCGGTGATCCGCGGCATCCAGTGGGTCGTCGTCGCCGTCTACGCGTTCCTGATCATCGTGCCCGCGGTATTGCCGCTGCCGGACGATTCCGCGCATCTGTGGAGCAATCTCACGCTGATCGCGCAGTTCGTGTTCTGGGGCATCTGGTGGCCGTTCGTGCTGCTGTCGATGGTGATGCTCGGCCGCGTCTGGTGCGGCGTGCTGTGCCCGGAAGGCGCGCTGACCGAATATGCGAGCAAGTTCGGCCGCGGCGGCGCGATTCCGCGCTGGATGCGGTGGGGCGGTTGGCCGTTCGTCGCATTCGGGCTCACGACGATCTACGGCCAGATGGTGAGCGTGTACGAGTACCCGCTCGCCGTGCTGTTCGTGCTCGGCGGCTCGACCGTCGGCGCGATCGTGATCGGCGTGCTGTACGGCCGCGAGAAGCGCGTGTGGTGCAAGTACCTGTGCCCGGTCAACGGTGTGTTCGGGCTGCTCGCGCGGCTCGCGCCGATGCGCTACAAGGTCGATGAGGATGCCTGGCGTCGCTCGTACAAGAACGGCGAGCACGGGCATCGCGTGATTCCGATCAATTGCGCGCCGCTCGTGCCGTTGCGCAACATGAAGGGCGCCGCCGCATGCCATATGTGCGGCCGTTGCAGCGGGCACCGCGACGCAATCGCGCTGTCGTGGCGCTCGCCGTCCGACGAGGTCGTGAGCCTCGGCGCGCAGCAGGCGAATCCGTGGGACACGGCGCTGATCCTGTACGGTCTGCTCGGCGTCGCGATCGGTGCGTTCCACTGGACCGTCAGCCCGTGGTTCGTGCAGATCAAGCAATGGCTCGCGGGCTGGCTCATCGATCGCGACATCACGTGGCCGCTCGAGACGAATGCACCGTGGTTCCTGCTCACGCACTATCCGGATCGCAACGACGTGTTCTCGTGGCTCGACGGCGGGCTGATCGTCAGCTACATCGTCGGCACGGGGCTTGTGTATGGCACTGCGCTGCTCGTGTTGCTGGCCGGCGCGACGCTGATGCTCGGCCGTTTCGACCGCGTGCGTCTCCATCATCTCGCACAGGCGCTGATCCCGATCGCGGGAGCCGGCGTATTCCTCGGGCTATCGGCGACGACGCTGTCGCTGCTGCGGGCCGAGCACGTGCCGCTCGGCTGGGCGACCGACGTTCGCATCGCGATTCTGGTCGGCGCGAACGCATGGAGTGCCTGGCTCGCATGGAAGGTGACGGGGCGCTATGCGGCATGGCCGCGTCGACTGGCGGCATTCGCGTGGTTCGCGGCAGGCCTGGCCGTGGTCGACAGCGCATGGTGGTTGATGTTCTGGGGTTTCTGACGCGGTCTTGACGGCCTGGTGGCCAGGCTCCGGAGCAGCAGGCGAGCGTATTTCGCTGTCGGGCTCCGGAACCCGCCGAAGCTGAAGTGCTGACAGCCGCGATGTCTTTCTCTTTGCATCCAGACGCACTAACAAAAAAGCGACACGTCGAAGGACGTGTCGCTTTTTTCTTCCTTGTGCGAGAACCAAAAAAGTGGCTTGGCTTGCTGCAACGGCTGCTTGAGTGTGTTTGCACGAAGGGGTCTAGATCTCGCGTGCAAGCCGTTACGCTGGCTACTGCCCAACACCTCTCAGGGAGGTGGTCCCCACAATACTCTGTCGTTACTTCGTCAGGATCAGCTTGCCGAGCCGCGTGGCACGCAACTGATACGTCTCTCCGTTATGCGCGATGCTGATGTGGCTGTGGCCTTGCAGCAGCGCATCGCTGCTGAGGGTCCGGGTGCCGGCATCGCGGCTGCCGGCAGGTTTCGCCGGCGTCGTGACCGCTGCCGTCTTCTGACGGTTGGCGCTTGCGGTGCCGGTCGTGCGGCGCAAGCTCAGCGTGGTCGGGCGCGTGGTGTCGGTCATTCGGTTGATCGGTGACTGTCGATACGATGGAATGAATTCTAAATGATAACTATTCCCATTTACAAAAACTCTTTATCGATCGGTATGGCAAATTCGATAGCTTGAATCAAAGGGGCGGCCCGCAGGCCGCCGCCGACGTCAATGGAGCGGATCGGGGTCCTTGCGTCCCTGTGCGTATTCGCGGATCAGGCGCACCGTGTCGATGTCCGACGTGCGATACGCTTCCTTGACGATGCCGTGCGTCTGGCGTGCTTCCTCGCTGTCGTCCGTCACGGTTAGCGTCGTGTGGTACTCGAAGCGCAGGAACAACTCGTGGTCGTCGCGTTCCTCGATCGTCATCGTCAGCGAGCCGCCGATTTCGCCGCCGGCCGCATGGATGTCGTAGCGCACTTGCTGGTTCGGGGTGAACGTCACGCGGTCGCGCACGGTTGCATGCCCGTAGTGCAGCTCGCGTTCGAGCGTGGTGTCCGTCCGTTCATGGACAACACAGCTGTCGAGGCCGATCACGAACAGCTGCGGCTGTTCGGCGCGCAGCACGAGGCCTTCCCAGAGCTGGTCGCGGGTGAGGGACGGCACGGCCGGATCGTCGGAGTTGATCTGGATCAGATGTTCGAAGTTCAAGGGGACGGGTTCCTTCTGGTGGCGGGCGGCCACATGGTTCAAGAAGTTATTGTGACGCAAAACGCGCGGTTTCGCGGTCCCTGCGGCCCCGTTCGGACGTCATGCGTCGATGCAGCCCATGCGGCCGGTCTGGTAGTCGACGACGGCCTGCCGGATCTCTTCCTCGGTATTCATCACGAACGGGCCATAGCGGACGATCGGCTCGTTGAGCGGCACGCCGCCGATCAGCAGCAACTCGAGCGGCGTATCGCCGGCTTCGAACGTCACCGCGTCGCCATCGTCACCGTAGACGATCATCTGCCGTGCGTCGACTTGCTGCCTGTCGGGCCCGTAGCGGCCGGCTCCGTCGAGCGGATAAGCGAACACGCGAAAACCTGCCGGCACCGGCTGCGTGACCGTTGCGCCCGGTTGCAGCGTGAAATGCTGGTAGAGGATCGGCGTGCGTGTCTCGATCGCCGCGCGTACCCCGAACGCTTCGCCGGCGATCACGCGGACCTGCGCCCGGCCGTCGGGCGACGTCGCGGTCGGGATGCGGGCGGCCGGGATCTCCTGGTAGCGCGGTGCGATCAGCTTGTCGCGCCGCGGCAGGTTGACCCACAGCTGAAAGCCGTGCGAGCGTCCGCCAGCCTGCGCGAACGCGGGATCCGGCATTTCGCTGTGCACGACGCCCGCGCCGGCCGTCATCCACTGCACGTCGCCGGGGCCGAGCGTGCCGGCATGGCCGGCCGAGTCGCGATGACGAAAGCGCCCGTCGAGCACATAGGTGACGGTCTCGAAGCCGCGATGCGGATGGTCGGGCGCACCCTTGGCTTCGCCAGGGGCATAGTCGACGGGGCCCATTTCGTCGAGCAGCAGGAACGGATCGAAATCCATCAGCAGCCGGGTCGGGAACGGGCGGTGAACCACGAAGCCGCCGCCTTCGGTCGTGCGAAGCGCGGGGTACGTGCGGTCAAGCGAGCGAGCAGTCGTCATGCAGAAGCCCTCGGCATCATCGGAATAGCGTCATTTTTGAAACATAGCGCTATTATATTGGGCGTTTTACGGTCCGATTTGCGGCGGTTCGCAATGGATTGTTCTGAAATTGGAACGATGACATGAACATCGATGCACACAACCTGAACGACCTCATGTACTTTTCGCAGGTCGTCGAACACGGCGGTTTCTCGGCTGCGGAACGCGTGCTCGGTATCTCGAAATCGCGCCTGTCGCGGCGCCTGACCGAACTCGAGGCGGCGCTCGGCGTGCGCCTGCTGCAGCGCTCGACGCGCAAGCTCGCGCTGACCGAGGCGGGGGAGCTGTTCTACCAGCATTGCCAGGCGATGCTCGCCGAAGCCCAGGCCGCGATGAACGCCGTGCAGCAGCTGCGCGCGTCGCCGCGCGGCTCGGTGCGCGTGAGCGTCCCGGTGACGTTGTCGCAGACGATGCTGTCGCGCATCCTCCCCGAATTCCTCCACCGCTATCCCGAGGTGAAGGTGCACATTCGTGTGACGAATCGCGTGATCGACTTGTTCGAGGATTCGGTCGACGTTGCGTTGCGCGTGCGCTCGGAGCCGCCGCAGAACGCGAACATCGTCGTGCGGCCGCTGTGGCGGACCGAGCAGATGCTGGTCGGCGCGCCGAGCCTGCTGAACCAGAATGCGCCGCCGCTCGTGCCGGACGATCTGGCGCACTTCGAGACGCTCGATACGCCGAGCGTCGACGGACGGCACGTGTTCAACCTGATCGCGCCGGACGGCACGCGGCACTTGCACGAGCACGATCCGCGGCTCGTGACGGCCGATCTGATGACGATCCGCGAGGCCGTGCTCGACGGCCTCGGCATCGCGGCGCTGCCCGAGATGATGTACGGCAATGCGTTGCGTGCGGGGCAGTTGTCGCCGGTGATGCCCGGCTGGACGCTGCCGGTGCCGCAACTCTACGCGGTGTTCGTGTCGCGGCAGGGCATGCCGCCCGCGGTGCGCGCGTTCGTCGATTATCTGGTCGAGAAGCTCGACCACGGCGAATACAAGCAACCGGGGTGCCCTGAGCGCGCGAAGCAGGACGCGGCGGCGGCCGATGCTTCGGCCACCTGAATGCAAGATGCGCGTCGTGGCAAATTTGTTTTGTCATTGAAGCGCCGCCGGCAATCGCAAGTTTCAATCGCCGGGACCTTGAATGCATACGCGGGCAGGCCTATATTGAAATCCCATTTCGCGAAGGAAGTTCTGAGCGGAATCAGGTGGCCGCATATGTTGCGAGCCAGATAGGGCAGAACGCGCAGTCCGTGCAGACCACGGTAGCCGCATTTGCGTTGCTCGAGGCGCAACCGATACCGCCGAAGAGCCCGCCGCCCGAAGGCGCCCGCGTGCGCATGAAAAAAGGCCTTCATCTGGCGATGAAGGCCTTTTACTTTGTGCGCGGCCGGCGAGGTGCGGCCGGCGAAGTGCGACCGGCTAGGCGCGCCCGGCGAGACAAACGCGCGTGCGTTACTTCGCCTTCGCAGTCGGCTCCGTCACGAAGCCGAGCTTCGTCAGGCCGCCAGCCTGCGCATCGGACATCACTTCGGCCACACGCTCATACGCAACCTTGCGGTCGGCACGCAGGTGCAACTCCGGTTGCGGCTGATGCTGTGCCGCTTCCGCGATGTGCGCCTGCAACTGCTCGCGCGTGACCGTCTGGTCGTTCCACAGGATCGTGCCGTTGCCCTGGATCGCGACGTCGACCGTCTGCGGCTTTTCGTCCACGGGCTGGCTGCTCGCGTGCGGCAGGTCGATCTTCACCGCGTGCTGCATCGCCGGGATCGTCACGAGGAAAATGATCAGGAGTACGAGCATGACGTCGACGAGCGGCGTCATGTTGATCTCGCTCATCACGCCATCGTCGTCGTCATCGCTGAAGCCGGTGTTCATTGCCATGGTTCACCCCGTCTCAGCTGGCGCGCGAAGCAAGGCGCAGGCCGTCGCGGGCCGACGACGACGCGAGGCGCGCGCCCGTCACGAAGTATGCGTGCAGGCCGTGCGCGAAGCGGCGCAGCTTGCTGACGACACCCTTGTTCGCACGGGTCAGTGCGTTGTAGCCGAGCACGGCGGGAATCGCGACGAACAGGCCGAAGGCCGTCATGATCAGCGACTCGCCGACCGGGCCCGCGACCTGGTCGATCGACGTCTGGCCGGTTGCGCCGATCGCGAGCAGCGCGTGGTAGATGCCCCAGACCGTGCCGAACAGGCCGACGAACGGCGCCGTGCTGCCGATCGACGCGAGGATCGCGAGACCGGCCTGCATGCGCGAGATGCCTTCGTCCATCGTGTCCTTCAGGCAGCGCGTGACCCAGTCCGACACGTCCATGCGGTCGTGCAGGTGCGGTTGCGTCTGATGGTGGTGATCGGCGGCTTCCTTGCCCGACAGCGCGAGCGCGAGGAACGGGTTGTCGCTCGGCGTCGATGCGGCGAGTCCGAGCTTCTTGATGCCGTCGTCGAAATCGTCCGAATGCCAGAACGCCTGCTCGGCATTCTTCGTGAGACGGTTCAGGCGAACCACGTTCCAGCCCTTGACGACGATCACGATCCAGGACAGGACCGACATCACGAGCAGCGTGATCGCGATGGCGCGCGTGACGAAATCACCTTGCGCCCAGACGTGCGCGATACCGTAGCTTTGCATTTTTGTTTCCTTTGAATCTTTCGAATGAGGCGGGTTAATCGTCGAGCGTGAAGTTGAAGGGCAGCGTATGGGCGGCGCGGATCGCTTGCCCGTTCTCGAGGTATGGCGGGCACGTGCTGGCGCGTGTCGCATCCAGCGCTGCCTCGTCGAGGCGCGGGTAGCCGCTGCTCTTTTGCAACTCGACACTTTCGATCTTGCCCGTCAAGCCGATGACGAAGTGAACATAGGCCGTGCCCGTTTCGCCGCGGCGACGCGACATCGACGGATAGGTGGGCTTCACGAAACTGCACTTGAGCGCCGATACGTTCTTCGGCGCGCTGACTTGCATCGTCTCACGGGCCGGACCGGGCGTGGCCGCCGGCGCGGCGGGTGCGGCGGCGGGTGTGGTGGGCGCGGGTGACGGATCGGCTGCGGGGGCGGGCGTCGGAGACGGCGATTGTGCGACCGGCTGAGGCGTCGGCTTGACTGCTTTCTGTACCGGTTTCGGTTCGACTTTCGGCTTGACGCGCGGCGTGGGCTTCGGTGGCGCGGGTTGCGCAACCGATTCGACCGCAACCGGCTGAGCGGCCGGCGCAGGCGGGATCAACTGCGCGGTGATCGACTGGACTTCGACCGTCTTCGGCGGCGGCGCGTTGCGATGGAGCCACGCGGCCGTCAGCATGATCGCATGTGCGGCAAGCACACCGACCGCGACGGTGATGACCCGGGGATTCATACGTGGGGCAGCCGGCAGGACGCCGGCAGGAGCGGATTGCGAAGCCTGCATGTTAGCTTGAAAGAACGACGTCGCACCCGGGGCGCGGCGGGTGAATCGGTATTACTTGCGGAAGATCAGCAGCGAGATGCACACGGTGGTCACAAATCCGATCAGCAATTCCATGACAGGCTCCTTGGCAGGTAAGCCGCTGGCTCGCGCGGAAGGTGGCTTGCTGACGGTCGGACATCAAATGCGGCCGCAGCCGCACGGGTATGCTCGGCGCCGCTCAGGCGGCCTTGCGGTCGTAGAACGTCACCGGAATCGGATGAGCGTGATGCTCGACGCCGCACCGGCTCGCGCAAACGCCTTGCTCGGCCATGAGGTCGCGGACGGACTCCTCGCACTTGCCGCAGCACGTGGCCACGCCGAGTTCGAACTGGAGTTCATCGAAAGAACTCACGCCCTCGGCGAGGGACGCGCGAATCTTGCGGTCGGAAACAGACTTGCACACGCAGACGATCATGATGAGTTGCGATAGCTAACGTTAATGCGAATTATTATCATTAAATTTGCGGACGTTGACAAGCCTGGTTCGGCTTTTTTTAAGGTCATCGGACCCTTGAAACGGGAGGCGGAGCGGGAGAGGGCGAACCGGCGGCGTGCCGGCCCGCGTCAGACGGTCGTGCAGGCGCGTGCGTTCGGCGAGGAAATGGTGACGGATTCGACCGGTGCGTCGATGCCGAGCAGCGACGACGCGAGGGCGCGCAGTTGCAGGCCGTCGCTCGTCGAACAGAAGCGTGGCGGCGCGGCACGCGTGCCGGCCGGCGCGCGCAGGCCGCGTTCGTCGAGCACCCGCGCGAGTTGCCGGGCGATGGCATCGCTCGTATCGACGATCGTCAGCCGGTCGCCGACAAGGTCACGGATCGTTTCCGTGAAGAACGGGTAGTGCGTGCAGCCGAGCACCAGCGTATCGGCGCCGTCGTCGAGCATCGGCTGCAGGTAGCGCGCGAGCAACGCGCGCAACGCGGGTGAGTTCGTGTCGCCGCGTTCGATCGCTTCGACGAGCCCGTGGCCGGGCTGGCAGATGAAGCGCCGGCCGGCGCCGTAGCGGTCGAGCAGTGCCTGGAAGCGCGGGCTGTTCAGCGTCGATTGCGTGGCGAGCACGCCCGCGACGCCGGTCGCGGACAGCGCGGCGGCCGGCTTGATGCCCGGCTCGACGCCGACGAGCGGTATCGACAGGCGCTCGCGGATGGCCGCGATCGCGCGCGCCGTTGCGGTGTTGCACGCGATCACGAGCGCTTTCGCGCCTTCGCGGGCGAGCCACTCGCCGATGGCCAGCGTGCGCTCCGTAATGAATGCCTCGTCGCGTGGACCATACGGTGCATGGTGCGAATCGGCGACATAGACGAACGACTCGCCGGGCAGGTGCGCGCGCGCGGCACGCAGCACCGACAGGCCGCCGAGCCCCGAATCGAAGATGCCGACGGGGGCGGCGGGGCGGACCGCGGAAGCGGCTGGCGGGTTCGTCGTCGTCATGCGGAAGGCGAGGTGGCGATCGTGGCGGGCGTGGCGATTACTCGGGCGAACCCATCATCGTCTGCTGGTAGTTCTGCAGGCCGACCTTGCCGATCAGGTCGATCTGCGTTTCCAGCCAGTCGATGTGCTCTTCGGTGTCGTCGAGGATCTTTTCGAAGATCTCGCGCGACACGTAGTCACGCACCGATTCGCAGTAAGCGATCGCTTCCTTGCACGTGGACTGCGAGATCTGCTCGAGCTTCAGGTCGCACTTCAGGATCTCTTCGGTTTCCTCGCCGATCAGCAGCTTGTGCAGGTCCTGCAGGTTCGGCAGGCCGTCGAGCATGAACACGCGCTCGATCAGCCAGTCGGCATGCTTCATTTCGCCGATCGATTCGTCGTATTCGTGCTTGCCGAGCTTTTCGAGGCCCCAGTGCTTGTACATGCGCGCATGCAGGAAGTATTGGTTGATCGCCGTGAGTTCGTTCTTCAGTTGGGCGTTCAGGTATTCGATGACTTTCTTGTCGCCTTGCATGGCTGTTCCTTGTTCAGTGGGGCTTCAGAAACCGAACGATAATCGCTCGAACGAGAAAAGCCAAGCCTCGAAGCCTTGTCGGGCCTGCCTTTTGCGTGTAATGAGAATCGGCCCCGGATAGCGGGCCGCGCGCGATAACGAGAATGAGAAGTAAAAAGGCCGGACATCCGTCCGGCCTTTCGTGCGAGCGCGCTTAAGCGGTTGCGACCGGGATCTTGCCGATCTTCGCCTGCCACTCCTTCGGACCGGTCTGGTGCACCGACGTGCCCGACGAATCGACCGCCACCGTCACCGGCATGTCCTGCACGTCGAACTCGTAGATCGCTTCCATGCCGAGGTCTTCGAATGCGAGCACCTTCGCGCCGCGGATCGCCTTCGACACGAGGTACGCCGCACCCCCGACCGCCATCAGATACGCCGCCTTGTGCTTCTTGATCGCGTCGATCGCGACCGGGCCACGTTCGGCCTTGCCGACCATCGAGATCAGACCCGTCTGGGCGAGCATCGTTTCGGTGAACTTGTCCATCCGCGTGGCCGTCGTCGGGCCTGCCGGGCCGACCACTTCGTCACGTACCGGATCGACCGGGCCGACGTAGTAGATCACGCGGTTCGTGAAGTCGACCGGCAGCTTCTCGCCCTTCGCGAGCATGTCGGCGATGCGCTTGTGCGCGGCGTCGCGGCCCGTGAGCATCTTGCCCGACAGCAGCAGCGTCTGGCCCGGCGTCCAGCTCGCGACTTCTTCCGGCGTCAGCGTGTTCAGGTCGACGCGCTTGCTCGTTTCCGTGTTCGGTTCCCACTGGACCTTCGGCCACGCGTCGAGCGACGGCGCCTCGAGCTTCGCGGGGCCCGAGCCGTCGAGCACGAAGTGCGCGTGGCGCGTGGCCGCGCAGTTCGGGATCAGTGCGACCGGCTTCGACGCCGCGTGCGTCGGTGCGGCCATGATCTTCACGTCGAGCACGGTCGCGAGGCCGCCGAGGCCCTGCGCGCCGATGCCGAGCGCGTTGACCTTCTCGTGCAGCTCGACGCGCAGTTCCTCGACCCAGTCCTTCGGGCCGCGCGCGATGATTTCCTGGATGTCGATCGGCTCCATCAGCGATTCCTTCGCCATCAGCATCGCCTTTTCGGCGGTGCCGCCGATGCCGATCCCGAGCATGCCCGGCGGGCACCAGCCCGCGCCCATCGTCGGGACCGTCTTCAGCACCCAGTCGACGATCGAGTCGGACGGGTTCAGCATCACGAACTTCGACTTGTTCTCCGAGCCGCCGCCCTTCGCCGCGACTTGCACGTCGACCTTGTCGCCCGGCACGATCTCGTAGTGGATCACGGCCGGCGTGTTGTCCTTCGTGTTCTTGCGGGCGCCTTCCGGCGGATTGACGATCGATGCGCGCAGCACGTTGTCCGGGTGCGTGTAACCGCGGCGCACGCCTTCGTTGATCATGTCGGTGAGACCCATCGTCGCGCCGTCCCAGCGCACGTCCATGCCGACCTTCACGAAGATCGTGACGATGCCGGTGTCCTGGCAGATCGGGCGCTTGCCTTCCGCGCACATGCGGCTGTTCGTGAGGATCTGCGCGATCGCGTCCTTCGCGGCCGGGCTCTCTTCCAGCTCGTACGCGCGGCCGAGGGCCTGGATGTAGTCGAGCGGGTGGTAGTAGCTGATGTACTGCAGCGAATCCGCGATGCTCTGGATCAGGTCTTCCTGTTTGATGACGGTCATGGCTGAGACTCTGTGAGGACTGAGGGGAATACGTTTATGCGTTGGCGGCGGCTTCGACCGATTTGCGGGACACGGCCGGGGCGGGCACATGCGTCTCGTGGAAATGGGCCGGGTGCGTGTGGGTCGTCAGGCGGTCGACCCACGCCATCACGAGCGCCGACACGAGGAACGACACGTGGATGATCACCTGCCACATGATCGCGTGCGTCGTGTGCTGGTCGGGGTTGATGAAGGTCTTCAGCAGGTGGATCGACGAAATGCTGATCAGCGCCATCGACAGCTTGACCTTCAGGACGCCCGCGTTCACGTGGTCGAGCCACTCGGGCTCGTCGGGATGGCCCTCGATGCCAAGACGCGACACGAACGTCTCGTAGCCGCCGACGATCACCATGATCAGCAGGTTCGAGATCATCACGACGTCGATCAGGCCGAGCACTGCAAGCATCACGCTGATCTCGTCCAGGCTCGTCGCGTGCGACAGCAGGTGCCAGACTTCCTTCAGGAACAGGAACACATAGACGGCCTGCGCGACGATCAGGCCCAGATAAAGCGGAACCTGGAGCCAGCGGCTCATGAAGATCAGCGCGGGCAGCGGGCGCAGGGGACGACGGGTGGAGCCGGGCGAATGCGGGGCAGACATGGTGGAGGGTCGGGCGCTGGGCGCAGGTATCGGGGGTAATCTTGAAAAGGCGCGCTATTGTAACGCGTCGGCCGGCGCGACTGCAGCGACGCGCCGGGGCTGCCGGGGACGGATCAGGACGCGGCGGCCGGCACGCGCTTCACGCGCAGGCTCGCGAGCACGATGCCGCTGACGACGCATGCGAGCGCGATGCCGTGCGCAAGCGTCGGGCGTTCGCCGAGGAACGCGATGCCGTACGCGGCGGCCGCGACCGGAAGCACCGCGCTGAACACGCCGGCGAGGCTGCCCGGCACGTGCCGGATACCTTTCATCCACAGCCAGAACGAGAAGATGCTGGCCGACAGCCCGTACCAGACGACGAGCGCCCACGTACCGGCCGGCACGCTCGCGTAATCGAAATGCCACAACGCCGTCGCGCCGAGCGGCAGCATCAGGCACAGGCCGAACAGATGCGTGTATGCGCAGATGTCGATCGGCGCGAGTGTCTGCGTGAGCCGGCGCGACAGGATCACGTAGATCGATTCGCAGCACACGGCGCCGAGGATCAGCAGGTTGCCGGTCAGCGAGCCGGCCGAGGTGCCGCCGGCGCCGTGCGCGGACGCGCTGCCTGCGCTGCCGTTGGCGAGGTTGATCGTCACGACGCCGGCGATCGCGAGCGCGATCGACACGAGCGCACGGCCGTTCGGTTTTTCACGCAGGATCAGCCACGCGAACAGCGCGACGATCGCCGGGATGGTGCTCGTGATCACGCCGGCCGCGACCGCGCTCGTGCGCTGCACGCCATTGAGCATCAGCAGCGTAAACATGAAGGTGCCGAAGAACGCCTGCAGGAACAGGTTCAGCCATTCCGCGCGCCGGACGGCACGCATCTTCACCGGGCTGAACAGCGGCCACAGCACGGCGATCGCGATCACGAAGCGCAGCGTGGCGAGGATGGCGACCGGGACGAAGACGACGATGGATTTGCCGATACCGACGTTGCTGCCGACAAACAGCATCGACAGGATGAGGAAGAGGGCGTAGCGATTCAAGCTGGAATCCGGGAGGCGAGTTCAGTTAGGATTGTAGGGTCGCGGTTGTAACAGCGTAAAGCAGACCGCAAGGCGCCGCCGCGCGGCGTGCGGAACGGCGGTGTCGCGTAAGTGACGGGTAAGTTCGAGCGCTTATCGTGGATATCGCCAGGCCGTACATCCACCGTCTTGTGACGTGGTGCGGCGCAGCATCGCGCGCAGCCTTCGGGCCGCGCGCGGGTGAGTGGGAGACAGCGGCGCGCAAGCGCCGGCCAAGACGCGGCGCGCACGATCGCGCCGCCATGCAGAGGATTCATGTTCACCAAGGGGTAGTCGATGTCTGCGATTGAATCGGTTCTTCACGAAACCCGTCAGTTTGCGCCGCCCGAGGCGCTCGAGAAGGCGGCGACCATTTCCGGCATGCCGGCCTACCGCGCGCTGGCCGCCGAAGCCGAGCAGGATTACGAAGGCTTCTGGGCGCGTCTCGCGCGCGAAGGCCTTAGCTGGCACAAGCCGTTCACCAAGGTGCTCGACGAGAGCAATGCGCCGTTCTACAAGTGGTTCGACGACGGCGAACTCAACGCGTCGTACAACTGCCTCGACCGTCACGTCGAAGCCGGCAACGGTCAACGCGTCGCGGTGATCTTCGAAGCCGACGACGGCACCGTCACGCGTGTCACCTATGCCGACCTGCTCGCGCGCGTGTCGCGCTTCGCGAATGCGCTGAAGAAACGCGGAATCGGCAAGGGCGATCGCGTCGTCATCTACATTCCGATGTCGATCGAAGGCATCGTCGCGATGCAGGCCTGCGCGCGCATCGGCGC
>NZ_CADFEC010000053.1:0-17502 GCF_902833195.1 Burkholderia sp. BCC1638
CCTGACTTACTTTAGTGTGAGACTCTTGATACTTTCGCTTTCTGATCCGAAGATCAGCTCGCGGCCATCAAGCGCCCACACTTATCGGCTGTTAATTTTTAAAGAGCATTTCTGCGAGAAACCTGAAGTTTCCCAGCAGCGCTGCGTTTTCAGCAGCAGAGAAGCGAGATTATGAACCGTCTTTTTCAGCTCGTCAACAACTTTTTGAACTGCTTCGTTGCGACGGCTGAGGGTTCAACTTCGTGTGCGCCGGGGTTCTACCACCGCCCTCGTCCGCACCGCTTCCCTTCTTCCTCCGCGCTGCGTTTCCGTTAGCGCGAAAGAGGCGTGATTCTAAGCACCCGCCTCGACCTCCGCAACCCCTTTGTGAAAATATTTTGAAAAAGCCCCCGTGCGCTACCGCGCACGGGGGCTTCGGCCTGACGCCCTGCATACCGCATGCTGCGCAAGGAGCCCACGACGAATCCTGGGCGAGTCCTTCTTTCCTCCTATCCTATACAGCAGATTGAATACGCCCTCTGTTCAACCGCGCTCCGTATTTGCCTCGCGCCGGACACAACCCCACGGCACAAACAAGAGAGCGCACGTCGTCGAGTATCATGCCGCGATCGAACAACGCACTCATACCGACGATGGACAGCACCACTCAATCCGGCGACGCCGATCTCCGCGATGAATACGCCGCGCTGCGCGAGCGCGCCGTCATGCTCGAAGAACAGGTCCCGCCGCTCCTGCAACGTATCTCGAATGTCCTGCCCCGCATCAGCGGTGTCTCCGACCTGGCGGACGAGCATCGTGAACGACTCGTCGGCGCGCGCAACGCAGCGATGGTCTCGATCGAAAACTATCAACAGGCAATCCCGTTCCTGCAGACGGCCGACTCGATCATCGAGCAGCTCGACAAAACGCCCGAGCGCGACGAAGACATCGAATGGCGCGAATCGCTGCTGCAGCGACTCGACGAACTGATCGACGTCGCGGTCGTGATGATCGACGATGCGCAAGGCTATTTCGAGCAAGCGGCTGCCTGCGATCTCTCCAGCGTGCCGAAGTCCATTCTCGAAGACTGAGCATCCCGGCCGAGAGGCGCGCGCTGCGTCAACTGCATATATGTTGCATGTTGCGCACGCCAGCCGCCTCGCACATGCCGACCGGCTGTCGCTACTCGACACCTCGACATCGACATGTCCAATGCTTCTCCCGAAAGAGCTCACCTTCCCGTCGCGGGTTCACGCGTATCGGCAAGCCGCAGCCCGTGACTAGAGCGTATCGAGAACGATCGTCTCGCCGACGATCGGCACACGGATATACCCGCCTTCCGCATCGCCGTATGCGTGCGCGTTTCCGTCGATCACGTATTGCGCGGTCAATGCGCACAACGTCGCGTCCCGCGCGTCGACCGATCGCAGTGTCGACACGTCGATCCCGAGTTGGGTCAGCAATTGCCGGCGCTGGCTGCGTTTCTGCTTCGCCGACGCGATCGCCTTGCCAAGCAACGCGCAGGTAATCGCGTACGGATAAGTCTCGAAGCTCACGCGCCCGCCGGCATAGCGCGCGTCGGTCAGCAGCGGATAGGCGTCGGCCAGCGCGCGGTAGACGCGCTCTCCCATGAACATCCAGTCGAAGAAGCCCGACGTGCTGGCCACGGCCTGCTCGCGCGATGGCGTCGGAAAACACGAGATCCGTTCACGCGCGAGCGCCTGCTCGGCAGCCCGGCGTCCGCTGCCCGTCCACCAAAGGCTCGGTGCGTCGACGCCGACCGCCACCACGTCATGCTCGATACACAGTGAAGGCAGCGCTTCGGGCACGATCCGCTCCTCGCGGCAAACGATCGTCGCGCCGCGCAAGATCACGAGATCGCATCGCTTCTTGTCGCCGCCCACGTCGACGCCCGCCACCGCGGGCAACGACCGCGCGACTGATCGGGAGCGGGATCGGGCCGCCTGCATGGCTGTGCGTCAGTCCGCCGGCCGCGCGTCATACGCGGCGTCGAAGATCCCTTCGAGGCCCGGATGCACGCCGCGCATCCGGTCGACGACCGACTTCGCCCAGTCGAAGTACGCCTGCTTGCGCTCGAGGGGCCAGTCCGCGGGTGGATGTCGCGCGATGTCACGCAGGTTGCAGATCTTGTCGGCGAGCTTCACGAGCTTCGCGCGCCGGCTGATGGTCGCCGCATGCTCGATCTGCAGGCGCTTGCGCTCGTCCTTCGGCAACGACTTGTCGTCGGTGACTTCCATCACGATGTCCGCGACGTCCTTGCCGAACAGCCGCAGCAGCTCCTGCTCGGTGGTCTCCGTATCCTCGATCGTGTCGTGCAACACCGCCGCGACGATCACGCGCTCGTCCTCGATGCCGGCCTCGTTGGCCAGCACGGCGGCCAGCGCGATCGGATGGTTGATGTACGGCGATGCCTCATCGTCCTTGCGCCGCTGATTGCGATGCTTGTCCGCCGCGAACGCGATGGCAGCTACCAGCTTGTTCATGTTGATCCCTCGTGTGGCCGGACCCGCGACCGGCTGAACCGGTCGCGTGCGTTTCGGAACCGCACATACTACCTGTACGCGATGACCATTCCCACATATCGGAACATCGGGACGCGCGCCGTCATGCGCCGGCCGCCTCGCGCTCCAGCCCCACCACGTTCACCTGCGCGCCGAACACGTCGCGCACGAGCGGCAGCAGGTGATCGTGGTGCGTCAGAAACAGCACCTGCGTTCGCGTCGACAGATCGCGCAGTGCCTCGAGTCCCGCCTTCGCGCGCGCATCGTCGAAGTTGATGAACAGATCGTCGGCAACGAACGGCAGCGCGGTCCTGCTCGCGAGCTGCAATTCGAGCGCCGCGATCCGCAGCGCGAGGAACAACTGATCGCGCGTCCCTTCGCTCAGGCCGGCGACCTCGACCGACGTGCCCTTCGTGCGTCGCGCGTACAGCGCAGGCGGCGTCCGTTCGGTGTCGACGGTCAGCCGCGCGAATTCGCCCAGCGTCAGCCCCGCGAAAATCTCGCCCGCGCGGCGCAGCATCGGCCCCTGCTTCTGGTCGCGATAGCGATCGGTCGCCCACTTCAGCAGACGGCTCGCGGTCGCTGCTTCCAGATACTGTTCAGCCGCGTCGCCCATCGCGGCCAGCGCTTCCTGCCGCTTCGCCTCGGCCACGGCCGCGTTCGCCTGGCCGTCGATCGCGCCGAATGCCTGCTGGGCGACGACCTGCTGTTGCGCGAGCGCGTTCAGGCGCTTGCCGACGTCGTCGAGCGACTGCTTCACCGCCTCGAGATGCGCGGGCACGTCGGCGATGTCCTGTTCCGCGACCTCGGCCTCGACGGCCGACTGGGACAACCCGTCGCCATCGCGCACCAGTGCCTCCTTCGCGGCATCGACGGCCTGTCGAAGCTGGCGCTGGCGATCCGATCGTTCGGCCAGCGGCAGCGCCGCGTCGATCGACGCGACGCCGGCCAGTTGCAGCAACGGCTGAATGCGTGCGTCCGCACCCGCCACCGCGGCGGCGGCATCGGCGACCTTGCCCTCGGCCTGCCGCACCGCGTCGTCGGCACGATCGATTGCACGCGCGGTTTCCCGTGCGGCCGCCACGCGCATCGTCAACCGGCGCGCGACGTCCAGCCAGTTGCCGCTCGCCAGCCATTCGGGTTCGAGCGCTTCGGCCAGCCGCCGGGCGCCGGCCTCGAGCGCAGCCAGCTCGGCACGAATCGCGGCGATCCGGTTGCGCGGCGCATCGGCGGCGGCCAGCTCTTCCGTCACCGCATTCGCGAGCCCGAGCGCCCCTTCCGCCGCAGCCAGCGTCACCGCGTTCGCGGACAGCTTCGCGTCGGCGAGCGCGTCGCGCCATTGTGCTTGCCACGCATCGTAGGCGGCCTGGGCCTGGCCCGCGCGCGAACGGGCCGTCGCGCATCCGCGTTCGGCTTCGCGCGCGCGGTCCTCGAGGCTGTCCTTCTGCGCAAGCGTCTTCTCCGCCGACTGCACGAACGTCTCGGCGATCGCGATGAGTGCCGCCAACCCGTCGGCGTCGCCGCCGCGCGAGACCAGGCGCAGCGCCGAACGCAACGCGGCTTCCGCGCCGGCACGTGCATCGCGGATCGTCGCGAATTCGCGGCGCTGGCGGTCAAGTTCGAACTGCGCGGCAAACACCGTGTCGCGCTTCGCGAGCCAGTCGCCCATCGCCGCCAGCGGCATGCCGGGCACGCCGGCCGTCGTCGCCAGTTCGGACCACGCATCGCGATGCACGGCGAGCTCGCGTTCGCGCTCGTCCATGGCCGCCTGCCGGCGCATCAACACGGCACGCGCGGATTCGACCTGTTGACGCAGCGATTGCAGCGTCGCCGCCGCTTGCGTGGCGCCGAGCTGCGCGTCGACGAGTTCGTCGGCGAGCCGGATCGCATCGTCGACGACCGGCGCGCCCGTTGCCAGATCGACCACACCGTTGCGGATGTCGCCCCACGCGCCGTCGCGACGCGCGCGCGCCGCCAGCACTTCGGCAGTCGTGACGACCTTGTGGGTCTCCGCGAAATGTCTCTCCTGCAGTTCGAGCCGTTCGTATTCTTCCTGCGCGCCGTCCCGTGCATCACGCGCGGCGGCCGCCGCGCTCGCGCGCTCGCTTGCTTCGTTGAGCAGCGCACCGAGCCGCGCCGCCGACGGCACGTCGAGCACACGCAGCGCGTCGACCGGCCTGCGCCACTGGCCGAGCGCATCGAGCGCGTCGGCGAGCGTGCGCTCGGCGGCGGCAATGTCGCGCTCGAGCGCCAGTTCGCGCTGGCCGCTGCCGCGAAAGCCCTGCGCATCGGCGAGCGCGGCACGAAGCACTTCCGGCACATCGACGGTAGACAGACGCGCGAGTTGTTCCTGCGCCTGCGCGAGTTCCTGCATGCGTTCGTCGAGCGATTCCCGCGCACCGGCCAGCGCCTGATGCAGCGCGCCGTGGTCGCGCAAGAGATTCGCGACAGTCTTCAGCGACAGCGCGGTCGGCAGTGCCGCACGCAGCGACGCCTCGTCGGTCGGCCAGCCGAGCTGCGCGGCCGCGGAGCCCGCGGCGGTCAGATGCCGCTCCACGTCCGCGCCGAGCAACAGCAGATCCTGAGCGTGATTCATGCATGCGCCGCGCAACCGGTCGAGCGCTTCGATGTCGCCTTCGAGCGCCAGCGCATCGGCGTCCGGATCGATCGCATCGCGCGCCTGGCGTTTCGCGAACAGGTCCGTGCGACGCTCCTCGAGCACCTTCTGTTCCGCCGCGAGATCGCCTTGCGCTTTCAGCAAGTCGGTATACGCGGTCGGCGGCAGCTCGACGACGGTGCCCAGTTCGGCAAGCGCCGCTTCCTTGATCGTCAGTTCCTTCAGGTATGGCGCCAGCCGCCGCACACGCTCGAGCTTCGAACGCAGCGCTTCGAGGCGGCGCTGCTCCACGCGCGCGTGCTCGATCTCCTGCTCGACCGCGTCGCGCGCCTCCTTGCGATCGACCCAGTCACGCGTGCGCACCTGGACCGCCTTCAGTTCGCCGACCGCTTCGTTGAACGACATCTCGGCCTGCGCGAACGCGCTGCCGCTGCGTCGCGGCGCCCACAGCTCACCCGCACGCGCGTCGAGCTCCTCGCGCACGGGCCCGAGCGTGCCGACACCCGCCGCCGATTCGAACAGCACCTGGCCGAGCTTGTCGGACGCATCGAGAATGCTCCGGCCGCCGTCGACGAGCCGCCCATGATCAAGCCCGAACATCTGCTCGAAAAACTCGCGCGTCGCGCCGTCGAGGATGGCCGCGAGATAGTCGTCCGGCAGCTTGTCGTCGGCGGGCGTGCGCAACGGGCTGCGCCCGCGGGCACGATGAAATGCGAGCGCGCCGGTGCCCCCCTCCAGCACGCCGCCGATCCGCAGATCGGGCGTCGCATGCAGGAAGTCGAGCGGCGTCTGCAGTTTCATCCCGAACAGCAGTTCCGACACGGCCGTCCGGATCGTCGACTTGCCGGCCTCGTTCGGCCCCACGATCACGTGAAAATCCTGTCCCGCCGACGGAAAGCGCAGCGTCTCGTCGGTGAACTTGCCGTACTTGATTAGATCGAGCTGGCTGATGCGCATCGCTTATTCCCCCCTCGCCAGCCGCGCGAGCAACGCGGGACCGACCTGCTCGACCAGCGCCGTGAGTTCGCCCGCGCGCGCCATCGTCAGCAGCGGCACCTCTTCCTTCACGTCGCTGCGCACCTTGCCGACGAACGGCTTCAGGTCGCGTTCGAGCAGCGCGAGAAAATCCGGATCGTGCGCGGCGTCGGCCAGGATCTGCTTCAGATCCTCCAGCGCCTCGAGTTGCTCGCTCTCGCCCTGCGGCTGCTCGGGCGCGGATGTCGCGAGACGGACCTTCTCCAGCCACAGCCGTTCGTTGCCGATGATGCCGATCTGGTTCAGCACCTCCGCGCGCAATTGCGGCGCACGGCCGAAGAAAAGACCGTGCGCGGGCGTGCGCCCCGTGACCGTCACGCGCACCGCGCGCGGCACGTGACCGTCGACGGTCAACAGCGCCTCCAGCGACTGGCCGATCTTTCTCGACAGGTCGGCGACCGTGAAGCAATCGGATGCGTCGACCGACAGCGCTTCCCAGCGCAGCACGTCGAGGTACAGGCGCTCGACCTGCGTGCGCCCCTGCTCGACCGTCACGAGCACCGCGCCGCGGCGGCCCGTCTCGCGGATATGGCGACCCTGCAGGTTGCCGGGAAACACGACGGTCGACGGCCCCGACCATTGCTGGAACTCGTGCACGTGGCCGAGCGCCCAGTAGTCGTAGCCCTTCGCGCGCAGTTCCGCCAGCGTGCACGGCGCATAGTTCGCATGCGCCGCATAGCCTTCGAGCGCGGTGTGCAGTACGCCGACGTTGTAATGACCCGGCACGGGATCCGGATAGCCGATCGCGAGATTGTCGACGACGGCCTTGTCCTTGAAGCTCTGCCCGTGCAGCGCGACGTCGAATTCCGGCAGCCGATGGGTTTCCGGCTTGCGATGGCCGAACACGGTGACGTTGTCGGGCAAGGTCAGCTTCTTCGTCATCTCGCTTTCGGCATCGTGATTGCCGCCGAGCACGAATGCGCGAATGCCGGCCTTGCGCAGGCGACCCATTTGCTGGCCGAAGAAAATGCCGGTGTTGTGGTCCTTCCAGTCGCCGTCGTACAGGTCGCCGGCGATCACGAGGAACGCGACCGCCTCTTCGATCGCACGATCCACGAGCTGCCGCAGCGCCTCGCGCGACGCGTTGCGCAACTGCGCGGCCGGCGCGTCGGGATACGCGCTCAGGCCGTGCAACGGGCTGTCAAGATGAATGTCTGCCGCGTGGATGAACTTCACGAAGATTCCTCTGTTTCAGGACGAAGGGGCGATGTCGACAAGCATTGTGCGCCGTCGAGCGACGCAACGCGGGCGAGGTACGAACCGGACCGTCGCCGTTGCATCGTCGCGATGCAACGCTCGTCCGGGCGATGATGCCACCTGTCACCAGCGGGTCGGGATGGTACCTGAAAGCGGGCGTCGGGAAGGTGCACGCCCCCACGCCCTCAATCCGCGCGTGATCGCGCAGCCTCGACGAACCTGCACCCCGAAACACGGCGGTCGCGATGCCTCGGATGATCTTCCGAAGTCGACGGCCGACGGCACCCTCGACATTCGTCCCGTGCGTGTCACTCGCGGCGCGGCGCGGGTGGCGGCGCAAAGCCGTCGTCGTTGCCCGGGAACGGATTCGCATTGCGACGCAACGCTTCCTCATCGCTTTCCTTCTGTGCGAACAGCGCGACGCCGATCACGCCGACGTTCGCCGTATCGCCGTACTTCGAATTCGCGACGTAGCTGTCGGGCACCGACGCGAAGCGGAATGCGGCGACTTCATCGCGGCTCTTGCGGAAGCCCTCGATCGTCAGCGTACGGCCCGGATACAGCACGTAGCCACCATTCGCATAGCTGCCCGGCCGCCCCGACAGCACGTCGAGCCCGTCGACCGTCGACACGACCTCGAACGCGCGGCGCCCCTGGTTGCGCAGCACGATCATGTAGCGTGCGCCTTCGACACCCGCCATGTGCCAGCGGCCGTCGCTGCGCGCGAGACGCAGCGGCGCGCCTTTCTCGTCCGTAAACGACAACGCGATGTCGCCGTTCGCGAGCACGACGCGCGTCGGCAACCGGCGAATCCGCGACGCGGGCGGATGCCCGGGCAGTGCATCGTTGTAGTAGACCGACGCGAGATCCGTCGGCGTCGTCGGATCCGCGCGTTTGAAATCGACCTTGCGGGTTTCGGAATGCACCGACTCGCCCCACGCGGTGCCGAGCCCGCGACGTTCGCCGGCATCCTGGCTGGCCGGTGCGCTCGCGGAAGTCGGGGGCGGCGACGCGCACGCCGCGAGCCACAATACGCAAGCGAGCGCGAGAAGACGAAACAGGATGGTCATGATCGTGATGCCTCGGAATGTTATCGGACCACGCCGGGCAGGCCGGGGCGACACTTTGGAGTCGTCTGTCGTCACGATGCCGATCGGACATGCTTGCCTGAATCGACCTGCGCCGCCCGAGGGCGGCCCGGCGATCGGGAGCCTCGCTATTTAAGCACGGCGGGCAGGCAATGGGCAGAGGGTGCGCGGACCGCCCGTTTCGATCCACGGCACACCAACGCGACCACGATGCGCGGCGCGCCCAATGAAAAAAGCCCGGCCCGCATCGAAGCGGGCCGGGCCTTGGCGAGAAGCGTATCGCTTACAGCGCGCCGCCTTGTGCCGACGCCGAACCCTTCACGCCGACCGAAGCGCCGCCCTGCACCGCGTTCGTCGCGCCCTCGAGCGCTTCGCCGGCCTTCGCCTTCGCGCCGCCGGCGACGTCACCCGCCGTCGATACCGCGCCTTGCACGTGGCTCTTCGCGGAGTTCGCGACATGCTTCACGTGCGACTTCGTCGCGTGCACGGCCGATGCCGCGGCATCCTTCGCCGAGCCGGCTGCCGAGCCAACTGCCTGCGTTGCACCACCGACCGCGTTGCCCGCTGCCGAGCCGACGCCGCCAACCGTCTTGCCCACGCCGTTCAGCGCACCGCCGACGAGATTGCCTGCGCCCGAACCCGAGCCCGCGGCATTCGCGCCTGCACCTGCCTGCACGCCCACACCACCGCCGAGCAGCGGCGTCTGGACTTGTGCGCCGACGCCGGCGGAACCTTCCGCGCCCGTCTGCGCCGTTTGTGCGAAAGCAGCCGATGCGATTGCCGTCAGCGCGGCACCAAGCAGAATCGTGCGAATCTTGTTCATGGTCATTCTCCCCAAAGACGTTGTTGCTGCGGGCCGCCTTCGTGCGGCTGGTCGCATGCCTCGCCGCGACGTGCGGCAGGTGGAGCTAATGTAGCCGCGCCAACGTCCAAAACCATTGAATTGCGGGGACTGTTACTTCAGTTGCAAATGCTGACGATTGACTCACACTGTTTGACAAACATCGCGCTCGGCGCGTGATTGGCGTCGCTCGATGGCATGCATCGGCGCATCGGGCACGAAGTATCGGTTAGCACGGAACGCGACCATTCCTGTAGGCATCCAAAATAACGTGTGTCGGCCAGCCGTCGGTGCAGCCAGATAATCGGCTTCTCGCGATCAGCTCGATGTCGTCGGACATGCACGCCGGGATCGCTGTCGATTTTGTCGAATGCCATCATCCAGCAGACGTCGAACGGCTCCGCCTCGCGGCTGGTCAGCGCGCGACCGCAATCGACATCACAGAGTAAATCGAAAAATCCCGGCCACTTGCCACGATGCGTGGTCGTTCTGTTCGTCGATCGTTGCTTCCATGCGCCGCCTTCATGTTCCATGTCGGTGACGCGCAGCGCCGTGCCCGCTTCGAACCGCAGACCGGCACGATCATCGACGACTTCGAGCTGCGCGGCCGCTTGCCTAGCTGCACGCGAGCGGCTTTCACGCAGCCGACCTGAGTCCACACGTGCTGCGCAACACATATGCGCGCCGCCCGTTGCTCGACGGACATCCGCATGCCGATGTCAGCGCGATGCTTGGTCTCGCCAGCTTGTGAACGGTTACGCGAATCCGGCTGACGCGGGCACCCGATGCGGGCGCCGACCGTACACGCGAGAATGCTGATCGGCGTTGTGCACGCAACGACGTGCGGTCAGTCCTATTCGCCCTTGTTCGACTGGATCAGCCGCAGAATACGGGTGTCATACGGCGACTGAATGACTTCCGCGATGCGGATGTCGGATGCGGCAGGATGCAGCGGATTCAACAGGAAGTTATGCGCGTGCGGCACGACGACGCTCGGGACGCGCAGCAAGGCGCTCGGTTGCGTATGCAACCACTCGGTCCCGGCACTGCGGGTCCAGTCGACGTTCTCTCGCCAGTCGGCCGGCGCATCGCCATCCGCGATCTCGGCGACGTCCACCGATTCAGGCACCTCGATGCGAAGCAACTGGTATCCGCTCGGCAATTGCGCGACGGTAGCGATTTCGAAGTGAACGAGCGTCTCGAGCAGCGCGAGCGCCGGATGCTCGGCGAGGTAGACGACAGGCTGCCCGGCAAAATGCCAGCGCCCGCCGGCCCGCAATCCGCCGACGCCTTTCAGGTCCGCGTAATTGCTGATCCGCCACAGCGTCGTCAAGCGAAGTACCCCTCGTCGATCTGCGTGAGGGCTTCTTCGACGAGTCGCGCGCCATGCTCGGTACTCGACATGTCGAGCGACGTGCGTCCGCCGAAGCGCTGGAGCCCGTTGCGCAGCCACGCCATCGCCTTGTCCTGGTCGCCGAACGTGGCCGTCGCCTGTGCGACGATGCGCGCCAACCGGATCGCCTTGTCGGATTCCTCCGGTGACAGGCGCTCGTGCGCCTGGCGGCGATGGCTCAGCGTGCGCCGCGGGATGATGAAAGCGAGTTCATCGGACTTCAGGCCGCGCTCCGACAGCCGGTCGATCACCGCGACGTCGACGCGCGCGCTCGCCAGCTCGGCGAGATCGGCGCCCGAGCGCACGCGAATCGCGAGCAGCTGCTCGAGGATCGTGAACTCGGCCTGGCGCGGGTGCGCAACGCCCGACGGATGAAACGCGATCGTACTCATGGCTCTTCTCCGGCAATTTGCCCAATCATTATAGGCGTTTTGCCGAAGACGGGCGAATTCGGTCGGTGGCCGCCCCCGACGGCCGGCGGTTCCTAGTGGCGGCGAAGCGGCTTTCCTGCTCGCGGCCCTGCCCCATCACGCGTGGTTGAAGATTCGCCGTGGAGCGGAAATCGCGAAATCACATATATCAAACCGCGCGCTGACGTCATGAAGTTGTCACGTAACAATTTTTCTGATGAATAACTATTGGCAAAGCGGCACCCGCCCGTCTCGGGCATCAAGTGTGGCATGCGTCCCTCCCCACCACCGACCGATCGGCCGGCCCACGCCGACGATCGGATCACGTTGCAGAAATTGCCTGCCTGGAAACGCGGATCCTTGTCGACCAGCACATCGGCCGCGTTGGGTCGAAGCGTCCCGTGTCTCAGCAACCCGCCAGTTGCTCGAAAACGGCCATGAAACGCCGAAGCAGGTCACCGCGAAATTCGGCTTCGCGAATGTCTATACGCTCAGTCAGTCGTTCCAGGCATGTCGGGATCAAACCTGCCGAATACCGGAAACGACAGGCGGTCGTCCAAGGGTAATGCGAGACGCGCAGCGAAACGGCACGAACATTCCCGTCGGCGTATGAAGGCAAAGTCCTGTCTCAATTGCAAAGCGATTGGGCAAGCGAATTTCCGTGCCCGCCATCGATACTTCGGTATCCGATTCAATTTGACCATCTACCGAACGGGATCGGCCTGCGGTCGCCCTCCCGGAGCGCGCCCGCCCATCGGTTCTGCGCCAACATGCCTTGCGAATTCATCCGGTCCTCCGACGATGCTGCGCCAACTGCAACCCGCGACCGCCATCATGCACCCCAACAATCATCAGACAAAACCCCATTTCTCCCTTGAATCGTTTACCCAGTTGCAATAATTATTCGCTGGAACGCGTATTTCCGACCGGTATCGCGATCGCTACGATGCAATCAACCGCTCAACGTAACCAGCGAAGCGCGAAATCTACGAAAACCGGAGGTCACCATGAAGTCGTTCATCTACGCAGTCGCCGCTGCTGCTGCCCTGTCCGCATCCCTTGGCGCATTCGCTCAGTCGAACCCATCGGACCAACTGACGCGCGCTCAGGTCCGCGCAGAACTCGTCCAGCTCGAACAGGCCGGGTACAAGCCGGAAGTGTCCGACGTCCACTATCCGAATGCGCTGCAGACCGCGCAGGCACGCGTGACCAACAGCGACTCGACGGGTTACGGCGCACAGGCTGCGGCCGGCGTGCGTACTGGCCGCGCGATCGCGGTCAAGCAGAACGCTCACGACTCGGTCTATTTCGGTCAGTAAGACCGCCGCACGCTGCGCATACCGCGATACGCCCGCTGCCGACGAAGCACCCCGCTCCCGTTCACCGGGGCGGGGTGTTTCGCTTTCGGTGCACGCGACATGCGCGCTGCACGCAGCCCAACCGACGCGTGGGCGCGGATCGGCCGCCGCAACGCGCCGTTCACGCAGACCGCCGGTGTTTGCGCATAGAATGGCCGCGTGGTCGGCGCCGGCCGAAGCGAACGCGAGCGAAGCCTCGACTCACCGGGCATACCCACTCGCTGGCCGATCCGATGCCGCACTCATCGCATTTTTCGAAAAGGAGCGGTTTCATGTCTCAAACATCCGGTTCCATGATCACGTTTCGGCGTCCGGACGGCCAGGAACTGCAGGGCTACCTCGCCACGCCGGAAAAGACCGAAGGTACACCCGCGGTCGTCGTCATTCAGGAGTGGTGGGGCCTGAATGACCAGATTCGCGGCGTCGCCGATCGCCTCGCGCGCTGCGGCTACATTGCGCTCGTGCCCGACCTGTATCGCGGCAAGTCGACCGTCGAGGAGGAAGAAGCGCATCACCTGATGACGGGCCTCGATTTCGGCGATGCGGCATCGCAGGACATTCCCGGCGCGGTGCAATACCTGAAGACGCGCGCGTCGCGCGTGGCGATCACCGGCTTCTGCATGGGCGGCGCTCTCACGCTGCTGTCGCTGCAGTTCGCCGATGCGGACGCCGGCGTTACCTGGTATGGCTTCCCCCCGCTCGACTACCTCGATCCGTCGAAGATCAAAGTGCCGCTGATGGGCCACTGGGGCACGCAGGATGCGTTCTTCGCGATCGACCAGGTCGATGCGCTGGAGAAGAAGCTGACCGACGCAAAGGTCAACGTCGAATTCCACCGCTATCTCGCGCATCACGGGTTCGCGAACGAAACGGCTGTCGGCCCGGGCCGCATCGGCGGCACGCAGTTCGATCCGGTGTGGTCGCAGATCGCGTGGGATCGCACACTCACGTTCTTCGGGCGCACGCTCTGGGACAAGCAGCAGTAATATCGCAGCGGATCTCCACCGCTGCTGAGCTGCGATGCACATGAAGCGAACGCCACGGCCTTGCAGCCGTGGCGTCGTCGTTTTATGGAGCGAATGCGTTATGCGACCGTCTCGCGCGTCACGGGTTCGACACCGAAGCGCACGACGGAATGTGAGTGCCACGGCCGGCTCCGCAATACACCACCGTTTCGAAAGCTCGGCCGCGCCCTCGTCATCAAGTTCGGTATGCAAAATATCCTGTGCGGCCGAACGTCGATTCACGGACCGCGTTTGCGAGTGCCGGGTCATTCGACCCGTCACTCGTTGTCCACCTTCGCTCAGGACTCGCAGGAACCGCGCAGCGCCGCCTCGTCGGCAGACAGCATTTCGGGCACGCATTCGCGCAGGAAATCGACGAACGTGCGGATCTTTGCATCGAGGTACTGGCGCGACGCATACAGCGTATAGACCGTCAGCTTCTGCAGCCGGTACTCGGGCAACACGCGAACCAGCGCACCGCTCGCCAGTGCAGGCACCGCGGTCGACATCGGCAATGAGCCGATCCCGAGGCCGGCGCGCAATGCGGCGCCGAGCGCATCGGCGATATTGACCTGGAAATCCGGCAGCGGCAGTTCGAACGTCTCGCGACCATCAGGGCCGTCGAGATGCCACCGGTCGCGCGGAAAGATCGGCGTGACGATCTGCAGGCACGCATGCGATTCGAGATCGCGCACGGTGCGCGGCGTGCCCCGTTCCTTCAGGTATGCCGGCGACGCACACAGCACGCTGTGCACATCGCCGAGCCGCTGCGACACCAGCCCCGAGTCGGGCAGCTCCGTCGCGCTCAATTGGAGCGACACGTCGTAGCCTTCGTCGATGATGTCGGGCACGTGCTGCGACAGCGTGAGCTCGACGGCCACCGACGGATAACGCTTCCGGTATCGCACCACCGCCGGCACCAGGTAGGCCTGACCGAAACTGGTCGTCGCATGCACATGCAAGCGGCCCGACGGCTTCGCCTGCGCGTCGGCCGCCTCGGCTTCCGCTTCGTCGATATAGCCGAGGATGCGCTGGCAGCGGTCGAGATAGCGCTGTCCGGCATCCGTCAATGCGATGCGGCGCGTGCTCCGGTTGAGCAGACGGGTGCGCAGGTGCGTTTCGAGTTGCGCGACCGAGCGCGATGCGTAGGCGGTGGTGATGTCCAGGCGCTGGGCCGCGCTCGTGAAGCTGCCCTCCTCCGCCACCCGGACGAAAATGCGCATCATCTGTAACGTGTCCATCGACATGTCCCCGGGATTGAAATCGCCTTGCAGCGGCGCCCGCCCCGGCACGTTCCGGTCTGGCGCGAATTGTGCGGAACAGTACCGCAGCGGTGCAGACGTGTCCAGTTTGCCGTGCGCCGCATCGGCGGGCGATCGCTCATGCGGCGCCGCATGTCGAAGGACGACCGGCACCGGATCGTTGCAGGCCGCATCGCGGCCTGCCGGGGCACACATCGCGCGTGTAGCGTCGCGCTCAGATCGGGTCGAAGGGATTGCGCAGCACGATCGTGTCGTCGCGCTCGGCGCCGGTCGTGATCATCGACACGGACACGCCCGCGATCGTCTCGACGCGCGCGATGAAATCCAGTGCGGCACGCGGCAACGCCGCGCGCTCACGTACTCCCTTCACGGTGCCGTCCCACCCGGGGAAAGTTTCGTAGACGGGCGTTGCGCGCGCCTGCGCATCGAGGCTCGCGGGCAGATGGTCGACACGTGCGCCGTCAAGTTCGTAGCCGACGCACAGCTGGATCGACTTGACGCCGTCGAGCACGTCGAGCTTGGTGAGCGCGAGTGAATCGATGCCCGAAATCCGCACCGCCTGCCGCAACTGCGCGGCGTCGAGCCATCCGCAGCGGCGCGACCGGCCCGTGTTGACGCCGAACTCCTGGCCACGCGCGCGCAGCGCTTCGCCGGTGGCGTCGGTCAGTTCGGTGAGGAACGGTCCGCCGCCGACGCGTGTCGCGTACGCCTTGGTCACACCCAGCACATGGCCGAGTTTGGACGCGCCGAGGCCCGTGCCGGCCGCCGCGGCCGATGCAACGGTGCCCGACGACGTCACGAACGGATACGTGCCCCAGTCGATGTCGAGCATCACGGCCTGCGAGCCCTCGAACAAGATGCGCTCGCCGCGGTCGTTCGCGTCATTGAGGTCGGCCCACACGGGACGCACGAACGGCAGGATCTTCGGCGCGATGTCGACCAGCGTTGCCAGCATCGCGTCGCGCGAGCACGGCTCGAGCCCCAGGCCGCGGAACCATGCATTGTGGTGATCGACCAGCACGTCGAGCTTATCGGCAAGCTGGCACGGCTCCGCCAGATCGGCGACCCGCAGCCCGCGGCGCCCGACCTTGTCCTCGTAAGCTGGCCCGATCCCGCGCAGCGTGGTGCCGATGGGTTCGCGACGCAGACGCTCCTGCGCCTGGTCGATAGCACGGTGAATCGGCAGGACCAGCGTGGCGTTCTCCGCGATCGACAGATTGTCCGGCGTCACCGACAGCCCGAGCTGGGCCATCCGTCCGATCTCGGCCAGGAGTGCTTCCGGATCGAGCGCCACGCCGTTGCCGATCACGCCGCGCTTGCCGCGCACGATGCCGCTCGGCAGCAGCGCGAGCTTGTACGTCTTGCCGCCGACGACCAGCGTATGCCCCGCGTTGTGGCCGCCGTTGTAGCGTGCGACGAGATCGGCCTGCGCCGCCAGCCAATCCACGACGCGTCCCTTGCCTTCGTCACCCCATTGGGCGCCCACCACCACCACGTTCGGCATGCTCCATACTCCATGTGAGAAATCCAGACATCCATTCCGGCCGCATCGGCCGTTTGTGTGCCATATTGGCGGAGCAGGATCATCCGATCAAACGATTAAATCTGAGCAGTCGTGTGAGTAAATTTCACGCGAAACGATGCATGGCCCGACGACTCCCTCCATTGAATTCGCTGCGCGCGTTCGAAGCCGCGGCCCGCC
The DNA here is from genome assembly GCF_902833195.1 of Burkholderia sp. BCC1638. NCBI lineage: Bacteria > Pseudomonadati > Pseudomonadota > Betaproteobacteria > Burkholderiales > Burkholderiaceae > Burkholderia > Burkholderia sp. BCC1638. Next base: position 16,409 of record NZ_CADFEC010000053.1, read on the forward strand.
TCGGCAGTTTCACGCTCGCCGCCAACGAGCTGTGCGTGACGCATGGCGCGATCAGCCGGCATGTTCAACAACTTGAGGCATGGCTTGGCCGACCACTGTTCGAGCGCCACAACCGGCGCGTCGAACTGACCGACGCCGGTCGCATGTACCTTGCTGAGGTCGGTGCGTCGTTCGACCGGATCGCGCTCGCCACCGCGCAGCATTTCGGCCAGGGGCAGCAGCGCGTGCTGCGCGTCAGCGCGCCCGCGACGTTTTCGCTTCGCTGGCTCGTGCCGAAGCTGTCGTCGTTCCAGGTTGCGCATCCGGCCATCGAGGTGCGGCTGTCGACGTTGAACGAGCCCATCGAGAAGTTGCGCGACAAGGTCGACCTGATCGTCCGCGGTGGCCCGCAGGCGATCGACGGATATGTTGCCGAAGAGTTTCTATCCGAAATCCGGCTGCCCGTATGCGCGCCGAAGCTGCTCGAGGGTCGGCCGTTGCGTACGCCGGCCGATCTCGCCGGCTTCACGCTGCTGCATGCGGCGACGTACCCCGGTATGTGGCCCGAGTGGCTCGCGGCGGCCGGGCATGCGAATCTGGTGCCGCGGCATTCGCTCACGCTCGAGCATTTCTATCTGACGCTGCAAGGCGCGCTCGACGGCCTCGGCGTCGCAATGGGGCCGATCGCCCTCGTTGCGGACGACATCGCCGAAGGCCGGCTGGTGCAGCCGTTCATCGAACCGGCACTACCGCCGTGGCGCTATTTCACTTACGTGGCGGCTGCACGCGCGGAAGACGAAGCCGTGCGGGCATTCAAGGACTGGCTGAAAGCAACGGGGAACGCAACGGCGGACGCGCGGCGCTGATCAAGCCGGTATGTCGGCGACAGTCGTTACGCAATGCGCACCGGCTCGATTGGTGCGGGGTTCATGTGCCTTTGCGCGGAGTGGTATTGCTCGAGAATGTTCGCTTCTCGCCTCGTGATTCATCGGCGGTTTCAAGGGCGAAGTGCAACACCTCGCGGGTTACTGAACAGGAGCGCGATCCGTGGGGTTAGCCAGAATCTGAGCAAGGATTTCCAGAGGCGTGTGCCAGTTCAGCGTGGCCCGCGGACG
>NZ_CADFEC010000054.1:0-14671 GCF_902833195.1 Burkholderia sp. BCC1638
AGCCCTCGTCACGCCAGAAATCGATTCGCATACGTTCTTCAGGTTGAAGTTGTTGGTACGTTCTCTTTGCCATTCGCGGACATTACCGGATGGCGAGAGTGTTGCACTTCAGATTTGAGGCCGCCCATTCTTTGGCGGACGTTGTTCTCTCATTGGGAAGAATCAGAAAGCATGACTGCGTCGTGAGTCGGCAAGTCCAAGGCTGCGTGGTGGCGCGGAACGTCGTTGGGGAATCCGCCGCAATTTGTGTCCGCGGCGCCGTGTAGTGGTCTAATGAACCCGGACACTGATTTAGGCGAGAATGCTCGCCATGAAGAGGTCTCTAATGACCAAGCGACGTAGTACGTTTTCCCCGGAGTTCAAACAGCAAGCCGCGTGTCTGGTGCTCGACCAGGGCTATAGCCATATGGAGGCGAGTCGCTCGGTCGGCGTCGGCGAGACGGTACTGCGCCGCTGGGTGCACCAGCTTCAAATGGAGCGTCAGGGTGTCACGCCGCAGGGCAAGGCAATCACGCCGGATCAGCAACGCATTCAGGAACTCGAGGCGCGTATCGAACGCCTCGAGCGTGAGAAGGCCATTTTAAAAAAGGCTACCGCGCTCTTGATGTCGGAAGGCATAGAACGTACGAAGTAATTGATCAGATCTGCGCAGGCGAATCAGTCGAACTGATGTGCGCGGTATTCGACGTATCGCGGTCCTGTCTGTATGCGTACCGGGAGCGTGCCCAGCGCGTAGATGCCGAGCGTATGGCGTTGCGCCACCGGGTGCACGAACTGTTCGTCGAGAGTCGAAGCTCTGCTGGCAGCCGCAGCATCATGGGCATGATGCGCGAGGAAGGCACGGCGATTGGCCGCTTCAAGGTAAGTCGCTTGATGGAAGAGCTGGGGTTGATCTGCAAGCAGCCCGGCAGCCATGCGTACAAGCAAGCTACGGTCGAGCGGATCGATATTCCGAACCATCTCAACCGTCAGTTCGAGGTTGATGCGCCGAATCAGGTCTGGTGTGGCGACATCACGTATGTCTGGGCGCAAGGCCGTTGGCATTACCTGGCCGCCGTACTTGATTTGTTCACGCGCCGAGTCGTCGGCTGGGCGTTCTCGACACGCCCGGATGCCGATCTGGTCGTGCAGGCGCTGGACATGGCCTATGAGCAGCGTGGTCGGCCACAAGGGTTGCTATTCCACTCGGATCAGGGCGGTCAGTATGCGAGTCGGAAATTCCGTCAGCGCCTGTGGCGCTATCGGATACAGCAGAGCATGAGCCGTCGCGGAAACTGTTGGGACAATTCTCCGATGGAGAGGCTGTTCCGCAGCTTCAAGACAGAATGGCTGCCGTCAGTGGGTTACATGTCGGCGCAGGAAGCACACCGGGATATCAGCCACTACCTGATGCATCGGTACAACTGGATACGGCCGCATCAGTTCAATGACGGACTGGCGCCGGCTGTTGCGGAAGAAAAACTTAACGCAGTGTCCGGGGTTGGTTGACCACTACACCGCGCGCGAATTTGCCTAACGAAAGCAAGTCGGTTCCGATCTCATGCACAACGTATCAGTCGGTAACCGGCATCCTCACGTCAGTCTGACTCTGCTCAGTCACAATTCTTTCAACACTATGGCGCACGCGTTTCGTAGGGTGTGTTCGTTGCGTCGAAAAGTCAATTGCATTTCCGCAAGCTTCATCGCACTTTTTTGGGGAGGAGGTCATTGTTGGGCGATGCTTTTTTTAGATTGCGTCAGTCGAAAAATGCATCAGCATTGCGCGACTCAAATTGGCTGCATACCTTTCACATCCCGGCGCGATCCCCGGTTCGATAAATCTACTAAAAAAGTTAGTGAATTGATTCATCAAAATTAGTTAACCGTCGATCGTTGGTAAGCGGTTGCAAGTATGGTTGTGAACGAACTGATAGGTATGACCATGGATCTCGACCGGTATGACGAAGATCGGCGCTGTAGGTGGAGGTGTCGTCTACACGGCAAATCTCATGCACACGCCGCGGATTGAACGCTAGCGCTCCGCAGCGCTATCACTCCGCTTTCGCCAAGAGAGGCTTGGTGGTGTTGGCATTCGCTATTGCGGAAGTCGTTTCTGGTTGCTGGTTGGTCTTACTTCAATAAATTTCTATTTTATTCAGCAAGCTGCGATGGCCGGAAGAAGTATTTTGCTGGCCTGTTTTGCATCAAACGTTGAGAGTAGTCATGAAGTCAAATTTCGGTATCGCGGGTGTACAAATGGCGGTCTCGGCATTCGAAAGCAATGTCGAGGTGATTGGCAATTATTTGCGCCACATCCGAACGCGCTTCCCCTGGGTGCGGATGGTGATGTTTTCGGAGTTGGCGCCTCTCGGTCCAAAGCACGACAGAGCTGAGCCGATACCCGGGCCTGCGGTAGCGCGCCTCTCGGAGCTCGCGCGTGAGACTGGCTTGTGGCTTATCCCTGGCTCGTTGTTCGAGCGCGTTGAAGGACCAGATGGTGCGGTGGTATACAACACGACGCCGGTGATCGACCCAAGCGGAGAAGTTGTCGCTTGCTTTCGCAAGCTGTTCCCATTCCGTCCATATGAGCGCGGTGTTGAGGGCGGCACCGAGTTTTGCGTATTCGATGTTCCAGACGCGGGGCGGATCGGCGTGTCGATCTGCTACGACATGTGGTTCCCGGAGACCACGCGCACGCTGGCCGCGATGGGAGCTGAGGTCATCTTACATCCGACGATGACGGATACGATCGACCGAGACGTCGAGCTCGCGATTGCGCGCGCATCTGCGGCACAGAACCAGGTGTATTTCTTCGACATCAATGGCGTCGGTGATGGTGGCGTCGGACGATCGATTGTCTGTGACCCGTCTGGCTATGTCCTGCATCAGGCCGACGGCGGCACTGAAATCATTCCAATCGCAGTCGATTTCGAGCGCGTGCGCCGCGAACGTGAATGCGGTTTGCGAAACCTCGGCCAGCCGCTGAAGAGTTTCCGCGACCGCAACTGCGACTTCCCGGTGTATCGGAAAGAGAGTCATGACTTTCCGTACCTTGGTACGTTGGGACCGTTGACGAAACCCGACTAAGCAAATCGGCGCGCCCGGCCGTGTGATGGGTACAAAGCCGGGCGATCCGCTCGCACACAAAAATTGAGCCAAGGAGAAGGAGACATGACAGCAGAGCAACCGTTGTCCCAGAACTGCGCGTCGCTCGGCCGCCATCGCAGCGTGTGGGAAGGGCGTGCCGACGGGTGGATCAATCTGGTCGACGACCTGAGCCGTCTCGCGATCCTGCCAGCGGATGATCCGGAGCGCGCGCTGCGTATGCAGAACGTGCGGCGAACTGTTGAACTGTTGACACCGATCGAAAGTTACTGGGCATTCCCGGGCGGCCGGGTGTTCGGTGAATTGCGTCACTGGATCGAGCGCGAGGAGATGGTTCGCGCACATCAGGCGGCGCGCCGTATTCACCGTGTGCTGGCTGCGCGCACATATCGTCACGACGCGAACACGCTAGACAGTGACAACGAGCTTCCTTCACAGATCGAGACCGACAGCGAACGCCAGGCACAACTCACGCGTCCTTATTTTGAGGTACTAATCGTTGACGAAATGTCAGCGAGCGAAGAGGAGGCTTTGCGCCGCCGCGTTCAACGAAAGCGTAGCCCAGACGACGATTTCATCTTCGACATCGTCGTCGTGCCGAGTTTCGAGGACGCGCTGATCGCAACACTCGTAAATTTTAACCTGCAGGCCGTTGTCATAAGGCATGGGTTCCCATTCCGCTCGGTCAATCACAACGACATGCTGCGCCGCTTTCTTGAGGGCCTCGATGAGAACATCGAGGCGATGCCTGAGTTTGAGCGCGGGCCATTGCTCGGCCGTCGGATTGCGCAGATCCGTCCAGAGCTCGACTTGTATCTCGTAACCGACGTGAGTGTCGAGGACATTGCGGCACGTGTCGGTGAAGTTTTCAAGCGGATCTTCTTCGGCGAGGAAGATCACATTGAGCTGTACAGCTCGATCATGAAAGGTGTCAGCGAACGCCACAAGACGCCTTTCTTCAATGCACTGCGCGACTACGCGAAGCAGCCGACTGGAGTGTTCCATGCGTTGCCGCTCGCGCGCGGAAAGGCAATCATGAACAGCAACTGGATCGGCGACTTGGCCCAGTTCTACGGGATGAACCTGTTCATGGCCGAGACTTCCGCGACGTCTGGCGGTCTTGACTCCTTGCTCGATCCGGTCGGTCCACTGAAGCTCGCGCAGGAGTATGCTGCGCGCGCGTTCGGGGCCCGCCGCACTTACTTCGCGACCAACGGCACGTCGACCTGCAACAAGATCGTCGTCCAAGCGCTCGTTCGACCGGACGATATCGTGCTCGTTGACCGGAATTGTCACAAGTCGCACCACTACGGACTAGTGCTCGCGGGTGCACAAGTCACGTACCTCGACTCCTATCCGCTCGACGTGTATTCAATGTATGGCGCGGTGCCGATCAGGCACATCAAGGAGACGCTGCTTTCCTTCCGCCGTGCGGGCACGCTTGACCGGGTACGGATGGTTTTGCTCACCAACTGTACGTTCGACGGAATCGTGTACGACGTCGAACGCGTGATGATGGAGTGCCTCGCGATCAAACCGGATCTCGTGTTCTTGTGGGACGAGGCATGGTTTGCGTTCGCGCGCTGTCATCCGATCTATCGGCAACGAACTGCGATGGCGAGCGCCGCAAAGCTCGCTGACAAGTTCAATGACCCTGAGTACGCGAAAAGTTATGAGGAGTTCGCGCTTACGATTGACTGGAGTGACGATGCACAGCTTCTCGACACGCGCTTGTTGCCCGACCCAACCCGCGCGCGGGTGCGTGTTTACGCGACGCATTCGACTCACAAGACGCTTACTGCATTACGCCAAGGCTCGATGATCCATGTGTGGGATCAGGATTTCAAGGACAAGGCCGAAGAGTCGTTCCACGAAGCCTACATGACCCACACTTCAACATCGCCGAATTACCAAATTCTCGCGTCGTTGGACGTCGGCCGTCGTCAGGTCGAGCTTGAGGGCTATGAGTTGATCCAGCGTCAGCTCGAGCTCGCAATGAGTCTGCGGGAACAGGTTAAGCAGCATCCGTTGTTGAGCCGCTACTTCCGCTTTCTGCGCGTCTCCGATGTAGTGCCGCCGGCCTATCGCGACTCTGGTGTCAATAGCTACTACGATGATGAGACAGGCTGGAATAACCTCGAGACAGCCTGGCGAACCGACGAGTTCGTGCTCGACCCGACACGTGCGACGCTCGTGATCGGTGCAACTGGGATGGACGGCGACACGTTCAAGAACAAGGAGTTGATGGACAAGTACGGTATCCAGATCAACAAGACTTCGCGCAATACCGTACTTTTCATGACGAATATCGGCTCAACCCGCTCGGCCATTGCATACCTGATTGAGGTACTTGCAAAGATCGCGCGCGACGTCGACGCACGCGTGTCTGATATGAGCACGATCGAGCGCCGGACCCATGAAAAGCGCGTGCGGTCGTTGACTCTCGAGCAACCGCCTCTGCCCGATTTCTCGAGCTTCCACTTCGCGTTCCGCGGTCGCAGCATCGAAAGCCGTGCGGAGACGCGCGACGGCGACATTCGAAGTGCGTTCTTCCTGTCGTACGACGATGCGAACTGCGAGTACATCGACATGAACGAGGCAGCTCGCGCGATCGCCACCGGCCGTGATCTTGTGTCCGCACTGTTCGTGATCCCCTATCCGCCGGGCTTCCCGATCCTCGTGCCAGGCCAGGTGATTAGTGCCGGGATCCTCCAGTTTATGGCGGCACTCGATGTGCGCGAGATCCACGGCTTCCGTCCAGAGTTGGGCTTCCGGATCTTCAGTCAGGACGCTCTTGATCGCGCGGTACAGGGCACCGCTTCGCGCGTCGCTATCGCGCTTTCGGACCGAGTGGCGCAGAGGCAGTCGGGCGACGCACCCGCGGACACTGAGGTAGAGCAGATCGCCGGATTCACCACTGTCAAAGACGACGTATCCAGGAGCCAAAATTGAGCGATAAAGTTAAGAGTGTTTCCGATCTGTTGCTGATGTTCCACCGCAACGAGCGACCGATCTACTTCATTAGCGCGACCAACTTCAACCTGCTTGGCATCGACAGGTGGGTGAACCGCTTTATGTACATCAACTACATCGACTGCTTCGATGGGCGTCATCCGAACGTGTTTGTTCCTAGTGAGTCACCGCACGACGAGTTTCAGTCGATTGAGGACATCAACAACTATCTTTTGTCTCACAAGGAAGTGATCGACCTGGTCGAGCGTCGCGGTGGCCGGCCTGTCGCGACATTCCTCATGTTTGACGAGAAGACGGAAGCCCTCGCGGAAGAAATCGGCATGGATGTCTGGTTCCCGCCGGCCGCGCTTCGCACCCGATGTGACAACAAGATGGAAACCGTTCGGATCGGAAACAAGGCTGGTGTTTACTCCGTACCGAATGCGCTCGAGAAGGTCGACAGTTACGCTCATCTGATGCAGATTGCGGAGCGCAGTGGACTCGGCCGGGATCTTGTCGTGCAGTCCGCATTTGGCGACTCCGGACATACGACGTTCTTCATTGCGTCCGAGGACGATTTCAATAAGCACAAGGATGAAATCGTCAACGACCCCGAAGTCAAGATTATGAAGCGAATCAATTGCCGCGGGGCCACACTTGAAGCATGCGCAACGCAGTCCGGGACCCTCGTCGGGCCACTGCTGACCGAGGTAGTCGGCGCGCGCGAGTTGACGCCATACAAGGGAGGCTGGTGCGGCAATGAGGTGTTCCCGGGTGCATTCACGGAGGAGGTGCGCGCGAAGGCGCGCGCGATGGCCGAGAAGTTCGGCGATCAGTTGCTGAACGAAGGCTATCGCGGCTATTTCGACCTTGATTTCCTGATCGACGTCGATTCCGGCGAGGTCTATCTGGGCGAATTGAATCCGCGCATTTGCGGCGCGAGCCCGATGACGAATCATGCAGCGTTCGCGTACGCAGACGCACCGCTCTTCCTTTTTCACCTGCTTGAGTTCTCGGGAGTGCCATTTGACCTGAACGTGAAGGAGATCAACGAGCGCTGGGCGCAGGCACACTTCATCGATTCGTGGTCGCAGGTCGTGCTGAAGTACACCGACGACAACGTCGACCAGGTCACACACGCGCCGGCGACCGGTATTTACCGGATGGCCGACGACGGTAGCGTTTCGTATCATCGATTCGACTGCCACCGGCGTGCGATCGACACGGAGCGCGAGGCATTCTTCATGCGAATTGCAGGTCCTGGCGACTATCGCTATGAGGGAGCAGATCTTGGAATTTTGATCACGCGTGGGCGATCGATGGACGACAACTTCAGGCTCAACATTCGTGCACGTGACTGGGTGCGTGGACTGAAGCAGTACTACGCGGGTAAGCCGATTGTTGCCTCGCAACCTGAGGCGGTGCCCGCACCCGGCTCGTTCAAGATTCTCTGAGGGTCACCATGCCGATCAGTCTGCAGTTCCAGGCCGTCGTCGAGGATGTTCCCGGCGAGAAGTGGCGCGCCCTGTTCGAACGAGCCTGGCCGAGCTACCGTGCTTGGTTTCTTCGAAGTGGCGTGGCCGGCCGCCCGAGCTACCTCGAATCCCGACGTGCTCTGCGCACGCATATGCCTGAACTCGTGCCAACGTGGGAGCGTCTCGTTGAGCTCATCGGCGGCGGTGACGTCGAGGCGCGTTTCCTGTCCCTGTGGTGTCCGCCGCCGTATATCGCGGGTTGCTCGCAGGCGGTTTGGATCGATCCTGGCGGCCACGAGGAGCCGATGCTGCTGCGCAACTATGACTTCGCACCTGCGTTGCTCGAAGGAAACTGGCTCGCGACACGCTGGGTCGGCTCGCGAGTTGCTGCGATGGGTGACTGCTTGTGGGGCGCGCTCGACGGGGTGAACGACAACGGGCTTGCGGCGTCGCTGTCGTTCGGCGGGCGCACCGTGTCCGGAACCGGCTTCGGAATTCCGCTGGTGCTGCGGTACGTGCTGGAAACCGCGAGGACGACCGCTGAAGCGGTGGCGATACTTCAACGTGTGCCAGTACATATGAGTTACAGCGTCACGCTACTCGACTCTAAAGCGGACTGGGCGACGGTGTTTGTCAATCCCGACCGACCGACCGAGGTTACGCGCCGCTATGCCGTGACCAACTTCCAGAACTCGGTCGAATGGCCGGAGCATGCGCGGGCGACTCACTCGCGTGATCGGCTCGCTGCTCTTCAGCTTCAGGTTGTTCAGCCTGGCCCAGCACAGCAGGCGATCAATGTCTTGCTGCAAGAACCACTGTATCAAAACGCGTGGCAGCGAGGATACGGAACTCTTTACTCGGCAGTCTATCGACCCATGTCACGAAGAGCCGAGCTGTGGTGGCCGGAAGAATGCTGGGATCAGTCCCTGCATTCTTTCGAAGAAGGGAGTCGGCAGGTAATTCTTCAAGATCGGAATCGGTTTTAACAGCGGAATAGAGGTGGATGAGCCGAACGCCTCGCGCCTCGGTGGTTCATCACTCAACACAGATTTGGAGCATGGAGACATTAAGATGAGAAAGAAGAAATCTTCAGCGGTATGGATTCTGATCGCGATGTTGATCGGCATTGCGATTGGCTACATGATCTATACGGAGTTTCCCGATAAGAAGGTGTCGACGGAAATCGCCAGCTATATTTCACTCGTGTCCGATGTCTTTCTGCGGCTGATCAAGATGATTATCGGCCCGCTCGTATTCTCGACGCTCGTCGTTGGGATCGCGCATATGGGGGACGCATCGTCGGTCGGGCGGGTTTTTGTGAAGGCGTTCGCCTGGTTCATCACGGCATCGGTAACGTCGTTGTTGCTTGGCCTTCTGATGTCGAATCTGCTCCAGCCCGGCCTGAACCTTGGTTTACCGTTGCCCGACATCGGCGCGTCGGTAAACCTTGCGACGTCGAAGTTCACACTTAAGGATTTCGTCGGACATATGGTGCCGCGCTCATTTGCCGAAGCACTGGCAAACAACGAGATCCTCCAGATCGTCGTGTTCTCCATGTTTTTCGGTGTCGCACTCGCGGCGCTCGGAGAGAAGGCAAAGGTTCTTGTCGCTGCGATCGACCAGCTTTCGCATGCGATGCTGAAGATCACCGGCTACGTGATGAAACTCGCACCGCTCGCGGTTCTTGCTGCAATGGCATCGACTGTCGCAGTGAACGGGTTGTCGATCCTGTTGAAGTTTGCGGTGTTCATGAGCGATTTCTACCTTAGCCTCTTCTTGTTGTGGGGACTCCTAGCGTTTGCGGGCTTCGTTTTCCTTGGGCCGCGCGTACTGAAGCTGCTCGTACTGATCAGGGAGGCGTTCATGCTGTCGTTCGCGACTGCAAGTTCGGAGGCCGCATATCCAAAGATTCTCGATGCACTTGACCGCTTCGGCGTTAATCGGAAGATTTCGAGCTTCGTGATGCCGATGGGATACTCGTTTAACCTTGACGGCTCGATGATGTACTGCACGTTTGCGACTCTCTTTATCGCGCAGGCGTACAACATTCATCTGTCGCTTGGCACGCAGATCACGATGCTGCTTGTACTGATGCTGACATCGAAGGGGATGGCCGGGGTGCCGCGGGCGTCACTCGTTGTTATCGCCGCAACGCTCACCCAGTTCCAGCTGCCGGAGGCGGGTCTCTTGCTTATCCTCGGCGTCGATACGTTCCTCGACATGGGCCGCTCTGCGACTAACGCCGTAGGTAACTCGATCGCGAGCGCAGTTGTCGCAATGTGGGAGGGCGCACTGTTGTCGGAGACCGATGCGAACGTGAATGCGGCACGTCTCGATGCCGAAGTCAGGGCGACGCTTGCACACCCTGCTGATGCTTGACAGGAGCCGCGTGATGAAGATTCCGAGGTTCTGGGGGGCTCTCGTCGTCGCTGGCCTATTCGCCGCGTCCGCGGCGGCGAATGCACAGGATGCGGCCGACCTATCTTCGGCGGCGCCACCGGTTACGTTATCGGGCACCCTTGAGAAGGTGCGCGACAGCGGAACGATCACGCTTGGCTACCGCGACTCGTCGGTGCCGTTCTCGTTCATCAACACACGCAACGAGCCGATTGGATATTCGATCGAGTTGTGCAAAGCGCTCGTGTCCGCGATCGAGGATTCGATCAATAGGAGCGTGTCCATTCGCTGGGTGCCGGTCACAGCTGACAACCGGATCGATCAAGTTGTCAACGGTCAGGTTGACCTCGAGTGCGGATCCACGACGAGAAGCCTTGAGCGCCAGAAGCGTGTCGCGTTTTCGCCGATCATCTACGTTTCCGGCACGAAGGTGATGGTGAAGGCGGGGGCGTCGATTCGCTCGTTCCGCGACCTCGCGGGTAAGCAGGTCGCGGTGACAGCCGGCACGACCAACGAGAAGGCGCTGCGCGATCTCGACCAGAAATTCAACCTTGGGATGCAGTTGGTGGTGGTACGTGAACACAAGGAAGGTTTCGAAGCGGTTGCGAGCGGGCAAGTGGATGCGTTTGCAACGGACGAGGCGTTGCTTTACGGTTTGATCGCACAGGATGCGGGCAGGCACGGGCAATTCCAAGTCGTTGGCGACTATCTTTCTTATGAACCGTATGGGATTATGTTCCGGAGTGGTGACCCATTGCTCGCGCAGGTCGTAAAGACTACATTCGAGGAACTGGCAGCGGACGGAGAGATCGAGCGTCAGTACAAGCGCTGGTTCCTTCGGAAACTGCCGACCGGGACGAGTTTGAACCTACCAATGAGTACACATCTGAGGATAATTATTCAAACGATGGGTGCGAAGACGGAGTGAGTGGCAATCTTGGCGTCAGCGACCCGGCGCCATTGAGGGCCGGGTCGTTTCGGAGGTGCGAGTGGCCGAAAGTGATGCGTGCGCGTGTCCGAAATACACCGCGCATCGAGCGTGTATTTGAAGAGGTGGGGCAGGCAACATACCGCGGAACGACGTCCAGTCCAATATGCCCCGCTCCCTGTTTTCCGTCGCCGAACATAGGTCAGCTTTGACCTGAGAGTAAACGTTCTTCGGCTGACCTACAACGTGTGTTTCCCGTCTTACCCCGCTGCACCTGCCGCAAGCGAAACGACGTAGCGAAGCAAGTCGTCAACGCGTCCTTCCGACACTAATTGTTCAGCAGTCTTGTAGTCGAAGATCGGCAACGGCTCATTTTGATACCAGAAGAGTGCGCTCTGTACATCCCCGGCGATATCGTTCGAGGCTCGAATGATCCGGATGGCATCCCGAATACTTTTGCACGCTTTCGTAGCCCGCCAGGCGGCTCACGGTATTGAGATTGACATGGGCCAGCCGTGCGAGCGTTTGCATATCGATATGCAAGGCGGCTGCAAAGCGTCGTGCCGAAACGATCGGCGCGGCGATCTCCGGGGCCCTCAAGGGCCATGAACTGGTCGAAGCCGTTGGGCGGTGTTGAACCGTAGCTGTCTCGCTGTTGTCGTATTGAAGGCGCTTAGCCGCCCGTTCACGTTTGAAGCTCGTCCGCGCAAACTTGGTGCGAAATCGATGCTTCGCGCGGCACGCCGAACCCGGTGTAGCATGCAGTTGCATCCCGAGCGCTTTGCTCGGCATCAAGGGGATTGCCAGATGACATCGGCTCCCGCAATCGCGTGAATCATGTGGAGAAATGACGTGACCGTCACGAAGCGCTGGATCATGGAGATTCAGGACGCCCCTGATGGGAGTGGCGACGGTGTTCTGCAACTTCCTGATGATCTCTGGAGCGAATTGTCGAGCCAGGGGTGGCAAGCTGGAGACGTACTCGAGGTAGATCTGGTCACCGTACCCGGTGTGGCCGGGATTCGAAATCGCTACGCTGAGTGTCGTCGAATTTCCGCGCCTGGAAAGTCAGTCTCTAATGGCCCACCGAAGAGTGAGGATGGTCATGAACGGTGACTACGATGTGTGGCCTACCGATTTGTCGTTCCGTGGAATCCCTATCGAGTTGAAGGTTGAGAAATCGGCGCTTTTCGCTCTAGAGGATGGCCGACGCTTTACTAGTCAGACTGCATCCTATGCAGTGGCGAAGGGCAAAAAGACTGCGGTGCTCTGCGTGCTGGATTGCAGCCCAAAGAACGGGCCGCCACGTGATCCTGCGCAGTTGGTGGGCCTTCAATTTGTGGAAAATGGTGTTCAGGTCTGCGTACGGATCATCCAGGGAAATTTGCAGAAACCGAGCACTCTCTCGCGCGGTCCGAGGTGCTAATAAGATGCGGAGTCAGAAAGCACTCGAGGATGTCATTAGGTCAGACGAGCTTGTCTGGCTGCGGGAGTTCGTCGACGGAATAGAACATCTATCAGTATTGGCGCCCTTGTTTCAGATTAATTTGATCATAGATGCAAACATCATCCTCGGAGAGCTAAGGTGGGTAAGTAAGCGACGACGCAATGAAAGCGCACGAAGCGAATTACTTGAGGTCTTGGAAGTCGAAACAGTCCTTGCCTATGCACCAACGTTTCTCGTAGAAGAGGTAACCGAGCATCTCCCTGATCTCGTTAAGCAAGGGTGCGACGCGGAAAAGCTGATCGTCCATTGGGCGCGCTTAAGGGCATTGATCAAGTTTGTCGACGTGGGTGGCATACCGGAAAATGGGAGTGACTATCTCGATCCCAACGATGTACCGTATCTGCGTCTGCAACAGAAGATCTCTGCGCGAATTCTGTCTCGTGACAAGGATATTGAAGCAATGGAGGGGCAAACCGTCCCAATTGAGATTCTTGGGGCCCTGCGAAACTATGCTCGTAGATCTGCCGTTCAGTTGACGTTTCAGGTTGGTGGTTACAGCATCACGGGAGTATCTTTGCGCGTGTTCCTGGCGATCATCCAAGATACCTTTCCTAAAGTGAAGAAAGCGGCCTCTCGATTGCCGAAGGAATTCTGGTATGCCGCCGCTGCATGTATGTGCGTCGCGCTTATCCATCCGACTTCACGACAGTGGATGTCGGCGCGGGTATCCGAAATGCGTAAGCGTATTGAACCATCAGTTGGTGGTGCACTTGACGTTGCGATGACGCTATTCACTGAGTATGGCTATAGGCGGGTCCTGACAGATGAGGCGCTGGTATCTGTTTACGAACTGCTGCGAAGGAACGTCTCCGATTCACCGTCGGCTTGATTTGCTGTGACGCTCGAGGTTGGCTATTCCGGAAGGGTGAGGTGGCGAGAGTTACGGATCGGTGTCCCGTCGCAGTTCTTGGACGATAGACAACTTTCGCCTCAAAGCGCGGATGCCGACAATAAGAAGATCTCGGCAAAAAGAGAGGCGTCAGGATTACGGCTTAGCCTTTGTATCGACTGCCACAATCGACACAGTCCCTCTCACAACCACGAGTTTCTCACGCGGCGTCTCCACTTTCTCGGTCGCTGGCGCAGGCTTTGGGGTCAGTGAAGTCGAGCCCGACCGCGCGGTCGCGGCACCGACACGAACCTCGCCCGGCTTCGTCGTTCCGAGCGAACCACTTCGACTGGTGTTAGTAATCATTGCTGTACCCCACATTGCGGTGAATGAAGTCAGGCTCGTTGAGCATCTTCAGTCGATTGTTCCGCGTTATGACACCAATATGGGTCCTGCCGCCGACTGTTGCCACACCTCTTACGAACTTGGCCCTTCCTGATTGGAGATTAACCAAATACGAGACCAAGTCAATCGCATCCTGCATCGGTGAATTCGCGAAGTCGATGTCGAGTCGGAACTCGTCGTCTGGTAACGCGATGGTGGGCTTCGCTACGAACTCCGTATCAATTTCGTCCGGGAGTCTGTCGAGGCCCATGGTATCGATGAGTTGCGCCACGATCTGCGCGGTCTTCGCCTTCGATTCTTCATAAAAGCGGTCGATTGTATCGTTAACCGCCAGCATGATCCTTGATCTCAACTGGCTGTCTATACCAAACAGCAGTCTTTCAACGCCGTCTGCCTGTCCAGCCCAGATGAGGCCGCATCGTCCGTCCCCATAAATTAGCGTGCAGGTATTGTCTTTCACCTTGATGCGGAAGGAGGAGGGAAACGCAGACGTTGCGTCATATCCGCCAACGAGAAACTCCAGCTCGGGTTGATACCCTGGAGGCAGTGAGTACGCTTCCATGTCGCGCTCGTACAACTGACGCATATGATGAAGAAACGCTTCAGCTACACCAGCCACGGTTTCCGCAGCATCCCCACGACTGAGGAAGTCGTCAGCATGAGAGTGAATGGTGGACCCGGCCAAGGTTGCCAAGCCAGATGTGACTGCGGCTGCTTCTACCCCGCCGTGTGAGATAGAGAACATCTTCGTTACGCCGCCAAACGCGTTTGTGACAACGGGTTGAAGACCATCGAGTGGAAATCTTGCGATCACCAGACCGTTTTCGTCGACGACCGGCGCGCCGTCGGCATCGCGCTCAATGAAGTCCCACGGGCGCAAGAGGTAATCGGTCGTGCTACTTAGACTATCGCAACCGAGAATGACAGCTTCGCTGGTTGCGAGCGCGATATTGATCGTCATTCGCCTCCCGTTACTATCTTCGTGCCCCGATAATCGGGGCTTTGGCCAGCCAGGCCCGGCATGATTCTCGCCCCCAGTCGCAGTCATGATCCGGGGGGTGTTGTCACCGGGCCTGGTGGGTGGCTGGTGATCG
>NZ_CADFEC010000055.1:0-14248 GCF_902833195.1 Burkholderia sp. BCC1638
TGTCGACCGGCCTCAGCTCGACCAATAGCTCGGTCGCTTCGCTGTCGACTTCCACGTCGACCGGTCTGTCGTCTGCAACTAGCTCGATCAGCTCGCTCTCGACGTCGACCTCGACCGGCATCAACTCGTTGTCCACGGGCCTCAGCTCGACCAATAGCTCGGTCGCCTCGCTCTCGACCTCCACGTCGACGGGTCTGTCGTCGGCGAACAGCTCGATCGCTTCGCTGTCCACGTCGACCTCGACCGGCATCAATTCGCTGTCGACCGGCCTCAGCTCGACCAACAGCTCGGTGGCGTCGCTCTCGACTTCCACGTCGACCGGTCTCTCGTCGGCGAATAGCTCGATTGCTTCGCTGTCCACGTCGACTTCGACGGGCATCAACTCGCTGTCGACCGGCTTGAGCTCGACCAATAGCTCGGTCGCCTCGCTGTCGACTTCCACGTCGACGGGTCTGTCGTCGGCGAATAGCTCGATTGCTTCGCTCTCGACTTCGACCTCGACGGGTATCAACTCGCTGTCGACCGGCCTCAGCTCGACCAATAGCTCGGTCGCTTCGCTGTCGACCTCCACGTCGACGGGTCTGTCGTCGGCGAACAGCTCGATCAGCTCACTCTCGACCTCGACCTCGACCGGCATCAACTCGCTGTCCACGGGCTTGAGCTCGACCAATAGCTCGGTCGCTTCGCTGTCGACCTCCACGTCGACCGGCCTCTCCTCGGCAACCAGCTCGATCAGCTCGCTGTCCACGTCGACCTCGACGGGTATCAACTCGCTGTCCACGGGCCTCAGCTCGACCAACAGCTCGGTGGCTTCGCTCTCGACTTCCACGTCGACCGGTCTCTCGTCGGCAACCAGCTCGATCAGCTCGCTGTCCACCTCGACTTCGACGGGCATCAATTCGCTGTCGACCGGCCTCAGCTCGACCAACAGCTCGGTCGCCTCGCTCTCGACTTCCACGTCGACCGGTCTCTCGTCGGCAACCAGCTCGATCAGCTCCCTGTCCACCTCGACTTCGACCGGCATCAACTCGCTGTCCACGGGCCTCAGCTCGACCGATAGCACGGTGGCTTCGCTCTCGACCTCCACGTCGACCGGCCTGTCCTCGGCAACCAGCTCGATCAGCTCGCTGTCCACGTCGACCTCGACCGGTATCAACTCGCTGTCCACGGGCCTCAGCTCGACCGACAGCTCGGTTGCTTCGCTGTCGACCTCCACGTCGACGGGCCTGTCGTCAGCAACCAGCTCGATCAGCTCGCTGTCCACGTCGACCTCGACCGGTATCAACTCGTTGTCCACGGGCCTCAGCTCGACCGATAGCACAGTGGCTTCGCTGTCGACCTCCACGTCGACGGGTCTGTCGTCGGCAACCAGCTCGATCAGCTCGTTGTCCACGTCGACCTCGACCGGCATCAGCTCCTTGTCCACGGGCCTCAGCTCGACCGACAGCTCGGTCGCTTCGCTGTCGACCTCCACGTCGACGGGCCTCTCGTCGGCGAATAGCTCGATCAGCTCGCTGTCCACCTCGACTTCGACCGGCCTCTCGTCGGC
This sequence comes from Burkholderia sp. BCC1638, assembly GCF_902833195.1. Lineage (NCBI taxonomy): Bacteria > Pseudomonadati > Pseudomonadota > Betaproteobacteria > Burkholderiales > Burkholderiaceae > Burkholderia > Burkholderia sp. BCC1638. Next base: position 1,550 of record NZ_CADFEC010000055.1, read on the forward strand.
CAATAGCTCGATCAGCTCGCTCTCGACGTCGACCTCGACCGGCATCAACTCGCTGTCCACGGGCCTCAGCTCGACCAACAGCACGATCACGTCGTTGTCCACCTCGGCCTCGACCGGCATCAGCTCGCTGTCCACCGGCCTCAGCTCGACCAACAGCACGATCACGTCGCTGTCCACGTCGACTTCGACCGGCATCAGCTCGCTGTCCACCGGCCTGAGCTCGACCGACAGCACGGTCACGTCACTGTCGACTTCGACCTCGACCGGCCTCAGCTCGCTGTCGACCAGCCTGAGCTCGACCAACAGCACGGTGCTGTCGCTGTCGACCTCGACTTCGACCGGCCTCAGCTCGGCAACCAGCTCGATCACGTCGCTGTCCACCTCGACGTCGACCGCGATCGAAGCCGCGAAGACGCACTACTACAGCGTCAACGACAACGGCACGCAGCAAGGCAACTACGCCAACAACGGCGCGACGGGCGTCAACTCGCTGGCAGCCGGCGTGAACGCCAGCGCGGCGGGCGCCAGCAGCGTCGCGGTCGGCGACGGCTCGAACGCACAGTCGACCGGCGCGGTCGCCATCGGCCAGAACGCATCGGCCACCGGCGGCAAGGCGGTGTCGATCGGCTCCGGCAACACGGCGAGCGGCGACGGCGCGGTCGCGATCGGCGACCCGAGCATCGCAACGGGCACCGGCGCGGTGGCGATGGGCGCGAACGACACGGCGACCGGCACCGGCGCGGTGGCGCTCGGCAACGCGAACACGGCAACCGGCAACAGCGCGCTCGCCCTCGGCAGCTCGAACCAGGCCACCGCGGACAACACGATCGCGCTCGGCAACAAGGCGGTCGCGAGTGCGACCGGCGCCCAGGCCTACGGCTCGGGTGCGTCGGCCACCGCCGCGGATGCACTCGCCTTCGGTACGAACGCACAGGCCAATGTCGCGAACTCGATCGCGATGGGCGCGAACTCGACCACGGGCAACGCCGTCGGCGTGTCGAGCGTCACGGTCGGCGGCATCACGTACCCGGTCTACGGCACCTCGCCGGTGGGCGTCTTCAGCGTCGGCGCCCCCGGTGCGGAACGCCAGATCACGAACGTCGCGGCAGGCCAGGTCTCGGCCACCAGCACGGACGCGATCAACGGCAGCCAGCTCAACGCGACGAACCAGGCGGTCAACAGCCTGTCGACGTCGACCGCGTCGAACATCTCGTCGCTGTCGACCGGCATCGGTTCGCTGTCTACGGGTCTGAGCTCGACCAACAGCAACCTCACGTCGCTGTCCACGTCGACCTCGACGGCGATCAGCTCGCTGTCGACGGGCCTCAGCTCGACGAACAGCAACCTCACGTCGCTGTCCACGTCGACGTCGACCGGCATCGGCTCGCTGTCGACCGGCCTGAGCACGACGAACAGCACGGTGGCCTCGCTGTCGACCGGCGTGACGAACCTCGGCGATCAGGTGAACCAGTTGTCGAACACGATCAACAACAACACGACGCGCACGTTGAACAGCACCGCCGTCGCGGCCGACATGACCGGCACCGGCTCCGACCGGCCGACGGTCACCGCCGGCTCGAACTCGGTGGCGATCGGCGCGAATTCGAACGACGGCGGCCGTTCGAACGTGGTGTCGGTCGGTAGCGACACGCAGCAGCGCCAGATCACGAACGTCGCGCCGGGTACGCAAGGCACGGACGCGGTGAACGTGAACCAGCTGACGCAGGTGCAGACGACGCTGTCGACGGCACTGTCGGGCCAGCAGGCGCAGATCAACTCGCTGGGTTCGCAACTGCAGCAGACCGACCAGATGGCGAAGCAGGGTATCGCGGCCGTCGGCGCGATGGCGTCGATCCCGCAGCTCGATCGCGACGCCAACTTCGGGATGGGTGTCGGCACCGCATCGTTCCTGGGTCAGAAGGCGATGGCGGTCAACATGCAGGCGCGCATCACGGAGAACCTGAAGGCGTCGATCAACGGCGGCTTCAGCGGCGGTCAGAAAGTGATCGGCGCCGGCATGCTGTACCAGTGGAAGTAACCCGGCGCGCCGCCGTGCCGCCGGCTCACGAGCCGGACGGCAGCGGGCGGCCCCGACGGCAGGACGAGCCCGCCGCGCAACGCGTGGCGGGCTTCAGTCAACCCAAGCATTGAGGACGTAATCGTGAACAAACTCGCTCTTGCGCTCGCACTTTCCGCAACGGCCCTCGCCGCGTGCTCGACCGCATCCGGCCCGACCTTCAGCGCATCCGAACTGCAGCCGCGCGACGGCGTGCGCACCTTCCAGGTGGATTGCCACGGCCTGCTGTCGGGCCCGCAGACCTGCATGAAGGCCGCCCGCAAGATCTGCGGCGACCAGCCGGTGCGCACCGTCGACTCGGCCCGCGCGCTGCGCGACGGCTCGGATCCCGCGACGCTCGTATTCCAGTGCGGTGCCGCGCCGGCCGCGGCAGCGTCGGCCGCCGAGCCGGCGCCGGCCCCCGCGCCCGCGGCGGTCGAACATGTGAACCTCGCGGGCGACGCGCTGTTCGCGACGGGCCTGGCCACGCTCACGCCGGCCGCGCGCGCATCGCTCGACAAGCTGCTGAGCGAACGCGAAGACCGCACGTACACGCAGGTGACGGTCACCGGCCATACGGATTCGGTCGGCAGCAACGCCGCCAATCTCGCGCTGTCGAAGCGCCGCGCGGAAACCGTCGCAAGCTACCTGAAGGCGCACGGGCTGAAAGCGCAGTCCGTGTCAGTCACGGGCCGCGGCAGCGCCGATCCGGTCGCGTCCAACGCGACGGCCGAAGGCCGCGCGAGCAACCGCCGCGTCGAGATCTCGCTGCAGCGTTGAGCAGCCGGCCGTCGCGGCCCGGGCGCCCCCGCGCCTGCGCGCGACGGCCCTCGCCGGCAGGGCGCGGTTGCCCCGCCGGCACCCTGCCGAGCCCGTCGCCCACGCTTCGCCGGGGCCCCGGCTCCCGTGCCGGCGGCTATGTCAAAGTTCGTCAGCCCCCTCCACAAAGCGGCGCCTTCCGTGCCACAATCGCCGCAGACAGCTGCCGGAGCGTTCCGACCGCGTCGCGCGCCGTGCCAGACCCGCCCGACGACACTCCGGAATCCTGCGGCCGCCTCGCGATCCGCGCCGCTCGACGCACATTCCAGTGCGTGCCGGCGCGAACGCGACCACGACAATCCACGGCGCGCCGTTTCGCGGCCACGGCCGAACGCACGACGCCGCAGAGGAAACCAACCGGTGACGGACATCAATCAAGCCGCCTCGGGCGGCACCCGCAAGCAACGGCCGGCCGTCGGCATCTCGCTGTTTGCGCGGGACGGCCAGGCGATCTGGGAAAACGGGATTCACCAGAACATCGCGTTCCTCGCGATGATGCTCAAGCGCTCCGATCGCGTCGGCCCCGTCTATTTCCTGAACGGCGGCGACGCCAACGCACTGCCGACCGGCCTCGACCTCGACGGCCTCGACGTGCCGCTCGTGAAGCCTTCCGACGTCACGCACGAACTCGACGTCGTGATCGAGATGGGCGCGCAACTGCCGGTCGAATGGCTCAGGCACATGAAGGCGCTCGGCAAGAAAATTGCCGCGTTCTTTTGCGGACATGTATACGCCGGCCTGTGCGAAACGCCGATCTTCGGCAAGCCGTCGGGACACGTTTACAACGGTGCGCCGTTCGACGAGGCGTGGCTGCTGCCGCAATACGCGAAGACCGGCGCGCCGATGCTGCAAACCCTGCTGCGCGCGCCGGTACACCTGATGCCGCACATCTGGTCGCCGTACTTCCTCAATCGCCGCATCGCCGCGCTGGCGAGCGAAGGCCTGACGTTCGGCTATCGGCCGGGCCGCCGTCCCTGGAATCTCGCCACGCTCGAGCCGAACATCTCGGTCGTGAAGTCCTGCCACTACCCGATGCTTGCGTGCGACGAGTTCTACCGCGCACAACCGGACGCGGTGCAGCATCTGTTCGTCGTCAACTCGATGCAGATGAAGGCGCATCCGACGTTCGTGCATTTCGCGAACAGCCTCGACCTCGTGCGCCAGCAAAAGGCGACGTTCGAGCCGCGCATCGACCTGCCGGGCTTCATGGCGCGCCACGCGGACGCCGTCGTGTCCCACCACTGGGAAAACGCGCAGAACTATCTGTACTACGACGTGCTGTATGGCGGCTATCCGCTGATCCACAACTCGACGCTGCTCGGCGACGCCGGCTACTACTACCCGGATTTCGATTCCGCCGGCGGTGGCCAGGCGCTGCGCGATGCATGGCTGCATCATGACGAGCGGCTCGACGACTATCGTGCGAAAGCCGGCCGGCTGCTGCAGTCGGTCTCGATCGACAACCCCGCGAACCTGGACGCGTTCGTCGCGCGCCTGGTCGCCTGAACCGGAGCATACGCATGTCGGACTCCAAAGCCCGTCAAGCGCCCGGCGAGGGCAAGCGTCTCGTCGTCGGCGTGTCGTTGTTCGTACGCGGCGCCGGCCAGTCGCTGTGGGAAAACGGCATCTTCCAGAACTGCCTGCTGCTGATCCTGCTGCTGCGCCAGTCGCCGCTCGTTGCGGAAGCCGTGATGGTGAACGGCGGCGAACAAGTCGCCGATCCGCAGATGATGCTCGGCGAATGGGACGTGCCGCTCCTGTCGATGGACGAAGCGCTCGAGCGCTGCGACGTGCTGATCGAAATGAGCGCGCAGTTCGGCGCCGACTACCTGCGCGCGTTCCGCGACCGCGGCGGCAAGGTCGTCACGATGCGGGTCGGCAACGACTACGTGATCGACATCGAGCGGGCGATGTTCGACAAGCCGTCGGGCTTCCTGTTCTCGGGCGCGCCGTACGACGCGGTGTGGACGATTCCGGAGTTCGAGCGCTCGTGCCTGCACTACTACCAGACGGGCCTGCGCGCGCCGGTGACGATCGTCCCGCACATCTGGCATCCGATGCTGTTCGACAAGGCGCGTGCAACGCTCGGCGCCGGTTTGTCGTTCGGCTATCAGCCCGGCAAGCCGCGCTGGCGCGTGACGATGTTCGAGCCGAACATTTGCATGGTGAAGACGAGCATCATCCCGATGCTGGTCACGGAAGAGGCGTACCGCGCGAATCCGAAGTTCCTCGAGTTCGTGCGCGTGTGCAATACGCTGCACCTGAAGGACCATGCGACCTTCGTTCACTTCGCGAAGAGCCTCGACATCGTCAACCACGGGATCACGACGTTCGAAAGCCGCTATGCGGTGTACGAGTTCATGGCCGCCTACGGCGACGCGGTGGTGTCGCACACGTGGGAAAACGCGCAGAACTACCTGTACTACGAACTGCTGTACGGTGACTATCCGTTGATCCACAACTCGCCGTTCCTCGGCAAGGCCGGGTATTTCTATCCGGACTTCGATTGCCAGGCCGGCGGCCGCGCGCTGTTGCAGGCGTTCGCCGAGCACGATGCGAACCTCGACGCGTACCGCGAGCAATCGAAGCACGTGCTCGACTCGGTCAGCATCTACAACCCCGACAACGTCGCCGCATATTCCGACGCGATCGCATCGCTCTATCGCGACGCATGACGCGCCGCCTGCTCCGGGCCTCAACATGAACGCACACCCGCCCCTCGCCCGAACCAAATGGCTGATCGGCTGCGCCATCGCGTCGATCGCGATCGGTGCGCACGCGCAAGCCGGCGGCGAATCGGCCGACGCGCTGCTGCGCGATGCCGATGCGGTCTTCAAACAACTCGACGCCGGCCAGTACGGCATGGTGTGGAACGACTCCGCCGCGTTCGTGAAGGCGCGCATCAAGCAGGACCAGTTCGCTCTGGACATGCAGCGAGCGCGCCAGTCGGTCGGCATGGTCAGTCATCGCGGCTGGGCGCAGATCACGCGAATTCGCTACACGAATTCATCGTCGACGCCCGACGGGCTTTATGCGAATGTCGACTATGCGACGACACTCACGACCGGAACGACCGTGTACGAAAAGCTGAGCTTTCGCCTCGACGACGACGGCCGCTGGCACCTGACCGGCTACGTGCCGCGCCAGTCGCAGAACGACACGCCTTGAACCGCGAACCGTCCACCCGGAGCCGCCGATGAAAATCAATGTCGCGATTACGATGAACGTTCAGCGCGACGCGACGCAGTCGATCTGGTACAACGGCGCGAACCAGCATTGCGTGTACCTGTACATGCTGCTTAAACGCTCGCCGCTGATCGGCGAAGTGTGGCTCGCGCACGACGACGGCATCACCGACTACCCGCAGGCGCTGATGATGGACGCGTTCGGCGACGCGCTGCGGCCGCTGTCGTCGATCGTCCACCAGACCGACCTGCTGATCGAGATGAACGCGTTCATCGATCCGTCGCACACGGACGCGGTGCGCCAGCGCGGCGGCAAGTGCGTGTCGTACCGCTTCGGCAACGACTACGTGATCGCGGTCGAGACGATCAATTTCGAGAAGAACAACTGGCGGCCGAACCCGAACCGCGTGCAATTCGACGAGATCTGGACCAACCCGCAGCACATGCACACGTGCGCGGCCTACTTCCAGGCCGTGTATCGCGCGCCGGTGATCGAACTGCCGCACATCTGGTCGCCGTACTTCATCGAGCGCAGCCTCGACGCCGATCCCGAACTGAAAGCGCGCTTCGGCTATCGCAATCACGGCCCGGCCAAGCGCATCGCGTTCTTCGAACCAAACCTGAACGTCGTGAAGAGTTCGATCGTGCCGATGCTGGCCGCGAACGCGTGCTACGTCGAGCACCCGGAACTCGTCGAGCACGTGTACATGACCAACACGTTCGACAAGAAGGAAAACGTCGCCTTCAAGCATCTCGCGCTCGGGCTCGAGATGGTGCGCGACGGCAAGGCGACGGCCGACGTGCGCGCGCCGTTCGTCGCGTGGGCCGCGCATCACACCGACATCGTCGTGTCGCACCACTGGGAAAACGGCCTGAACTACCTGCTGTACGACGCGCTGTACGGCAACTACCCGCTCGTGCACAACTCGCCGTTCCTGCGCGACGTCGGCTATTACTACCCGGACTTCGAGATCTTCGACGCGGCGCGCGCGATCGCGACCGCCGCGCAAACGCACGACGCGCGGCTCGACGATTACGCCGCGGCGGCTCGCCGCTGTCTGCAGCAGGTCGACACGCTCGCCGACCACAACGTTCGCGCGTATTCCGAGCAGATCCAGCGCTTGTTCGCCGGGCGCGCGCTCGGCTGAGCGCATCCGTCCGCCATCCGTTCATGAAGCACACCGCCCGCAACTTCGTCGTGGTCGATTCGATCCACGGCCCGTTCGTCATCGACCGGCACAGCACGCGGCAGGCCGACGCGCTGATCAAGACCGGCCGGCCGCACAACCAGGGCGAGCTCGACGCAATCATGCAGGTGATCGACCAGTTGCCCGACGGCGCGATCGCGGTGGACGGCGGGGCGAATGCGGGACTCGTCTGCGTGCCGATCGCGCAGCGCTTGCGCGAACGCGGCGGTCACGTCCATGCGTTCGAGCCGCGGCGCATGCTGTTCCATGCGCTCGGCGGCACCGTCGCGCTCAATCAGCTCGACAACCTTCATCTGCGGAACATGGGGCTCGCGAGCCGCAACGGTACGATGACGGTGCCCGACGTCGACGACGGACGGCCCGCCGATGCCGAACCGCCCGCACATGTCGACGCGCCCGCCGCCGACGGCACGCCCGCCCAGACGGTCAGGCTCGATTCGCTCGGCCTGCCGCGCGTCGATTTCCTGAAGCTCGACATCGATGGAATGGAAATCGACGCGCTGCGCGGTGCACGCCAGTCGATCGAAACGCATCTGCCGTGGTGCTGGATCGCATATCGGGACGCGGATGACGCACGCGTCATCGATACGTTCGCCGGCCTCGATTACACGTTCTACCGGCTCGACGGGCCGAATCTGCTGTGCGTGCCGAACCCGCGCTGGGACCGGCAGCGCCTGTTCATCTCGGGCGAGCCGGTCGGCGGCGCATCCGCTCGCGCACATGACGACGCGCATGCGGGCGAAGCCTCCGAGACCGACCCGCCCGAAGTGCACTGGAACCGCGCGCTCGAACACGAGGCGCGCTGCGAATGGGGCCACGCGATCGGCCGCTGGCTGCGCGCGCGCGGCCGAGGCCTCGACGACGATGCGATCGCATTCCAGCTCGCGTCGTGCTACGGCTTCGCCGGCGCGCCCGACGCCGGGCTCGCGGCACTCGAACGCATCGGCGATCCGGCCACGCTGCCCGACGCGCTGCGTGGCCGTGTCGAACTCGCGCGCTCGGCGCTGCTGCTGCGTGCCGGCCGGCGCGACGAAGCCGCGCGCGCGACCCTCGCCAGCGAGAACGTGCTGACCGCCGCGCAGTTCGGGCTCCCGATGGAACGGCACTACGACGGCCAGCCGCTGCACGGCAAGCGGCTGCTCGTGATCAGTTACGGCGGTGTCGGCGACCAGCTCCAGTACGCACGCTACCTGCATGCGCTCGACGCGCTCGGCTGCGCGGCGGTGACGGTCATCGTCCCCGCCGCGCTGGCCGGCCTGATGCGCCACACGTTCCCGCGCATCGAATTCGTCGGCGCGCACGGCGCATGGGCCGACACGTCGCAGCTCGCCCACGACTACTGGTGTTCGTTCCTCGTGCTGGCCGCGCAGTTCGGCTATGCGCCGGCACCGGCCGGCGCGCCGGCCGCGTACCTGTCGTGCCCGCCCGAACGGGCGGCCGCCTGGCGCGAACGCGTCGCGCGCGACGGCAGCGCACCGGGCACGCGCCGCATCGGCCTCAACTGGCGCGGCCGCGACGAAAGCGATGCACGCTTCCTGCGCGCGGCCAGCCTGCGCGACCTCGCGCCGCTCGCGCAATTGCATGGCCACGCCGCGTATTGCATCAACCGCGACATCGCCGCGCAGTCCGAGCCGTCGGATCTGCCTGTCACGTTCCCGCATCACGCGATCGGCGATTTCAGCGATCTGGCCGCGCTGATGCTCGCGATGGACGCCGTGGTCACCACCTGCACCGCGCACATCCATCTGGCCGGCGCGTTGGGCGTGCCGGCGGTCCTGCTGCTGAGCCCGAAAGCCGATGCGCGCTGGGAAACCGGCTCGCGTACCGCGCTGTATCCGGGCATCCGGATCGTGCGCGCCGCTCATCCGGGTCAATGGGACGATGCGGTCGATCGCGCGCTGGCGCTCGTGCTCGGCGGATTCGGAAAAGACTGACGGGGCGCTTGCCGGGCGCCGCACGCGCGCGATCGGCGAACGTCAGGCGCGGTGCGCGAGCGGGCGCCAGGGCGGCACCCGGTCGCCGCCGTGCGTGGCGAACAGGCGGCCGTGCCGGCGGCCGATCCGCGCCAGCCCCGCGAAACAGCGGAGCGCGGCACGGCTGACCTGGCCGGCGTGCCGCGCGAGGCTGCCGGATACGCCGCGCGCAATCGCCGAATCGTCGCCGCAGGCGCCCGCAAACACGCCGGCATAGTAGTGCCGCGCCGCGAGTTCGCGGCCGTCGGCGTCGAGCGGCTTCATCCGGCGAATACGATGCGCAACGGCCTTCAGGCCATCGAGATACGGTGCGACGTCGAGCGGCGCATCAGTCGATTCGGCGCCGAACTGCCACAGCATGTCGGCCAGTTCGGCGATCGCGACGAGTTCGCGCGCATCGACCGCCTGCGTGCCCGTTCCGTGCCCGGCCTTCTTCGTCGCCGCCATACCCACGCCCCTTTGCAATCCTTCGTTGCCCGATGCCGGCGCGCCGCGCCCGCGCCGCGGCGTCATGCGGCGGCCGGCGACCGCCATGTAAAGCGGATGCCCTGCGCCCAGGCGACGCCGGAATCCAGGATGATCTGCCGGTCGATCTCGTTCTCCACGCCTTCGACAACGACGTGCCGCGCGCTTTCATGCGCGAACGCGATCAGCCGGCGAAACTGGTAGCGCCCGATCGCGTTGCGCTTGATCAGCGACAGGACGGACCTGTCGAGCTTCACGATATCGGGGTTGCCGACCACCAGGTTGTTCAGCGCGCTGAAGCCGACGCCGAAGTCGTCGATCGCGACGCGGCACCCGGCCTGGCGAAACCGGTTCACGAACGACCGGCCCGCGAGGGGATTCAGCGGCCCCGTCTCGGTAATCTCGACGACCAGCCGCGCCGCGACCGACGGTTCGCGCTCGAGCCGCCTGAAAATGGCCAGCCACGCGTCGTCCACCACCGCACTCATCGCCGCCACGTTGCAGCCGTACACGGCGTTCGGATCGGCGCGCAGCGCGTCGATCGTCCGGCCCACCACGAGGCGGTCGAACCAGCGCATCAGCCCGAGCGATTCGAGGCGCGGCAGGAACGCGAGCGGCGGCAATGCATCGCGTGATCCCCAGCGCAGCCGCGCGAGGCATTCGTGATACAGCACGCCGCCCGACAGGTCGGCGCGGCAAACCGGCTCGCGCGCGAATCCGAGCCGGCTTTCGACGAAACTGCGTACCGACGCAAGGTCGGGGTGATCGTCATGCGCGCCGAACACGAGATCGATCTCGTCCCGATTCGCAACGCTGTTCGCCTCCAGGCGAGGTTCGACCGCATTCATCCGGCGCTCCGGCAAATGTCGGACCGCCGATGACGGCCCGCGCTCTCGATACATATGGCGCGAGCCGACCACGACACGCGCCACCGCCTACCCGGCCCATCCTCTTGTTTTGATCTTTTCCGGGAGCGTACTTTTTATTTCAGCGCGCCGTCAAACCCGATATTGTCAACGATATTCAAATACAGGAAATACACCACGCGGGCACGTCGACAACAGTGCGGCAGATTACACAAAATCATCTGCAAAGCGCCAATCGATATCGTTTATTTTGATCCAATCGAACATCACTCGGCGAATCGATTTACCGCGTGACTCGTTTCAAAAATCGGACGTTCGATATTTTTGTATGACAAATAACCGCCAGCGAAAACTACCCGGGCGCGACGGCGGATTTCGCTACAGCCGCCCGTACATTGTGCCGCCGATGACTCGACAGGGTACATTCGGTCTCCGCAGAATTGAATTCCGTTGTTTCAAACGATATTGATAATGACCGAATATTAATCATACAAGTCAGAGGCGATAATATCCGCCCGAATTATATGACCGCCGTCGATTGAAAGATCTTTAACAATCTTTTCGACTTGTTAACCTCTAAAATAATTTCTGACGGACTTCCCTCGGAGCCGTCAGATTCGTGCCTTCAAAACCGTCGAATCTTCCCCGGTTCGACGGTTTCTTTTTTAATGGGCACTATTTCTTCAGACATTAACCGGAGACGATCCGGACGACGGCTTGCGGCACGCGCAACCTCACGCCGCCGCCGCGCCGATCAGGTTCGCGAGCAGCACGTCGTATTCGGCGACGAGCGCGGGGTTCGCCGACGTATAGCGGCCGAGGATCTCGCGCTGGCGCCGCGTGTACCCTTCCCAGTCGTCGTCGTGCGTGTGCAGCGCGTGCAGCAGCGCCTCCGCGCCCTTCTGCACGTCGTTGTCCGGGTAGTAGTAGCCGAGATCGGGTGCGAGGCTCGCGTTGTGCACGAGCGGATAGCCCTGCCAGCACACGTCGAAATAGAAGTAGTTGAGCGGGTTCGACCATTGATGCGACACCACGATGTCGGTCAGGTCGGCCAGGAACAGCGGGGTGTCGAAGCGACCGACGAAGCTCGCCTTGCCGGCGCGCACGATGTCCAGGTAGTTCATCAGCATCACGAACTCGGGGCTGTCGTGTGCGAGACGGTCGGCGTTCGTCACGTGCGCGAAGCAGATCGCATCGGGGTCGCGGCGATACGCTTCGTCGATGATCAGCATCGGGTACACGCAGAACTTCACGACGTTGTGGTTCGGCTCCATCACCGTGAGGCGCTTGCCCGGCTCGCTGCGCGGGCGGTACTCGCCGTGCCCGGGCAACGATGCCGCTCGCGCGTCGAGGAACATCGGATCCCACACGAACGGCACGACGCGCCCCGGGCAGCGGCGCAGCGACTGCAGGAACGGCAGCGACGACGGCGCGATCTGCGGAATCGCCCACACCTCGTCGTAGCCGCGGTTGATGAACAGCGAATCCCACAGCCGGCGGCCGAACAGCATCGATTCCATCGCGTTGATGTACTCGACGCCGCAGCAGTAGCTGACGATCTTCGCGCCGCGCGCCTTCAGGTAGGCCGTCTGCGCGGCGTCGATCTGCCCGCCGAGCTCGATCACCACGTCGAGCGCGTCCTTCATGTCCGCGAACGCGCGCGTGTCGTACACGGTGCGATCCCACGGCAGCGCGTCGGTCAGCGGCACGTCGGTCGTGTTGACCAGTGTCACGCGGTAACCATGCGGCGATGCCATCAGCAGCTTCGCGAGAAACAGCGCGTTCTGCTTGATGCCGTTGATCCACAGGCTTTCGTCGGGGGCGCGCAGACCGATCGTGATACCGATGCGCAGGCCGTTCAGGACAGGAGACGTCATCGTCGGCGGGATGGGAGGTTGAATGGACGCAGTGTAGCGCGCGGCACGCGGCCGCGCGAGCAATCCGCCAGTCTAGCGGAGCGCCGGCCGCCAGACTGTCATGCATGGTCATACGCGCTGCCAACAGCGCTTTCCAATGGAACAGGAGCCTGGACGAGGGTCTGCACTGGCTCTTGCGTAGCGCTTTCGGCGCGTTTCCAATGCAAAAGAGCCTGTTGTTGGCCCGACACGCGCGAGTTGACCGACACCG
>NZ_CADFEC010000056.1:0-12332 GCF_902833195.1 Burkholderia sp. BCC1638
AATATGCCCACCGTGATCACCTTTGTATCCCCTGCTCAAAGATTGAGCAGGGCATTCAATCACGTGGGTCAAAATTCGATGAAAATTTTCAGCTCTAGTGGGTCAGTTCTGTGCGGACATCAACAAGCGCTCCCACCGCGGCGATCGAAAAGCGGGGGCCGTCACCGTTTCGGCGCCCCTGTATTGCTGGCGCGGGGCGACGACGTGCTGGTGGGCGGGTGTCGTCAAGGCGCTTCCCGACAGCGTCACCACGATGCCGCTCGGGCCCATTGAAGAACGGGAGCCGAACACGGTGAAGCCAGTGCGCAGTAGGGGACTGCAGATAGACCTGTCTGCGGCGGTTCACGCTCCGTTGCCAGCGAAACTTGAGCCGCAGCGCGCAACCTTGGCGGCCTCCTTGCCCACGAGCGGCGATTGGATTACCGAGGCGAAGCTGGACGGATACCGCATGCTTGCCCGCGTCGACAAGGGGAGCGTTCAGTTCTTCACGAGTGGCGGGCACGACTGGACGAAAACGCTTGCTGGTCTCGCTGTCGAGCTTGAGAAGCTGCCGGTTTCAAGTGCCTGGCTCGATGGCGAAATTGTCGTACTTGAGGGTGGCATTCCCAATTTCGGCGCGCTGCAAGATGCGATAGCTGGTTCTGCCAATCAGGAAATCGTCTACTTCCTCTTTGACCTGGTGTACTTCGATGGGAAGGACCTCAGGAACGTGCCGCTGTGGGCTAGGCGTGCGTTGCTTTCGCAATTGCTCGAGCACGCAGGCGACCGAATTCGGTTCAGTCAGGACTTTGAGGCACCGCTGGCGAAGGTATTCGAAGCCGCCGCAGGTCTCGGTCTCGAAGGCCTCATGCTCAAGCATCGCGATGCGCGATACGAATCGGGAAGGACGCAGACCTGGCTGAAGGCGAAGTGTCGGCTGCGGCAGGAACTCGCCATTTGCGGCTTTACCAGTCGAGGCGGCAAGGCAGGGGAAGTCGGCAGCTTGCTGCTCGGATATTACGCTGGCGACAAACTTTATGACGCCGGCAGCGTGGGAACCGGCTGGGATGCTCGGACTGCGAGAGACCTTTGGACGCGTCTCATACCGCTCGAATTGAATTCATCGCCATTTGACATGGCTGCTACGAAGTCCCAGCGCCGGACCAGGCGAGCAGCCGGGAGCGAGCGCTGGGTTCAACCATTGCTGGTCGCCGAAATCGAGTTTGCAGATTGGACGGCGGACGGGCTAGTGCGACAGGCATCATTCAAAGGTTTGCGCGTCGACAAGCCTGCTAGCAGCGTCGTTCGCGAAGGAGGGAAGACGGTAACATCGGCTGCTCCGTCGCGTGTCAAGGCCACTCATCCGGAGCGAATTGTTGACCCTTCAAGTGGCATCACCAAGCTCGACCTGGTGCGCTACTACGAAAGCGTTGCTCAGTGGATGCTGCCTCATCTGAAAGGCCGTCCCCTAGCAATGCTACGCGCGCCTACCGGTATCGCGCACGAGATGTTTTTCCAGAAACACGCAGAGAAGACCGCGATGCCTGGTTTAACGGTGTACGACCGGAAATTGTGGCCAAATCATCCGCCATTGCTCACTATCGAAACTCCTGATGCGTTGCTTTCAGCGGCGCAGATGAATGTGGTGGAACTGCATACCTGGAACTCGACGGTTCGACGCCTCGATAAGCCCGACAGGGTCATCTTCGACTTGGACCCTGGTGAAGGTGTGAAATGGGGGCGGATTTATGAGGCAGCGCTCCTTGTTCGTGCCTTATTGCTCGAATTAGGACTCAAAGCATGGGTGAAGACTAGCGGCGGTAAAGGGGTCCACGTCGTGGTGCCCTTGGCGCCAAGACTTGAATACGAGTCGGTGAGGTTGTTTTCACGGGCATTCGTCTGGCACCTCGCCAAGACGATTCCGGAGCGCTTTTCGGCGACTTCGGGGGCGTCAAATCGCGTCGGAAAGGTATATGTCGACTATCTGCGAAATGGGAAGGGACAGACCACCGCGGCAGCCTTCACCGCGCGCGCACGACCCGGTATGGGGGTGTCGATGCCAGTCTCGTGGGAGCAACTGTCTGAGTTGAAGACCGGAGCGCAATGGACCGTCCAGACGGCGCGGGAGTATCTCAGTTTCCAAACCATCGATCCGTGGGTGGACTACTGGTCCACGAGTCAGTCGTTGGCATCTGCTCTAAAGCGCCTACACTGATGTTCAGTACAAGAACGCCGACATCGCGGGCGTTCCTGTAAACGCGTCAGCCTCCGCAGCGCCATGTGCTTTGCGGGGCGACACGCTGAACATGCTCATCCGCGAGGAGACGTCCATGCCCTCCCGTTCAATCGCCTCTCTATCCATCTCCTTTGGGCTCGTTTCAATTCCGGTGAAGCTGTATACGGCGACGGAGAGTTCGTCTGATGTTAGGTTCAACTTGCTCGCCCCAGACGGGTCACGCGTGAAGCAGCAGTACATATCGGAAGCGACTGGAGATGTCGTCGAGCGCTCGAGCATGAAGAAGGGTTACGAGTTCGAGAAGGACCGATTCGTAGTGTTCACCAGCGATGAATTCAAGGCTCTGGAAGAATCAGCCAGTCATGTCGTCGAGATCCTGGCCTTCATACCGGAGAACGCGATTAACCCGGTCTTCTACGACAAGGCGTATTACATCGCCCCTGACAAACGGGGCGGAAAGCCATATAGCTTGCTGCAGCAAGCACTGGCAGAAAGCGGCCGCTGTGCGCTGGCCAAGTGGGCATTCAAAGGCAAGACTCGGATAGTGCAGGTAAGACCCGAAGAAAATGGGCTCGTTTTTCAACAGCTATTCTATGCGGATGAGGTTCGCAATCTGAAGGAACTGAATATCGAAAACGTTGAGATATCCGTCCCTGAGATGAAGCTTGCGCTTCAAATCATCGAGCAGGGTGCCGAAGAGAGCTATGACCCGGCAGCATACGAGGACGAAGAGAAAAAGCGCATCCTCGCCGCCATAGACGAAAAGATTGAAGGCAAGCAGGTCATGACTCATGAGCCCGCGGAGGCCACTGCTGTCGGCGGACAGGTCATCGACCTGATGGAGGCCTTGCGCGCGAGTCTGAAAGGCGGTGCGAAAGCGAAGTCCGCTCCAACGCCGAAGCGAAAGAGCGCCGATCCAGCTGCCGAAATTGCAGAGGCACCGAAAGCGCGCAAGCCTGCGACGCGTGCACGGAGGGAAGTTGCTGAACAACTTGCGAAGGTTCGGGCACGCAAGTGACGTCACAAGACACGGCGCGCGCGATTTCGATGCGGGACTTGCAATCCATGCTGGGCGTTTCTCGCCGCGTGGTTACCAGCTTGGTAGCAGCGGGGTTCGTGACACCCAGGCGCGGGGCGCGAAACGGATATCGCTTTACCTTCCAGGATGTCGTCCTGCTGCGAACTGCACTGCAGTTGCGCACTGCTCGAATCCCGCCTCGAAAAATTATCATGTCTCTCTCACGATTGAGAGAGGCATTGCCAGACGAGTTGCCACTGACAGGCATTCGGGTATCCGCCGTGGGTAACGATGTCGCAGTACGGACGGGACCCTCGCAGTGGGATGTGATTACCGGCCAACTCCTCCTGGATTTCGAGGTCGCTGAAATCAAAGGCGACGTAGTATTTCTCGACAACACACCGGCACAAAAGGACCTGGCGCACGAGGCAGAGGAGTGGTACGAACTCGGCGAGCAACTCAGGACATCCGATGTGAAAGGAGCCGAGCAGGCATATAGGAAGGCGCTGGCGCTCTCGCCGGGGCCGTTCTACGCCGCCTACGTTGACCTGGGTGCGTTGCTATGCGAACTCGAGGTACGAAGTGAAGATGCGCTACAGGTATTCGATGAGGCGATAGCCCACTTCCCCGATGACGCAGCCCTGCATTTCAATCGGGCCGTTGCATTCGAAGAACTCGGCCGAAAGGACGATGCGGAGCGAAGCTATGAGCGATGTCTGGAACTCGACCCATCATATGCAGACGCACATCACAATCTCGCAATTCTTCTCGAGATGCGCGGCGACCGGCAGGGCCTCATACGCCACTTGAGTGCGTATCGCAGGCTGACTGAATAGTGAGGTGAGGGCATGCTCCAGCCGAGGTAATATCGCTGTCACTCGCAGCTTTACTGGTCTGCCGAGATGACCGATCCGGAGACGTAGGCCGCCATTGACATGTGGCGAAAATATCAGCGTGTGCGGTTCGGGCTTATGCCCGCAGGAGCAAGTTTTCGCAAGCTGCTGCTGACGAAACAGTTTGAGGAGGTAGCACTCCAGGAAACGAGGGTGAAGAAGCCGTGAAGGCGCCTTACGGGCAGCATATCCTCATCTAAGGACAGCGCTTTTTCTCCGAGATGCGCGACTATAGGTCGCGCATCTCCCTTGTGCAGACTGAAAGTGCCAGTGGACATGCAGTTGTTACGGCCACGGCCCGACTAGGTCGCGCCAGTCTTCGGGGCGCGATAACTTCGCTTCTACCAGAGTCTTCGCTTGCTTTGCCGACCGACCTTGGCGCGTGCCGAAGATGTCCTTCTCGGTAATACCGTACTCCGCGACCTTGGCGCCCTCGCGAACACACGCCGGCGCAGATAGCGCGGCGGGCCGTTCGGATGGATCTGATCGACGTACTCGCCCATCCGGACGGTGAGTGTTTTCGGGAGGTCAAGGCGGCCGCCGATGCGATCACCGGCCTTATCACTATGCTGCGATTGCCCGCTCAAACTCAGATTGCGCACAACGCGTGACTGCCACTGCCGGCGTCGCAGTGGAGTTGACACCGGTCTTCGCAAGCCGCGGCCAATGAAAACTTTGCTGCAAACGGTGACGCGTTCAATTCGGTCTACGGTTGTCACGCGAGTTACTCCACCACCTTGAACACGCGGTTCTTGTCGATCACGCCGGCTTTCGGCAGTTTGCCATCGTTCTCGGCGGCGGGCCGCAGATGCCGATCATCGAGCGCCGGCCCCGTATAACGGCTGCGCGGCCGGATCACCTTGCCGACGCGCAACTGCTCCATGCAGTGGGAGAGCAGCCCGACGCTGCGCGCGATCGAGAACAGCCCGAACGCCGCATCGCGCGGCAACTGAAGCTGCACCGCCAGCATCGCGAGCGCGACATCGATGGTCGGGCGCTGGCCGGTGAGCGTCGTGACCCTGTCGACGAAGTGCGCGAGTTCCGCCGGCGGATCGAGTCGCGCAAGCAGCGCGGCCGCGCGCGGATCGCCGTCGGGGTAAAGATGATGGCCGAAACCGGGAAGCGGGATCGCGGACTTCAGGTGATGATCGACGACGCGCTCGGCGCCCAATCGTTGCACGTCGTCGAACACCGCACGCACGCGTCCCGACGCGTCGCCGTGCAGCGGCCCCGCCAACGTCGCGAGCCCCGTCAGCAGGCAGCCGGCCAGCGACGCGCCGGTCGATGCGGTGATGCGCGCGGCGAATGCCGAACTCGTGATCTCGTGATCGGCGACTAGCACCATCGCGCGGCGCAGCAGGTCTGCGCCATGTCTGTCGAGGCCCCAGCCGGCCGCGAGCCGCTGATGGGTGTGAAGCGCGCTTGCGCCGGTATCGTCGTGCGCGCCGAACGCGCGCGACACGATCGCGACGAGCTGCCCGGCCTCGATGTGCAGCGCGCTGTCCAGCCGGCCGAGCGTCGAATGGCCATGCGCCAGCGTCGCGAGCATCGTGAACGCGCATTGCCGGTCGCGCTCACCGGGCGGCAGCACGATCGCTGGTGCGTCGAACGACACTGGCTCGGTGGCCTGCCAGAGCAGCGCAGCCGTTTCCTCGAGCGTCGCGGTATCGGCGAGTTCAATACTGTCGCGGCCGCGATACCATGCGCGGCCCTTCGAGAACGTGGTGATGCCGCTGTAGATGCACGGCTCGGCGCCGAAGATCGTGCTGGCCGCGAGCGCCGCCCGCTTGCGGCCGACCTGTTTCTTGCGGCACAGCGCGACGACGTCCTCGGCGCGATACAGGCTCTTGCGCGGATCGTCGGGATCCTGCATCACGGCAATGCTGCCGCGGCTCGCGTACGCATAGACGGTCTGCGCCCGCACGCCGAGCCGCCGCGCCGCTTCCGTCAGGGTGATCCAGTTCTGCATGGGGAGTCGTGATGAGGATGTGGCCGGTGCGCGGCCGCTTGCGCCGACTATAGACCGGGTTCAGCTGAATGTCATCTCGGCCGGGCGCCGCTCGAGCACCTCGACGAGGATGTCGCCGGGAGCGCGCACGAAACAGCCGCGCACGCCGGCGCGGATCCGCGTGACGGGCTGGACGATCTCGGCGCCGTTGTCGACCAGATGCGCGTAAGCCGCATCCAGATCCTCGACCAGCACGCCGAAGTGGTCGATCCCTTGCATGCGCGCGCCGTCCGGCACGATCGCCAAACGCGCGTCCGGCAGCGCCGTGATGAACAGGTTGATGGCGCCGATTCGCAGGTCGACGCGGCCCGGGCGCCGCACGATTTCGGCGTTCAGGCAGCGCGCGAACCACGCGGCGGTGGCTTCGGCATCAGCCGAGCAGAGTTGCAGGTGATCCCATTTGAATTCGATCATGGTCGTGTGCGGTACGTACAGTGGAGTGTAAAAGGGGGCGAACCGGGTCAGAGCTCGATACGCGACAGCTTGCCGAGCAGCACCGAATACGAGAGCGTGCCGACGAGGCAGATCGCACCCATCAGGTTCAGCGCCCAGGAGAAGTTGCCGGTGTGCTGCGTCACGTAGCCAATCATCAGCGGCGTGGTGACGGCCGCGATGTTAGCGGCGAGGCTCGTGATGCTGCTGGTGAGCCCGACATAGCGTTTCGGCGCGATCTCGGACACGGCCGCCCACGACATCGAGCCGATTCCCTGTGCGAAGAACGCGACGGTCAGGATCGCGATCACCAGCGCGTTCGACTGCACGAAGTTGACGAGCACGATCGATGCGCCGAGGAAGGTGCCGATCACGAGCGGCGCCTTGCGCGACGACGACATCGAAACGCCGCGCCGGATGCAGAGATCGGACAGATAGCCGGCGATCAGGATCCCGAGCGTCGCGCCGATGAACGGCATTGCCTGGAAGAAGCCGACCTTGATCATCGACATGTGCCGTTCCTCGACCAGGTAGGTCATGAACCAGGTCGTGAAGAACACCAGCAGCGTGTTGTTGCAGAACTTGCCGAGACAGATCGCGAGAATCTGCCGGTAGCCGAGCAGGCGCAGCGCCATGCGCCAGTCGAATCGATCGCGCGCGGTCACCACCGGCTGCCCTTCGGTGATGTACTGTAGCTCGGCCGCGTTGACGCGCGGATGGCGCGACGGATCGCGATAGAGCCGGTACCAGACGACGCTGAACAGGATGCCGAATGCGCCGGTTGCGAAGAACACGGTACGCCAGCCGAACGCCGACGAGATCCACAGCAGCAGCCCGGTGAAGAGCGGTGTGCCGATGTACTGGCCCATCACGTACACGCTCGTCGCGAAGCCACGCTCCTGGACCGGGAACCACATCGTCACGGCGCGCGCGTTCGACGGAAACGCGGGCGCTTCGAGCGCGCCCATCGCTAGCCGCGAACCGAGCAGCATGTGATAGCCGTGCGCGAGCCCTTGCGTGAGCGTCGCCAGCGACCAGCCGACGAGCGACAGCGCATATGCGACGCGCGAGCCGAGCATGTCGGCGAGCACGCCCGCCGGCAGCAGCGCGATGGAGTAGGCGAGGCCAAACACGGCGAACAGCTCGCCCATCTGCACACGCGTGAGCGCGAGATCCTTCGATAGCGCGGGCGCGACGATGCCTAGCGCCGAGCGGTCGACGTAGTTGAGGATCGTGGCCACGAGCAGCATCGACAGTACGCCGTAGCGCACCCGTGATCGTCTTGCGATGCCTGCGTGCGCGTCGAACTCGCGCATGACCGAAACCTGCTCTTCTGCGGTTTTCAATGTCGTCTCCTGTCTCCTCATTGCAGGGCCGGCGCGCGGTTGTCTCGTACGCCGGCGCTCGTCCGGTCAGCCGCGCCCGACGAACGGCATCGCGCTCGCCATGATTGTCATGTTCAGAATGTTCGCTTCGAGCGGCAGGCTCGCCATCTGCACGATCGCGTCCGCCACGTGCGCGACGTCGACGCGCGGCTCCGGTGCGACGCGGCCGTCGGCCTGCAGCACGCCGTTGTTCATCCGCTCGGTCAGCGACGTGGCGGCGTTGCCGATGTCGATCTGGCCGCACGCGATGTTGAACGGCCTGCCGTCGAGCGCGAGCGAGCGCGTGATGCCGAGGACCGCGTGCTTCGTGGCCGTGTACGCGATCGTGTTCGGGCGCGGCGTGTGCGCGGAGATCGAGCCATTGTTGATGATGCGGCCGCCTTGCGGCGTCTGGCGCTTCATCTGGCGCCACGCGGCGCGGGCGCACAGGAACACGCCGGTCAGGTTGGTTGCGACCACGTCGTTCCAGAACTCAAGCGAATAATCGTCGAGCGGCACGGCGCCTGCGTTGCGGCCCGCGTTGTTGAACAGCACGTCGAGGCGGCCGAAGTCATGCGCAATCCGCGTGAAGCTCGCATCGACCGATGCCTCGTCGGAAGCGTCGGTCGGAATGGCCGCGGCGACGCCGCCGGCCCGCTCGACGATCTCCTGCGTCGCGAGCAGCGGATCGATACGCCTGCCGAGCAGCGCGACGGTGAAGCCTGCTCGCGCCAGCGCAACCGCCGCTGCCTGCCCGATTCCGGTGCCGGCGCCCGTCACTGCCGCGATTTTTTTCTCTGCCTGCATTTTCACGTCCTCGTCTTCAGTCCGTTGAACATGCAAAAAGCATTGCGCGGCGACGATTTCGCAGCAATCTTGATTTTTTCAATCAATATCAACCGCCCCGTCCAGACGGGCTGGCGTCAGGGTTTTCCTGAGTTCGCGGCTGCGCCGTTCGCGCGCCGGTACGGCATCGCGCATGGCAGAGGATATGGTCGGAATCGGTCGATCATCCGGTCGCTCAATGCCGCGCGGACATGTTGATCGAACCAATCAATATTGACCCGCGCCGACTGCGCTTCGTAGCCTGTGTTCCGTTTTTCGACCCAAGGACGAGACCATGCCTGACAACAATCGCATCCGCCTGTTGGTTGCGCGACGCGTTCCCGCCGCAGTCGCCGCACGCGCAGAATCCGAATTCAACGCGTATATAACGGACGCCGACATGGACGCGCCGTCCGTCGTCGAGTTCTGCAACCGCTACGAGACGCCGGCGGTGCTGATCGGCAAGAAATCGGGGCTGCAGGCCGAGCACATCGCAGCATTGCCGCCGAGCGTGAAGATCATCGCGAACGCGAGCGCCGGGTACGACCACATGGATGTCGCCGCCGCACGCGCACGCGGAATCGCGGTCAGCAACGCCCCCGATGCGCTGACCGACTGCACGGCCGATTTCACGATGCTGCTGGTGCTGGCCGCGTGCCGGCGTGCATCGGAGTACGAGCGAATCGTGCGCGCGGGGTGGGGAAAGTCGTTCGGCATGACCGACATGCTCGGCACGCGCGTGAACGGCAAGACGCTCGGAATCGTCGGTTTCGGGCGGATCGGCCGGGCGGTCGCGCAGCGCGCGCGCGGCTTCGGGATGAAGATCGTCTATACCGACCGGCGTCCCGCACCACCCGAGATCGAGGCCGGTGCACGCTATTGCCCGGATCTCGACACGCTGCTCCCGCAGTGCGACATCCTCACGCTGCACGTGCCCGGCGGCGGCACGCCGTTGATGACCCGCCGCGAATTCGGCTTACTGCGCGCCGGTGCGGTATTCGTGAATGCGGCACGCGGCAGTCTCGTCGACGAGGATGCGCTTTACGATGCGTTGACGTCGCATCGGCTGTTCGCCGCGGGGCTCGACGTTTACCGGAACGAACCCAACATCGATCCGCGCTTTGCCGCGCTCGACAATGTGTTTCTGTCGCCGCACATGGCGAGCGCGACCATCGAGACGCGCGACCAGATGGGGTTTACCGCGCTCGACAACGTCGCGGCGGTGCTTGACGGGAAGGGGGCGCCGAACGCGCTGTGATGACGGCGGGCGAGAGCGCTCGCCCATGCCGGGGTGTCCGATGACGGAACCCCAGGCTTCACACGCGTCGTTACTTCAACGCCCCCTCCGCCACCAGCACCGCATGCGTGGCCTCGGACGTGCTGAGACGATGCGGGATACCCGAATAAGCGGTCGCATGCAGCAGCGTCGCTTTTATTTCGTCCAGGGGAGTGACGACGGACGCCCTAATGTCGAATAGCGAGAGAGCTTCCGCCTTGGTCTCGCCTGATGCGCCAAACCATGCCGCCGCTCTTAGTTTTGCGAAACATCGAGCGCCGTCGTCCGTCGCATCGCACTTTCGGCCGTCGGCCGCATAGTTTCCCCCGACTCGCCGCACCGGGAATACGTTCGTGAAAATCGTCGCCATCGAAGTCATTCGTCTCTCGCTCGCATTCGACGCGGGCCGCCGTCCCGTTGCCGCAGTTGAACCGGCCGCTGCGGACACGTATAACGCCGCAGGCCGCTCGCTGCGCCGAATGGAGTCGCTGCTGGTCAGGCTTACCGATGACGCAGGGCGGGTGGGTTGGGGTGAAACATTCGGTCATCTGATCAATCCCGTCACGTTCGCCGCGCTGGAAGGCCCGGTCGGCCGCTGGTTCAAGGGTGCCGAATTCGAGCCGACGTCGCACGGGATCGCCGCGTTGCGTTTCGCGGCCGATCGCGCGCTGCATGCGTTCGGCGCACCGGACCGGTGCTGTATGCATTGTCCGCGATCGTGTTGGATGCGTCGGAGGTTCAAGAGCGAGCGCGAGAACTTACTCTAAACGAACGTCAATGCTGACGTTGCCGACAAGGCAGCAGCACGATTGGCCTCCCTAGCACGACAGTTCGATCGCCAGTTCAGACTGGCGATCCACGCCAACGCGCGACCACGACGCTCGCCGTGGACGCGGGCGGCAGTCTGACGTTGACGAAATGGAACGGGACGGGGACGGCCGTCTGCCCGAGTAGCGCGCCCTACGTGTATAGCGGCGACGGCTGGTGGTGGGGCGACGACGAAACCGTGTCGTACCGGTTCAATCTCCTGCCGGGCACTGACGTCGGCGAGCGTGCGCCGCCGGCAGTTGCTCGACTTCGCCGGTGCCGGCGTGCTCGCGACGCTGTTGCCGGACTGGCGAGACGATGGCGACAGCCCGTACACGCAGATGGTCGCGTGCGGCCGGAGTAGAGAGTCTGGTGGGAATTAAAAAATCCAGGCAGGCACGGCCCAAACTTAAACGATTGTGATCGTTGTCACCGATGTGCGCCCAGATCCGCTGAGAATCCGTCCCATCGCTGTCCGACAAGGGTTTCGGGAAATCGGTGGCCTGCCGACTTCCGCGGAAATGCTCAAGGGCAACGTGCAGCACGAACCGGTAGAAATCCGATGGCGGGCGTTGAGATCGCAATCACAGTAGCGGCGACGGGCAAGTCGTTCAAAGATGCCGAAAACGCGTCTTGAGCGCCGGCTCAGATTGTCGGGAACATACCGGTCGGAGCATGCTGACGTCTGCACGATTGCGGTCGGCCGGCCATCTGATGACCACATCGCGTCGGATCGCCGCGTTGTCGATCAGGCGCGGGGTGTGCGACGTTGACGTGCGGGGAAGTCGATCGCTCGGCACGATGTTAATAAGTATCATCATGCACCGCCGTTCATCGGAATATTAGGTGGAGAGGGGGGCGAAGGGGGATTCAGCGTCATTGATGTCGCCGTACGCAGTCACCTTAAGTGGAGGGGCACATAGTAAGGGCTATGTTACCCTTCATTTCAGGACATCGGCGCGTGTGCGCCATTTTGGGCGCTCACACAACCAAAGTTGTTATTAGGTTTCAACTAATTTTGTTACTACCGGCGGCCGGCAGGGTTCGTTGGCAACATCCCGCCACCCCGAGTTCCTCGCGGAGCCGCTTCAGACGGGCTTTCGAGCGGCGTTTCGCGGCCGAACGAGCCGGCATGATCAACGCCTTTGCCCAGCTGGTACCGGCTCGTCAGCCATGTCGATCGAAGATTGCTACGCAACTTTGGTTGAAATCGCACATCGGATTACAACTTTAGTTGACGCCCTCGCGCCGCCAGACACATCTTTAGTTGAAACGGAATTTCCCGCTGAGCCCTGACAGGCCGGGTTTTTCGGACATTTCGCTACGCTGGCGGATGGTTACATCTTTAGTTGCGTGAGCGTCAGTTGTTTGACCTGCCCCCTGCAAACAGGGCCAGCCGGAGTCTAGTAAAGTTCGTTTTCGGAGAAGAAGACGAACATGAAGAAGCGCTTTACGGAACAGCAAATCATCGGGTTTCTGAAGGAAGCCGAGGCC
>NZ_CADFEC010000057.1:0-11531 GCF_902833195.1 Burkholderia sp. BCC1638
CGTCAGCAATCGCGACCACGGCACGAGCTTCTCCATCTCTTCCAGGAAACGCTGGCGCCGAGTCATGCGCTTCTTGCCCGTGCTTTCCGCTTCCGCAAAGCTCATTTGCCGTTTCATCGTCGTGGACCCGTTCCGTGAACTATCTTCTACAACGTCCTCGGCTGCGTCAGCGATGACCACAGAGCCGGATAAATCAGTGTTTCCCTAGGGATATCGACGTGCGTTCATGTCGAAAATGCCGAGTGAAAGGTTCCAGAGACTTGTATGCCGAATACGCGTAGCGTGTCGCTCACGGCAATGCCGAGCGATGCGCTACGCGTATGCGGAAAACAAGACATTTTTGTAATCGTCGCGTTGCATCCCCAAAAATTGGGTCGCGTTTCAAGACGTTTTCTGTCTCCGTCGCATGCGCAATCTGGGACAGAGTAAGTCGAAATTTGCATAGCGTTTGTGAGCGAAATTACGGCTGCGTACGGTTCGGGTTGATGGTGTCATTCTCCATTGTCTGTATGCGATAGAAACGATGCGCATATGTAATGCGCCGTCGCGAGACTGCGGGCACCAGTGGGTACGGATCGCGGTATGGTTCGAACGAAATCACGCAGCATAAGAGGATGCAATCATGGCATCGATTCCCGAGCCGTCATCAAACGGCGAGAACACCAAGCAGAACTGGCTCGAATCGCACGAAGCTGGCTATCATAAAACTCTCGGCAACCGGCAAGTTCAGATGATTGCGATCGGCGGCGCGATTGGCACCGGTCTGTTTCTCGGTGCCGGCGCTCGTCTGCAAGCCGTTGGTCCGTCGCTTGCGATCGTCTACCTGGTTTGCGGAGCATTTTCGTTCTTGATTCTGCGCGCGCTCGGTGAACTTGTGATGCACAGGCCTACTAGCGGGAGTTTCGTGTCGTACGCACGCGAGTTTCTCGGCGAGAAAGCGTCCTTTGTTGCGGGTTGGATGTACTTCCTGAACTGGGCGATGGCGGGCATCGTCGATATCACGGCGGTCGCGCTCTACATGCATTATTGGGCACCATTTGCTGGTGTGCCGCAATGGGCCTTTGCGCTTGTCGCGCTGTTCATTGTCGCGACCATGAACCTGATCGGCGTGAAGTGGTTTGCCGAGATGGAGTTCTGGTTTGCCTTGATCAAGGTTGCCGCAATCGTGCTGTTTCTCATTATTGGCACGGTGATTCTCGGTGTCGGTGGCCATGTCACCGGCCACGACACGGGGATGCACCTGATCACGGACAACGGCGGATTCTTCCCGCACGGGCTGATGCCAGCTCTGGTGTTGGTGCAGGGTGTTGTGTTCGCATTCGCCGGGGTTGAACTCGTCGGTATTGCCGCAGGCGAGTGCAAGGATGCGCGCAAGATACTGCCACGTGCGATCAACAACGTGATCTGGCGGATCGCGCTTTTCTATGTGGCATCGGTCGTGCTACTCGTCTGCTTGCTGCCGTGGAGTGCGTACAAGGCGGGGCAGAGTCCGTTCGTGACGTTCTTCGGCATGCTCGGCGTCCCCGGCATTGGCTCGGTTATGAATATGGTAGTGCTGACTGCTGCCCTGTCGAGTCTGAATTCTGGGTTGTATTCGACGGGCCGCGTGCTGCGCTCTCTGGCAATGGGTGGTTCCGCGCCGGGGGTGCTCGGGCGGATGAGTTCACATTCGGTGCCATACGTGGGGATTCTTGTAACTGTTGCGATCTATTTCGTTGGGGTGCTGCTGAATTATCTTGTTCCGTCCAGCGTATTCGAGATTGTGCTCAACATCGCGTCCCTCGGCATCCTCAGTACGTGGGGCTTCATCGTCGTTTGCCAGATGAAGTTCCGAACGGCAGTCAGGCGCGGCGAGGTAAACGACGTGTCGTTCAGGATGCCCGGTGCCCCGTTGACGTCATGGCTCGTTTTGTTGTTTCTGCTCGGGGTACTTGTGCTGATGGCGTTCGACTATCCGAATGGCACGTACACCGTAGCGTCGATTCCATTCGTCGGACTGATGCTCGTGATGGGATGGAAATGGGTCAGTCAACGCTCGCGACGCACGATGCTGAAACCGACGATTCCGTCGGTCGCGCTCACGCAGAAAATCCTCGAGAAGGACGACAACTAGGCTTGGGTGACGGGCAAGAGGGGCAGCCGCTGGCTCGCCTTCGGTTGCTGCCCTGAACAAACGAGGGAATTACCATGACACCGTTCGACGAAATGCACACGGGCGGGCAGGTTCGCGCGCCGTACTCGCAAGTGAATACATGGCTCAAGGCGCAGAATCCCGCGAGCCTCGCCCAGAAGGCCCACGACGCGGAAGGCGTGTTCCGCAAGACGGGCATCACGTTCGCCGTCTACGGCGACGCGGAGGCCGCCGAGCGGCTGATTCCGTTCGACATCGTCCCGCGCATTATCTCGGGCGCGGAATGGAGCCGGCTATCGCTCGGGATCGAGCAGCGCGTGATGGCGCTCAATGCGTTCCTCGACGACATTTATCACCGGCAGGAGATCGTGCGCGCGGGCATCGTCCCGAAGCACCTGATCGCGCACAACGAAGCATTCGTGCCGGAGATGATCGACTTCCGGCCGCCCGGAAACGTTTACACGCACATCATCGGCGTCGACATCGTCCGTACCGGCGAGAACGAGTTCTACGTGCTGGAGGACAACGCGCGTACGCCGTCCGGCGTGTCGTACATGCTGGAAAACCGCGAGACGATGATGCAGCTCTTCCCCGAGCTGTTCCAGCAGGTGAAGGTGCGTCCGGTCGAAACCTATCCGCAGTTGCTGCGCCAGTCGCTCGCGGCCGTGTGCCCGCCGGGCGGCAACGCCGACAACCCGACCATCGCCGTGCTCACGCCCGGCATCCACAATTCCGCGTACTACGAACATTCGTTCCTCGCCGACCAGATGGGCGTGCACCTCGTCGAGGGCAGCGACCTGCAGGTGATCGACGGCCGCGTCGCGATGCGCACGACCGAAGGGTTCCGCCCGATCGACGTGCTGTACCGCCGCGTCGACGACGCGTTCCTCGACCCGCTCACGTTCCGCCCCGATTCGGTGCTCGGCGTCGCGGGGATCATGGACGTGTACCGCGCGGGCAACATCACGATCGCGAATGCGCCCGGCACGGGCATCGCCGACGACAAGGCGATCTACTCGTACATGCCGGAGATCGTCGAGTTCTACACGGGCCGCAAGGCGCTGCTGGAGAACGTGCCGACCTGGCGCTGCGGCGAGGCCGACAGCCTGAAGTACGTGCTCGAGCATCTCGACGAACTGGTCGTGAAGGAGGTGCACGGCTCGGGCGGCTACGGGATGCTGGTCGGGCCGTGCGCGTCGAAGGCCGAGCTGGAGGCGTTTTCCGCGAAGCTGCGCGCGCGCCCCGCGAACTACATCGCGCAACCGACGCTCGCGCTGTCCACGACGCCGATCCTGACCGACGCCGGCCTCGCGCCGCGCCACGTCGACCTGCGGCCGTTCGTGCTGGTGTCGGACCGGATCCGCATCACGCCGGGCGGGCTCACGCGCGTCGCGCTGAAGGAGGGATCGCTCGTCGTCAACTCGAGCCAGGGCGGCGGCACCAAGGACACCTGGGTGCTGGCCGACTGAGCCGGACGCGACCGCGCGCGCCGCAACCGGCGCGCCAACCGAATGAAGACGGAGTGGACACGAGATGCTTCTGGGACGTACTGCAAGCGGTCTCTACTGGATGTACCGCTATATCGAGCGCGCGGAGAACATCGCGCGCATCGTCGATGCCGGGCTGCGGATGGCACTCACGCGCACGTCCGACGCGCCGGCCGAATGGTCGTCGGTGCTCGTCAGCTCGGGCACGGACGACGGCTACCGGCAGAAATACGACGCGTATGCGGCCGATACCGTGACCGACTACCTGCTGCGCGACCGCGACAACCCGTCGAGCGTGCTGGCGTGCATCGAGGCCGCGCGCTCGAACGCGCGGATGGTGCGCACCGCGCTCACGCGCGAGGCGTGGGAGAGCGTGAACGGCGCGTGGCTCGCGCTGCGCCGCGCGCTCGCGCAGCCGGTGCCGGAGAGCGAGTTGCCGGCCGTGCTCGACCAGGTGAAGCGCGAAACCGCGCTGATCCTCGGCAGCTTCTACAGCACGATGCTGCGCAACGAGATCTTCGATTTCGCGCAGATCGGCGCATTCATCGAGCGCGCGGACAACACCGCGCGGATCATCGACGTGAAGTACCACCTGCTGCTGCCGTCCGTGTCGCACGTCGGCACGATCCTCGACAGCTACCAGTGGGAGACCATCCTGCGCTGCGTCGCCGCGCACCGTTCGTACCGTTGGGTGTACGACGTGCAGTACAAGCCGATGAACATCGCCGACTACCTGATCCTGAACGGCCGCATGCCGCGTTCACTGCGTTATTGCTACGGGCGCGTCGTGTCGAGCCTGAACCTGCTCGCGAAGGATTACGGCGTGACACACCCGTGTCACGACACGGCCACGAAGATTCTGCAAATGCTGTCCGATACCTCGGTCGAGCGGATCTTCAAGAGCGGCCTGCACGAGTTCCTGACCGACTTCATCGGCCGCAACAACAGCCTCGGGCTCGAAATCGCCCAGGCCTACAACTTCGACTGAGACTTGCGATGCGACTCGAGATCGTCCACTCAGCAAGGTACTCTTACGACGGACCTGTGCCGCATATGCTACAGCGCCTGCGGCTTCGTCCGCCGACGAGCCGCAGCCAAACGGTTCTGAGCTGGGAAGTCCTCGCCAACGATCGGCCACCGGAACTGTCGTACGTCGACGGATTCGAAAACCATGTCGACTTGACAAGCAGCATCGCCGACGCGACCGAAATCGTGATCGTGTCGCGTGGCGAAGTGACGACGCACGAAAAGATGTGCATGCTCGACCATCCGGAAGGCTACACACCTCCGTGGTTGCTTTTGCGGGAGTCGCCGCTGACACGATCGGGGAATTCGCTCAAGGAGCTGGCGGCAGCGCTAAAAGGTAGGACCGACCGGCTCTTACAGCTACATGAACTGATGGCAATCGTGCATGACCGCTTGGCATACGCGTCGAACACTGCAGATACCGTGACAGATGCGGAGTCTGCATGGATGAGCGGGCGAGGCTCATGTCAGGATTACGCACACGTATTCATTACAATTGCGCGCCGGCTCGGCATTCCAGCACGCGTCATATCCGGCTATGTGCTAGCGGATGATTACGAAACACGGCCTGCGAGCCGTACGTGGGCTTCGGCGTATGTCAATGACCTCGGCTGGGTCGGCTTCGATCCTGTCGACAATATTTGTCCCAACGAGCGCTATGTGAAACTCGCCGCAGGCGTCGACGCTCGTGGCGTAGCACCGGTGACGATCCACCGCTCGACAGCGTGTAGGGAAACACTCGCCGTCGAGATCGCGATGCGACGAATGGACGAGTGAGACAGATGCCACTCGGTGAGCCGAGTCGGTCAAACAAGGGAGTGATACCGCACTCGCACGGATGCGGCCACTATGGCTCGGTTATGGCAGATGTTGAGGCGCTGTACCGCACGAGACGGATCTTCGACCTACTCGGTTTCAGATGCCGAGCGCTCACCAATCGATCGAGCAGATCGCATTAACCGGTTACATAATGATAAAAAAGCAAAGTCACATTGTGATCCCCGGGGGCGCGACGTGGTACCGCGGGCACTCAGGCCTACAGCGTCTATTTTCTTCACACCGATCAGCGTCGCGTTGTCCGTACCGATGATCGCTCACTTAAGTGGTGGCGACGCGATCGCTACCTGCTTCGCGTACAGAGACTTTCATGGGTATGACCTATTGGGCTTCGCACTCGCGTCCGCGACAACCGGTTACTGGGCCGTCTATATTTTACTGACACGCAGCGTTGCGGTGCGTAAGAGCGGGATTGAGGGACTGTCGCTGTCACTTGGCGTTCCATTCCCGGTGTCGCTAAGCGTTTGCGTCGTGCAACCGTGACACTTGCGGATCTCGCGCACGCTGCCGGCATCGCGTTGCTGCTTCCGCTCATTCCCCATGCGATTGAGATGTCGATGCTTCGTCGACTCAACGTACGGATCTTCGGCACCCTGATGAGTCTCGAGTCTGCCGTCTCGAGCTTCATGGAATGGGGCGTGCTGAAGGAAAAGGTGTCGGTTTTCCAACTCGCCAGCGTGTTTCTGGTTTCGATCGTGAGCGCCGGTACCAGCGTCAAGCGCTAGAGCGTTGTGGGCTTTTTGGGAGGTATGCAATGGAAGCAAAGTGGCTCGAAGACTTTTTGAACCTAGCGGACACCAAGAGCTTTTCACGCGCAGCCCGTAACCGGCATCTAACACAGTCGGCATTCAGCCGCCGGATCGCCGCGCTCGAAACTTGGATGGGGGCGAAACTTGTGGATCGGAGCATTGCACCGGTAGCGTTGACACCGGCCGGTCAGATGTTCCGTGCGCTGGCCGCTGATATCCTGCGCAGCATGTACGCGGCTCGTAACCTCGTGAATGGGTACGACGAATTCTCGACGAACGAACAGGTGGTGCGGTTCGCTGTCGCTCACACGCTGGTTTTCACGCTATTCCCGGCGTGGCTGCAGCGGCTCAAGAATGACGTTGGTCACGTGACCGTCAAAGTCAACGCGGTGAACGTGCCAGAGGGTATGCAGCAACTTGCTAGCGAGGAGTGCGACCTTCTGCTCGCTTATCACCATCCTCAGCTTCCGATTCTGCTCGATCCGAATCACTATCCATTTATCCGCCTCGGCATCGAACGGATCATGCCGGTTTCTGCGCCGGACATGACCGGCAAGCCGCGGTTCCGACTACCTGGCACACCGTCAGAGCCGCTTCCACTGCTCGCATACTCGTCCGGCGCGTTCCTCGGCAACGTGGTAGAGATGCTGCTGCTCAACGCGACGGAGCAGTACGAACTACATCGCTGCTTTGAGACGCACATGTCTGAAGCGTTGAAGTGCATGGCGCAGGCCGGCCATGGGATTGGATGGCTGCCCGAAAGCTGTATGACGAAGGAGTTGGCTGACGGTAGCCTCGTCATCGCTGGTGGCGCACACTGGGTCACGGAGCTCGAGATACGTTTGTATCGTTCCGCCCGCAAGCGGGGGGAGGCTGCGGAGACGCTATGGTCGCGCATTATCGCCTGCGCACACGCAGGAGCCAGTTAGCGGCAGACTGATCACTTGTTTGGCTTTGGCAGGCGCCGAGAACGGGGCTGTCTTCCGCAACGATCGATCTGTCCGTTCCTCGACAGCAACGCGTGGTCACGACGCTAACACGGAGATGGCGTCTGGGATCGTCTGGCGCTCGACCACCTGAAGCGGGCTGATCAACTGACGACGCTGCGCGGCGGACAGCTTGCTCGGGCTTGCTGGATGGTCACGATACTGAGCGGACAATGACGTGCTCTTCATGAGCCTCGGGGATGAGACGGGCCAGGTGAGGTGATCCTGTTGCCCGGCCGGCTGGAGAAGTTTCGGGATGAGGCGATCGGTGTAGCCCACACGCGGTCTGCTCAGCGGTTGGTCGCACAATCCGCGGATCGGTGGAATCGCGTCGATCAGTTACAACGGACCAGAATACTAGCCGCCCGCGCTCGCCGGGCGGCGCGATTTCACTGAGTGCGAACCGCAGCGAGCGCCTCATTGAGCGTCCGGCTCGGCCGCATCACTGCATCGAGCTTGTCGAAGTCGGGCTTGTAATAGCCGCCAATGTCGGCCGGGTTGCCTTGCACGGCCGACAGCTCCGCAAGAATCGTTTGCTCGTCGTCGGCCAACTGCTTCGCGAGCGGCGCGAACTGCGCGGCCAGCGCGGCGGCGTCCGTCTGTGCCGCCAGTTCCTGCGCCCAGTACATCGCTAGGTAGAATTGGCTGCCACGGTTGTCCAATTCACCGGTCTTCGGGCTCGGACTCTTGTTGTTGTCGAGCAACCTGCCGGTGGCCGCATCCAGCGTCTTCGCAAGAATCTTGGCCTTCTCGTTACCTGTCTTGATACCCAGTTCTTCGAGCGACACGGCGAGCGCGAGGAATTCACCGAGCGAGTCCCAGCGCAGATGGTTTTCTTCCACGAGTTGCTTAACGTGCTTGGGCGCCGAGCCGCCCGCGCCGGTCTCGTACATGCCACCGCCCGCCATCAGCGGCACGATCGACAGCATCTTCGCGCTCGTGCCCAGTTCCATGATCGGAAACAGGTCCGTCAGGTAGTCGCGCAGGATGTTGCCCGTGACCGAGATAGTATCGAGCCCGCGCACGACGCGCTCGAGCGTGTAACGCATCGCGCGCACCTGCGACATGATCTGGATGTCGAGGCCCGTGGTGTCGTAATCCTTGAGGTACGTCTCGACTTTCTTGATGAGCTCGAATTCGTGCGGACGATACGAGTCGAGCCAGAACACGGCGGGCGTGCTCGAGTTGCGCACGCGCGTGACGGCGAGCTTGACCCAGTCGCGGATTGCCGTGTCTTTCACTTGACACATGCGCCAGATGTCACCTTCCTCGACGTTCTGTGTGAGCAGCACCTCGCCCGTCGCGACATCGACGATGCGCGCCTCGCCGTCTTCCGGCACTTCGAAGGTCTTGTCGTGCGAGCCGTATTCCTCGGCCTTCTGCGCCATCAGGCCGACATTCGGTACGGTGCCCATCGTGACCGGATCGAAGTTGCCGTTGGTCTTGCAGAAGTTGATCATCTCCTGATAGATCCGCGCGAACGTGCTCTCTGGAATCACCGCCTTGGTATCCTTCGGACGGCCATCGGCCCCCCACATCTTGCCGCCGAGGCGGATCATCGCCGGCATCGATGCGTCGACGATCACGTCGTTTGGCGCGTGCAGGTTCGAGATACCCTTGGCCGAGTCGACCATCGCCAGTTCCGGACGGTGCTCATGGCAGGCGTGCAGATCGCGGATGACTTCCTCGCGCTTCGATTCCGGAAGCGAATCCAGCTTCTCGTAGAGGTTCGCAAGGCCATTGTTGACGTTCACGCTCAATTGGTCGAACAGATTACCGTGCTTCGCGAACGCATCTTTGTAGAAGATTCTCACAGCGTGGCCGAAGACGATCGGGTGCGAAACTTTCATCATCGTCGCCTTCACGTGCAGCGACAGCATCATGCCGCTCTTGCGCGCATCTTCCATCTGGTCCTCGTAAAACGCGAGCAGCGCCTTCTTGCTCATGAACATGCTGTCGATGATCTCGCCGTCCTGAAGCGCGACCTTCTGCTTCAGCACGATGGTCTTGCCGCTCCGGGTGACAAGTTCCATCTTGACGTCGCGCGCGCGGTCGAGCGTCATCGACTTTTCGCCGTGGTAAAAGTCGCCGTGCCGCATGTGCGCGACGTGCGTGCGTGACGCCATGCTCCACTCGCCCATGCTGTGTGGATGCTTGCGGGCGTAGTTCTTCACCGCAGCGGGCGCGCGGCGGTCCGAATTCCCTTCGCGCAGTACGGGGTTCACTGCGCTGCCGAGACACTTCGAATAGCGCTGGCGGATCACCTGCTCCTCGTCGGTCTTCGGATCTTCCAGATAGTCCGGCACGTTGTAGCCTTTGGCCTGCAGTTCCTTGATCGCGCTCACCAACTGCGGCACCGATGCACTGATGTTGGGCAACTTGATGATGTTGGTGTCGGGAAGTTGAGTCAGCCTGCCCAGTTCTGCGAGGTTGTCGGGCACCCGCTGCGCGTCGGTCAGGAACTCCGGAAACTCACCCAGGATGCGCCCGGCGACCGAAATGTCGCTGGTCTCGACCTGAATGCCCGCCGGTCCGGTGAAGGTCCGGATGATGGGCAGGAATGCGCTGGTCGCGAGCAGCGGGGCCTCGTCGGTGAGGGTGTAGATGATTGTCGGTTGCTGGGTCGTCATTGCTGGGCTCTGGGCAGACGGTTGAAAGGCATCCCGCACGCGCCATCGGCGCGGGAGCGGAAACGTTGATCAAGGATCGGGCAACACTGAGACAGAATCAATGCGCGGAGCGGACAGCGATGCCGGGCCGATGTCCACGAAAGTGGAACGCGATGACGAACACTGCCGTCTGCGGCGCAGACCATATAGCACGAGCGGATTCTGCCTGATTTTCGCGGTCGCGGAAATGCAAGTGTGCTGCATCGACGGGGTGACTCCACAACCCTGAGGGGCCAACCGGCTTTCCAGAAAGCAGCCATTCGGTGATCCGCGGACGCATCAGCCGGTCAGCAAGCTTCGACGTCGATAGCGGTCACGCGACGCGCGTCAAGCGCAAGCATCCGTGCAAGTTTCACCGGAGATGCACGTTGCACCTCCGATATCGCCGTCGAGCACAATTGCAGGACCTCGTCGTCGGGATTCACTTCGTTGAACAGATGAGGTTGTCGTCTCCTGTATCTCGATGCCGCGAATAGCAACAGGTTAGTCGAAATACGCATGCCTCTTGTCAGCAAAAAATCGATGACGTACGGTATCTCGCAGGCGTCACTAGTCGATGCGTACAAGGTATTCCAGATGACCTTTGATCCAGTAGAACGATGATTCGAGGAGCATGTCAAGCGAGCTGCGGTGTTCATCGCGGCATTGAATGCGATCGTAAGATCGTCGAACTGGTGTCCGCACGTGACATGAAATCAGTAAGCAATCGATAGAAGGGAGATCGCGATGTCTACGTTGGCTAGCTTGCAGGGCGCAGCAGAAAGGGATGTGAAGGGGGCTGATAGCGAAGCTGTCGGTGGTCAAGCGGACGGTGAAGAGAGCGTGCGTGATGCGGTCGGTGATCGACTCAAGCAGGTCAGGAAAAAGGCAGCGGACGCCCAAGTGATTGTCGTCGAGAAGGGTAAAAAGACGGCTCGTGTGGCAAACGAGTATGTGCACGATCGGCCCTGGACGTCGGCGGCAACTGCCCTAGGGGTTGGCGTACTGATCGGTTTGTTGATCGGCCGGCGATGATTGAGTTCGCGTCATTGTGACTAGTGCGTCGTTCAAGAATCTTCGGTCGATCGAGCATCTTGTGCAGATGCGGCGCACGGAACACCTAGACGTGTATTTCTGAACACCGAGGCTTCGTCACTTGGGCATGTGTGCCCAGGTGACGGGCGAATTCTGTTCGCAGAAGCTCGTCAAGCCCCTTGTAATATCTCATTCTCATCCTGCTTTACTCGGCGCACTACAACTCAATCTGATCATCGGCGTCTTCCCGGTTGGTCGGAAGTTGCGTTCAGGCTGTTCATGATTGGTTGCCGGTAGTTTTGCCCAACTCGGGCAATTTGTCAGTGCTCGTTAGCGTCGACTTGGCCTTTGTCGAATCACTCCTCCCTCCCTCCCTCCCTCCCTCCCTCCCTCCCTTTCATGTAGCCAACTCAACAATTTTTGGCTGACGTCAAAGGCTGTACGTGTCGGCGGCGCGCGAGGTTCCCAGTATTCGGCCTGCTCCGGGTTCTTAGTAGCTCAACACATGGCGGTTTCAAGGGCGAAGTGCAACACCTCGCGGGTTACTGAACAGGAGCGCGATCCGTGGGGTTAGCCAGAATCTGAGCAAGGATTTCCAGAGGCGTGTGCCAGTTCAGCGTGGCCCGCGGACG
>NZ_CADFEC010000058.1:0-11396 GCF_902833195.1 Burkholderia sp. BCC1638
CGTCAGCAATCGCGACCACGGCACGAGCTTCTCCATCTCTTCCAGGAAACGCTGGCGCCGAGTCATGCGCTTCTTGCCCGTGCTTTCCGCTTCCGCAAAGCTCATTTGCCGTTTCATCGTCGTGGACCCGTTCCGTGAACTATCTTCTACAACGTCCTCGGCTGCGTCAGCGATGACCACAGAGCCGGATAAATCAGTGTTTCCCTAGCGGAGCAGACGCAATGCCCTACGCGCACACCGATCACGTCCCGAAAAGCTTCTGGACTCGCTATGTCTGGAGCCAGGACCACAAGGTCATCGCCGTGCAGTATTCGCTGACGGCCATCGCCATCGGCCTGGTCGGCCTCGTCCTGTCGGACTTGATGCGATTGCAACTCGGCTTTCCCGGCAAGTTCAGCTTCATCGACGCCAACCACTATTACCAGTTCGTCACCATGCACGGGATGATCATGGTGATCTACCTGCTGACCGCGCTGTTCCTGGGCGGCTTCGGCAACTATCTGATCCCGCTGATGCTGGGCGCGCGCGACATGGTGTTCCCGTTTCTCAACATGCTGAGCTACTGGGTCTACCTGCTGGCCGTGCTGGTGCTGGTGACGAGCTTCTTCGTGCCGGGCGGGCCGACCGGCGCGGGCTGGACGCTGTATCCGCCTCAGGCCATCCTGCCCGGCACGCCGGGCGTCGAATGGGGCATCGTGCTGATGCTCGTGTCGCTCGCGATCTTCATCGTCGCGGCAACCATGGGCGGTCTCAATTACGTGACCACCACGCTGCAGGCGCGCACCCGCGGCATGACGCTCATGCGCATGCCGCTCACGGTGTGGGGTATCTTCACCGCGACGATCATGGCGCTGCTCGCGTTTCCGGCGCTGTTCGTGTCGGCGGTGATGATGCTGCTCGACCGGACACTCGGCACCAGTTTCTTCATACCGGCCGTGGTGTCGATGGGGCAATCGCTCAAGCATGCCGGCGGCAGCCCGCTGCTGTTCCAGCACCTGTTCTGGTTCTTCGGGCATCCGGAGGTCTACATCGTCGCGCTGCCGGCCTTCGGCATCGCGTCGGACCTCATCAGCACGCACGCGCGCAAGAGCATCTTCGGCTACCGGATGATGGTGTGGGCGATCGTCATCATCGGCGCACTGAGCTTCGTGGTCTGGGCGCACCACATGTTCATCGCCGGCATGGATCCGTACTTCGGCTTCTTCTTCGCGACCACCACGCTCATCATCGCCATCCCGACCGCCCTCAAGGTCTACAACTGGGTGCTGACGCTGTGGCGTGGCGATATCCACCTGACCGTGCCAATGCTGTTCGCCATCGGCTTCATCAGCACCTTCGTGCTGGGCGGGCTGACCGGGCTCTATCTCGGCAACGTGAGCGTGGACATTCCGCTGTCGAACACGTACTTCGTGGTGGCACACTTCCATATGGTGATGGCCGTGTCGCCGATCCTGGTGGTGTTCGGCGGCATCTACCACTGGTATCCGAAGGTGACGGGCCGCATGCTCGACGACACGCTCGGGCGCGCGCACTTCTGGGCCACCTTCGTCGGCACCTACGCGATCTACTTCCCGATGCACTATCTCGGCATCCTCGGCATGCCGCGGCGGTATTACGCGTACGAGGGCTACAGCTTCATTCCGCATTCGGCGCAGACGCTCAACACGTTCATCACCGTCGTCGCGCTGATCGTGGCGGTGGCGCAGTTGCTGTTCCTGTACAACCTGGCGTGGAGCCTCGTGCGCGGCAAGCGTGCCGACGGCAATCCGTGGCGGGCCACCACGCTGGAATGGCAGACGCCGCAAACGCCGCCGGCGCACGGCAACTGGGGGGCCGCACTGCCCGTCGTCTACCGTTGGGCGTACGAATACAGCCCGCCGGGACAAGCGGAAGACTTCGTCCCGCAAAACCAGCCGCCCGCGACGGCACCGGAACCGGAACCGGCCCGCTCGACGCTTCAACCCGGCGAGGCACGCAAATGACCACGCTGCCGCGCACCTTCGTTCCCGACACGCCGCCGCCCGTCTTGCCGAATGCGAGCCGCGTCGGCCTGATCGTGTTCATGGCCGTGGCAACGGCGTTGTTTTCACTGCTTCTGCTCGCGTACGGCATGCGCATGCGCGAACCCGACTGGCAGCCGATCCCGCATCCCGCGCTGCTGTGGTGGAACACCGGCGTGCTCGCGCTGGCCAGCGTCGCCATGCAGCGGGCCCGGCAGCTGACCGTGCACCGCGTGGCGTGGCTGGTGTGCGGCGGCGTGCTGGCCGCCGTGTTCGTGATCGGGCAACTGATCGCGTGGCGCATGTTGTCGGCAGCCGGGCAGACCGTCATCGCGAATCCTTCCAATAGCTTCCTCTACCTGCTCACCGGCCTGCACGGATTGCACGTGCTCGGCGGGCTGGCGGCCTGGGCCGTGACGATCGCGCAACGCCGGCATGTGGACCCGTTCCGGGCTCAACGCGCCATTTCGCTGTGCGCCCTCTATTGGCATTTCCTGCTGGCGGTCTGGCTCGTGCTGCTGGCGGCGATGTGGTGGCTCACCCCCGCGGTTGTCGCCGCCATCTGCGGGCCGCTGTATGGAGCCGCGCCATGACCTCGCCCACGCTCCCGCCAGAATCCGCTGCCACCCCGCCCGCCGACGCCGGGCCTGACGGCTGGCGCGGCATCGTCACGGACTGGTCGGCCGACCGCGAAGCCTTCAAGGTGCCGTGGGGCAAGGCGATGATGTGGATCTTCCTGCTGTCGGACACCTTCGTCTTCAGCAGCTTCCTGATCGGCTACATGACGGTGCGCATGTCGACCACGGCGCCGTGGCCCGACACGTCCAAGGTGTTCGGCCTCACCGTAGCGGGCGTCGACGTGCCGCTGCTGCTGATCGCCATCATGACGTTCACGCTGATCACCAGCAGCGGCACCATGGCGATGGCCGTCAATTTCGGTTACCGGCGCAATGCACGGCGCGCTGCCGCATTGCTGCTGGCGACCGCGCTGCTCGGCGTGACCTTCGTGTCGATGCAGGCCTTCGAATGGACCAAGCTGATCGTCCACGAAGGCATTCGCCCGTGGGGCAACCCGCTGGGCGCCACGCAGTTCGGCGCGTGTTTCTTCATGATCACCGGGTTCCACGGCTTTCACGTGACCTGCGGCGTGATCTACCTGCTGCTGATCGCGCGCAAGATCCTGCAGCCGGGATTCACCGAGCACGGTAACTTCCAGATCGTCGAGATCGCCGGCCTGTACTGGCACTTCGTCGACCTGGTGTGGGTGTTCATCTTCGCGCTGTTCTATTTGTGGTGAGGCCGTCCATGGACCACTCCGATCCCGCCGATCGCCCCGACGCCGCGCACGGCCAGCAGCATCCGATCGGCATCTACCTGAAGATCTGGGGCCTGCTGTTCGTCCTGAGCACGTTGTCGTATCTGGTGGATTATTTCCATGTGCAGGGCCTGATGCGCTGGGTGCTGATCGTCGTGCTGATGATCGCCAAGGCCGGGCTGATCGTATCGATCTTCATGCACATGATGTGGGAGCGGCTGGCGCTGGTGTACGCGATCCTGATACCGCCGCTGTGCCTGCTGGTGCTCATGGTGCTGATGGCCGCCGAAGCGCATCACACCTTCGGGATGCGGGAACTCTTCTTTCGCTGATCGCTTTTCGCGTTCGTTCGTCGGATGAAGGATGATTCGGATCACGTACGATCCGGCGCGCCGGCGTGCGAACGGCTGGCTTTGCCCGGCAATCGACCGATCGCATCGGAACACTGAACGAGCACAATCCGGACTGGCCGAAGCCAGTCCGGCCCGGGAGCTAGAAGGCGCTCTTTATCACGCCCCCGTCGGCTCGCAATGCGGCGCCGGTCGTGGCCGACGCAAGCGGGCTGGCGATATAGGCCACGAGGGACGCAATTTCCTGCGGCGAGCCGAATCGCTTGATGAGCGAAGTCGGCCGGACCTTCTCGAAGAACTCCTTCTCGAACGCCTCGAACGATTTGCCGTCGGCCTTCGCGAGCGTCTCGACGAATTCGCCCACGCCGCGCGATTTCGTCGGCCCCGGCAGGATGCTGTTGACCGTAATGCCCGTGCCGGCCACGGCCTCGGCCAACCCGCGCGCGACCGCGATCTGCGCGGTTTTCGTCACCCCGTAGTGGATCATCTCGGCCGGAATCTGCACGCCGCTTTCGCTCGAAATGAAAATGATGCGCCCCCAGTCGGCCTGCTTCATCGCCGGCAGGAACAGGCGGGCAAGGCGTACGCCGCTCAGGACGTTGACGTCGAAGAAACGCGTCCAGTCCGCGTCGGGGATTTCTTCAAACGGCTTGGGCTCGAAGATGCCGAGGTTATTGATCAGAATTTCCACGCCCGGATAGCGTTGCGCCAGTTCGTCGGCTGCTTGGGCCGTACTCAGGTCGCCCGCAAATCCAACCACATCGCCGCCGGTGTCCGCCTTCAGTTGCTCGACCACTTCATCCACCGATGATTAGGCGCGGCCATTGACTATTACGCGAGCGCCTTCCTGTGCCAGTGTGCGGGCGATGGCCAGACCGATGCCGGCGGTGCTGCCGCTGACGAGCGCGAGTTTGCCTTTCAGATTGAGGTCCATGAGTGATTTCCTTTTCCTTTTCCTTGAACGAAGTGGAAATGACGATATCGAGTCTTGATCGATCGGATATTGCAAGCGTGCTCAGGTACGGGTGATCGACGCGCCGCCATCGACCAGCGATGCGGTGCCGGTCACGAAAGACGAATCGTCCGACGCAAGATAGAGCACCGAGCGCGCGAGCTCTTCTGGCTTCGCGACGCGCTTGAGCGCATGCAGCCCGGTCACGAACTGCTGCGACTCGTCGGTGTCGTTCATGCCGCGATACATCTCCGTGTCCACCGCGCCCGGCAGTACCGCGTTGACGCGCACACCCTGCGCGCCATACTCGGCGGCCAGTGCCTGCGTCAAGCCGATCAGGCCAGCCTTGCTCGCCGCATAGGCTGCGGTGCCGGGAAACGCGAACGAGTAACCGACGAACGTCGACGTGAAGATGATCGAGCCACCGCCTTGCTTCACGATTTCGGGAATCTGATGCTTCGCGCCCAGGAAGGCACTGGTCAGATTGGTCGCCAGCGCGGCGTTCCAGCCTGTTTCGGAAATACCAGTGCTCGGCCCCATCTCGCCCAGCGTACCGGCATTGTTGTAGGCGATGTCCAGGCGACCGAAGCGGCTCACGGCGAGCGCGACCAGCGCCTTCGCGAAGTCCTCCGATTGCACGTCGCCCGCCAGATACGCGGCTTCGCCACCTTCGCTCGCGATCTCTGCCGCGAGTGTTTCAAGTTCTCCCGCGCGGCGCGCCGCGATCACGACCTTGGCGCCTTCCTTCGCGAACAGCTTCGCCGTTGCCCGGCCAATTCCCGCGCTGGCACCCGTCACGATGGCAACCTTTCCTGTCAAACGTTGCATTTTCCATCTCCTGATGTACTGCGTTGGCCAGTGCCCCATGCCTCGGCCGTGAGAGCACTATAGGATTCAACTTTGATTGAAGAAAGGCATAAAACGTGGTTGTATCATTAAGTTTTTATGAATGATCGGAGGGGGCATGGACCGCCTGCGCGCGTTTGAGGTCTTCGTGACGGTGGTGAGCCGGGGTGGTTTTGCGCGCGCGGCGGATGCGCTCGGCACCTCGCCTGCCAACGTCACCCGCTATGTGCACGAGCTGGAGGCGCACCTCGGCACGCGCCTGATGAATCGCACGTCACGCACACTGTCTCTCACCGAGGGTGGCGAGACCCTTTATGCGCGCTGCAAGACCATCCTCGACGATGTCGCGGAGACGGAAGGGCTCGTGTCATCCGCGTCGGTGGAACCCCGTGGGCGATTGCGCATCAATGCACCCGTGAGCTTTGGCATTCTGTATCTGGCGCCGCTGTGGCCCGGTTTCATGCAGAAATATCCGCAAATCGAACTCGATATCGGGCTCATTGACCGCGTCGTGGATATCGTCGACGAAGGCTACGATCTCGCCATTCGCATTTCACGCGCGGGCTCGATCAGCCATGCGGCCCGAAAACTCGCGACATCGCAAAACATCCTGTGTGCGTCGCCGGACTATCTGGCGCGCTTCGGACATCCGACCGTGCCGGAGGACCTGATCCGTCATCGCTGCATCGGGTATACCTATGCGGCCACCGGCGATGAGTGGGAACTGATCGACGGTGGCGGCAGGACCCATGGCGTGAGGTCCAACTTTCACATGCATACCAATAACGGCGACACGGCGCGCGCCGCCGCCCTCGCCGGGCAAGGGGTGATTTGGCAACCCACGTTCCTGATCGGCAACGATCTCCGCGCCGGCAAACTCGTTCAGGTGTTGCCTGGGTATCGTCTGCCCGACATCGACGTTCTCGCCGTCTACCCGAGCCGCCGACATTTGAGCGCCCGGGTGCGCGTCATGATCGATTTCCTGGCCGATGCGTTCGGCGGGGTGCCGCCGTGGGATCGCGAGGACGGAAGTTAGGCCGGCACCACGCCGGCGGCGGGCTGAAGGCGCATCCCGGACGCAAGCCCGCCATGTTCCGATATTCAGGTTCGGGCGCACGCGATCGACCGATGTTCGACTACACGGCGACAGTCCGCGCCGCACCGATCGGCATCAGCGCGTCCCGCGCCCGCCCGCGGGCTTGCCAGCCGGCTTGCGCGAACCCGCCGACGTCTTGCCGGCCGGTTTGCCGCGCGGCTTTTGCACGCTGAACGGGCTACCGCTCGACAGGCTTGCCCCCTTGCCCGCGGGCGCGGCGCGCTGCCCAGTGGGCTTGCGCTTGCCTTCCCCGCCTTGCGGTCGCGGCTTTTTGCCGGCCGCCGGCATGGCGCCCGCCCCCGCTTGCGGCACCTTGGGCTTCTTCGGCTTTTTTGGTTTCTTGATGATCTGCCCGGTCGCGCTGGTTTCCGGCACGCGGTGTTCGGCTTCGAAACCCGGCTCTTCCTCACGGCGCAGCGTTTGCCGGATCAGCGCCTCGATCGCGGCCAGTTGCGGTGCTTCGTCGGCACACACGAGCGACACCGCCACACCACTGGCGCCCGCGCGGCCGGTTCGGCCGATACGGTGCACGTAGTCTTGCGCGACGATGGGCAGATCGACGTTGATGACCAGCGGCAGGTCGTCGATATCCAGCCCGCGCGCGGCCACGTCGGTTGCGACCAGCATCTGCACTTCGCCCGTCTTGAAGCGCTCGAGCGCACGCAGGCGCGCGGGTTGCGGCTTGTCACCGTGGATCGTGTCGACCGCATAACCCGCATCGTTCATCATGGCCGCCAGGTAATCCACGCCATTGCGGGTCTTGACGAACACCAGCGCGTGGTCCCAGTTGTTCTCGGCCACCAGGTGCATGAAGAGGTCAGGCTTGTTCCGCTTGTCCACCGGCACCACCCACTGCTTGATCTTGCTGGCGGTGATGTTGGGCGGGCTGACGCTGATATTGACCGGACTGCGCAGAATGCTCGCCGCCATCGCACGGATGTCGTCAGTAAACGTCGCGGAAAACAGCAGCGTCTGACGCTGCACCGGCAATGCGGCAAAGACGGCGTTGAGTTCGCGCGCGAAGCCCAGATCCAGCATGCGGTCGGCTTCATCCAGCACCAGCGTCTGGACTTGATCGAACTGCACGGCGTTCTGGCGATTGAGGTCCAGCAGACGGCCCGGCGTGGCGACGAGCACATCCACGCCCTTGCGCAACTTCATCATCTGCGGGTTGATGCTCACGCCACCATAGGCGGCCAGAAACCGCAAGTCGAGGCCCTTGCCGTACTCGACGAAACTCTGCAGCACCTGTTCGGCCAGTTCGCGCGTGGGCACCAGCACCAGAACGCGCGCGCGGTTGCTCGACACCGCCGGCCCATGCTGCACCAGCCGCTGCAGCAGCGGCAGCGCGAAACCCGCCGTCTTGCCGGTGCCGGTCTGCGCCGCGGCCATGACGTCCTTGCCACCGAGCACCGCGGGAATCGCCTTGGCCTGCACCGGCGTGGGTGTCTGGTAATTAAGGTCCTGCAGATTACGCAGCAAGGGATCGATCAGGCCTAGCGAAGCAAAAGACATGGACGTGTTCCGGGCTAAAACCGCAATTCTAGCGGTTGCGGCGATGATCGCCGTGCGGATACCCGGTGCGGGGCGGCGTCCGGCGTCGGGCGATCCCGTCGAGCACGACAAG
The DNA here is from genome assembly GCF_902833195.1 of Burkholderia sp. BCC1638. Classification (NCBI taxonomy): domain Bacteria; kingdom Pseudomonadati; phylum Pseudomonadota; class Betaproteobacteria; order Burkholderiales; family Burkholderiaceae; genus Burkholderia; species Burkholderia sp. BCC1638. The sequence goes on from NZ_CADFEC010000058.1 coordinate 8,187, forward strand.
GATCGCCGTCGGCCGACCTATTTCGACACCGCACGCGTGAAAGGCGGCGGCACCCTGCCCGCCGCCTGACGATCGATCATCCAGCCGGGATAGTCGGGCGGCAACGCGCTCACGGCATCGAGCTGCGCAAGCTCGTCCCCGGTCAGCACGATATCGGCAGCACCGAGATTGTCTTCGAGCTGTTCGACGCGTTTGGCGCCGACGATGACGCTCGTGACATGCGGCTTGGCGAGCAGCCACGCGAGCGCGATCCGGGCGACCGACACGCGTCGCGCGTCCGCGATCGCGCGCATCGCTGCAACGCATGGCCAGGCGCGCTCGAGATCGACCGGCGGAAAATCGAAATGGCTGCGCCGCGAACCCGCTTCGGTCGGCGCGCCAGGGCCGAACTTTCCCGACAGCAGCCCGCCGGCGAGCGGCGACCAGACGAGGAGCGCCATCTGCTCGTCGATCGCGAGCGGCACCAGTTCGCGCTCCACGTCGCGTCCGGCGATCGAATAGTAGGCCTGAATGGTCTCGAAGCGCGTCGCATGGAGCGCTTCGCTGAGCCCGAGCGCCTTGCCGATCTTTCCGGCGCGCCAGTTCGAGACACCGACATGGCGAACCAGCCCCTGACGCGTCAGATCGTCGAGCGCCCGCAGCGTCTCTTCAATCGGTGTCACGGGATCGTTCGCGTGGATCTGGTAAAGGTCGATATGGTCGACCTGCAGCCGTTCCAGGCTTCGCTGCACGGAATCCATGATGTGGCCGCGCGACGCGCCCTGATCGTTGGGTTTCGTGCCCATCACGCCCGCTGTCTTCGTCGCCAGCACGATCTCGCTGCGTGCGACGCCGAGGTCCCGAAGTGCCTGTCCGACGAGACGTTCGGACTGACCGAAGGAGTAGATGTCGGCGGTATCGATGAAGTTGATTCCCTCGTCCAGTGCGCGGGAAATCAGTCGGGTCGCGTCGTCCTGGCCGACCGCGCCGATCGCGGCCCACATGCCGGCATCGGCATTGCCGCCCAGCGTCATCGTGCCGAGACACAGCTCGGAGACGTACAGGCCGGTGCGGCCCAGTTGCTTGTATTTCATGGCCGTTTCCTTCGAGGTCGGCGGGAAAAACTGCGGCGGCGTCCGTTCCGGGGCGCCCCGCACGCCAGGTTTCAGCTGATGCGAGCGTGTCCTGCCCGGAATTGTCCGGCGATCGTTGCGACCCGTGCGCCATAGCGGCGTGCCGTCTCGAGGTCCCCCGGCGACATTTCATCGGGCGACGCATCGGCCGGCGTCTGCGCCATCGGTGCGATATAGGAGCCCATGCGATTCAGGTCGTCACGCATCGACGCCTTCAGGTTCGCCGGCTTGATGTCCATGCTCACCCAGATGCCGCCGTGCTGCCCCGCAAGCAGAACGAAGTATTCGAGCGTATTGAGCTTGTCGCCGTTGATGCTTGCGCTGTTGGTGAAGCCGCCGAAGATCTTGTTGCGCCATGCGCCTTCGAACCATGCCTTCGACGATGTATCGGCGAACTTCTTGAACTGCCAGCTGGGACCGCCCATGTAGGTCGGCGAGCCAAACAGGATGACATCCGCGCCGGCAAGCGCGTCCCACGCGTCCGGTGCGATGTTGCCATCGGCGTCGATTGCGACGAGAACGCCGCCGGCCCCCTCCGCGACAGCCGTCGCCATGCGTTCGGTATGCCCGTAGCCGGAGTGATAGACGACGATCGTTTTAACCGGAGAGATGTGCTGTGTCATGGTTGTGCCCTTTCGTTCAGGTGGTCGTCGGGGGACGACATCGGAAAGCACTTTACTGAGTTGAAATTGAGTTATAAATGACGGCCGACTGAACGTTCTGTTACTCCCAGGGAGAACAATGCAAAACCTCGACGCGCTGTTGATCTTCGCCCGTGTCGCCGAAATGACGAGCTTCACGCGCGCGGCCGAAAGCCTGGGCATCCAGAAAGGACGGGTGTCGATGGTGATTCGCGCGCTCGAGCGCGACGTGGGCGTCGCGCTCCTGCATCGGACGACGCGCAGCGTGCAGCTGACCGAGGACGGACGCGCCTTTTACGCGCGCGCACGGGACCTGCTGGCCGACGTACAGGAGCTGCAGTCGATGTTTTCCGGCAATGGCACGCGGCTGCGCGGACGATTGCGCGTCGACATGCCCACCGAGCTCGCGCGCAGCGTCGTGGTTCCCGCGCTGCCGCAACTGATGGCGATGCATCCGGAGCTGGAACTGGAACTTTCGAGCACCGATCGGCGCGTCGATCTCGTCCAGGAAGGATTCGATTGCGTGATCCGTCTGGGGCCGATCGTGGACGAGACGCTGATTGCCCGGCCGTTGGGCCGCCTGCGCATGATCAATGCGGCGAGTCCCGGCTATCTGGCGCGGTATGGCGTGCCGCAAACGCTCGACGATCTCGTCGGTCAGGGACACCGGATGGTCCACTACGCGCTGACACTCGGCGCGCGGCACCCCGGGTGGGAATATCCGAGCGGCGACGGCTATGCAACGCTCGCATTGCCGAGCGCGATGCAGGTCAACAACGTGCAGACCTATCACGCAGCCGGGCTTGCGGGCATCGGGTTGATCCAGGCCGGGTATTCGGCGCTCGCGAATCACATCGAAAGCGGCGCGCTGGTCGAGGTGCTGCCCGATCTGCGTCCTGAGCCTCTCGCGGCGTCGCTCGTCGTCGCGCATCGGCGCAATCTGTCGCCGCGCGTTCGGGCGTTCATGGACTGGATCGAGGGGGTGTTGCAGCCTTATTTCGATTGAGGGCGGTATGTAGATGAATGCGCCCACCCGTCACGACCAATATGTCCTACGGCGATGCCGCTCTTGTTCTATCAGCGGATTTTGTGCCTTGATTTACTGACAACCGTGTTCATCGTCGACCGGCAGGGGCGCGCCATGAGACTGACCAAGGTTTCTTTCGTCTTTCTTGGCTTCATCTGGAGTGGGCCGCGGCGTTGATCAGCCCAATGCAGAAAGCGGCGGCCATCGTCCTGATTCTGGCGAGCATCGCGCTCTTGCAAATTGGACGTCAACGCGCGGCACGGGAAACGGGCCAAGCGGTTCGCGGTGCCGGCGTACGCCCCTAGGGAAACACTGATTAATAGGCGATCGCGCGAGGTGGTCGGCGATGTGGGCGGGGAATGGCCGGATACCGAAGCGAAGCGCCGCCCATTCGGAGAAGTTTGCCCCGAGGATGCACCTTATTTCTCGC
>NZ_CADFEC010000059.1:0-9286 GCF_902833195.1 Burkholderia sp. BCC1638
TACCTTGCGCCGTCAGAGTTTGCGGCGAAACATCGGGCAACCGCGGATACTCCTGCCGCTTTCCAGGAGTTGGTTTAATGGGACTTTGCTAGAAGCCCATTGGCCCTATTGATGGGGGCAGGTCATGGTCAACCCAGTTGATGCAGATCCTCGTCCTCACTAGCGTCTTTGCTGTATTGCCCTCGTTGCATAACGCGCTCTGCCGTTATCTGTTTGGAGCAGCCCCCTGAAACACCGGACGTAGCCTCTCGCTTAAACTAGCGGGTAGGCATAAGACTGTGTTTTTGACTAACACCAGGCAGGAAGTGATGGAAGTGTTGACGGGCCCAGAGCGTCGGCGGCGCTGGACGGCGGAGCAGAAGCTGGCGATGGTGCGCGAGAACTTCGAGCCGGGGAAGTCGGTTTCGATAGTCGCGCGCCAGCACGGCGTGAACCCGAACCAGCTGTTCCATCGGCGCAAGCTGTACCAGGACGGGAGCCTGTCAGCAGTCAAGGCTGGCGAGGAAGTGGTTCCGGCATCGGAGCGGGCCGATGTGCTCAAGCAGATTCGCGAGCTGCAACGGATGCTCGGCAAGAAGACTATGGAGAACGAGATTCTCCGAGAAGCAGTCGAGTACGGCCGGGCAAAAATGTATGGTCCGCCCCGGTTTTGCAAGCGGGTTCTGTGTGACGAAGCAGTTTGCGTAAATGTATCCGGCCTCTCGCCAGTCAGCCGCTTTTGGCGGCAAGGCCATGTTGGGATATGCGCGCTCGGTTCCCAATAAATGGACTGACCTCAAGGACCGCTTTTTTGTCCCGGGTTTACCGAACGCCGTAGCACGGTTTCGTCATCAGGTATCAGCCTGCAAACTTGGAAGGGTGTTCATTACCTCCTACTGCTGTTTCGGTTGCCTAAGATAGAACGCACCTTGGCGGGTCAGCACGGCCCACGAAATTCTTGCGAGCTTGTTGGCCAAAGCGACGATGATCTTGTTGCGATGTATGCCCCGTGCTTCCATTCGGGCTATCCAGGCGCCGAGATGATCTTTTGTTCGATCGAGATGCAGCACGCAGGAACGAGCGCCGTGCACAAGCAGCTTGCGCAAATAGGGATTGCCGCGCTTACTGATTCCGAGCAAGCACTGTTTGCCACCCGTCGAGAATTTCTTCGGCACAAGCCCAAGCCAGGCAGCCAGATGCCGACCGGATTTGAATTGAGTGCCTGTCCCGGCGAAAGCAGTAATGGCCGTCGCTGTGAGTTGGCCGATACCCGGCACTGATGTCAGTCGGGTAGCAGCATCGTCGGCGCTGGCAATAGATTCGATTTGCTGCCGAAGTTGCAGCAGACGTGCCTCGATGGAACGATATTCCTGCCATAGCTCCTCGAGCAGGCGGCGCATCGACGGAGTCAGTCCGTTTTGGTCATCTGAGAGAATCGATGGCATGTCACGGACGAAGTATGCGGCGCCGACACTGATGGTGAGACCATATTCGAGTAGAAAAGCACGGGCCTGATTGATGACGGACGTCTTGTTGGAAACGAGCCGTTGCCGGACACGGTGTAGCGCTTGTAAATCGAGCTGGGCCTCTGTCTTCGGCTGTGCGAAGCGCATGGTAGGACGGGAGATTGCTTCGGCGATCGTCTCTGCGTCGATCATGTCCGTCTTGTTGGACTTGACGAACGGTTTGTCGAACTGCGCGGGGACTATCCGGACCTCGTGACCGGAGAGGGCGGCCTTACGAGCAAGCCAGTTACTGCCAGGGCAGGCCTCCATCCCGACAACTGTTGGTGACGCACGGGCGAGAAATTCGATGAGGCTTTCGCGAGTGAAGCGGTTTCTGAACACCGGCTTGCCAGCGAAATCGAGTCCGACGACGTGAAACGCTGATTTGCCGATGTCGATGCCCATGCGAACCACGACAGGTTTGACAGGCTGACTCATGACACACCTCGTCGGAAGTTGTACGTGTCACCGCCGATTATGCGACTGCGGGAGGGGCGGACCATCCTATTAATGGATAGCGCACTCGGCCTCGCTGCCGGAGGACGACCAGTGAAACTGGGTTGTGAAGTTCTCGGCGTGTCGCGCTCGAACGTATCGGCACGACTGTCGCGTCCGACGACGTGGCGCGATGGCCGTCAATCGAGGCAGACCGACGATGCGGTCGTGGTCGAGGAAATCCGCCGGGTCGTCGGCGATTTGCCCAGCTATGGCTATCGGCGGGTTTGGGGCACGTTGCGTAACGAGCGCGTTGCGCTTGGACTGGTCCCGTTCAACGCTAAGCGCATCCATCGCGTCATGCGCACGCACGGGCTGCTGATGCAGCGCCGACCGAATCCGCCTCGGCCGCAACGTCGACATGACGGCAAGGTGGCCGTGGCGCGCAGCAATCAGCGATGGTGCTCGGACGGCTTCGAGTTCCGCTGCGACAACGGAGAACCGCTGCGCGTGACGATTGCGCTGGATTGCTGCGACCGTGGAGCGATGAGTTGGGCGGTCACGAGGGCAGGCCATAGCGGCGACATCGTTCGCGACGTGATGCTGGCTGCAGTGGAAAACCGGTTTGGCAACGGACCGCATACACCGTCCGAAATCGAGTGGCTGAGCGACAACGGTTCGGGCCACACGGCCGACGATACGCGCCGGTTCGCAGCAGCCATCGGCCTGAAGCCATTGACCACGCCGGTGTGCAGCCCGCAAAGTAACGGGATGGCTGGGAGCTTCGTGAAAACGATGAAGCGCGACTACGTCGCCTTCATGCCGAAGTCGGATGCGGCGACTGCTGCACGCAACCTGGCCATCGCGTTCGAGCATTACAACGAGAAGCATCCCCATAGCGCGCTGAAATATCGCCCGCCTCGCGAGTTCCGGCGCTCGCTGGATTCAGCAACCTTAGTGTGACGCCGTGCCCGGAACTACAGGGTCAACTCCAGTTCGTGTTGCTGCGCGATATCAGGTCAGCGTTCCAATGCTCTGGGAAATGAGCGAGCAGGACGGTACGTTAGCAGAATAAGCGGACACGATTGGCGCCATTGGCAGAATTTACGAACTTCAACCGCGACGAAAGAGCAAACGATTACCTAGGTTTGCGCTTGACCGTCTTGGTTTGCCAGCTTTCTTCGTTCAGCAGGCGAGTGAATAGTCGATTTCGCATGGCCCCTGTTAGCGGTGTCACGCCAAGCAGCACATTGAACGCGATGCCACTCGCCGCGAAGTAACGCAGAAGCGAGAGTTCGAAATCGTCAGCCTCCTTGTCCATTGTTTTCAGCTTGTCGGCATCAACGTTGTTTCGGCCCTCTAGCAATTCCGGACTTTCGATGATTGCCGCCAGCACCGCGCGTGCGACCGAATTCGGTTGATTGATGGCTTCCCGAAAAATCGCGATCTGGGCCGCGAGCGTCGGCTCGACCTTCGACGCTCCTTCCTTGACGAGGTAATCGCGCCCGAACTGTTCGAATTGCTGCTGCTGGAATTCGAGTAACGCCTGGAGCACACCCTGCTTGGTACGAAACTGATGCAACAACCCCCCCTTGCTGATGCCGCTCTCGCGCGAGAGCGCGTCGAACGTCAAGCCTCCCACGCCGTCGCGAGTGAGGATGCTGAGTGCTGCATCGATTGCCTTCTTGCGGGATATTTCCGAGCGAGTCTGGTTGTCCATTTAATATTCGCGATGGTGTCGCGCTTGTGCGCGGTGATGTGGCGGTAGGTCCAGGCGAACTCGAGATGATGCTCTCGGCCGTAACCCCCCATTGTACATTGGCGATTTCTTTTCAAAAAACAAACCGGGCAGACGGTTTACATATGGCAAGGACGATGCTACGCTTCCCTTGCGTCAACCCTTTCGCAATTTCACCTCTAGTGCCGGCCGAGCGCCTTCCATGGAATCCGACATGCTCACACCTAAATTTGGCTCTTTCATCTTTTCCGGCGTCACGATGGTGACGTTGGCCGCATGCGCCGGTGTGCAGCCCGTTGCCTATTCGGGCATTGCCTCCTCGCTACAGCTGACACAGAACCGCGGCGGTGACGCCGCAAAGGTGCCGTACCGATACGCGGCACGCGTGGACTGGTCGCAATACCGGCAGGTGATCGTGGATCCGGTCGTCGTATATGCCGGTCAGGACAATCAGTTCGGCGACTTGAACGGCGAGGACAAGACGGCGCTTGCCGATTACATGGGGAGGGTGTTCGCCGACAAACTCGCAAAGCGCTTCCAAGTCGCGTCGAAGCCATCCCCTGCGACACTGCGCGTAAGGCTCACTCTGACTGGCGCGGAGAAAACCACGGCGATTGTCGGACAAGCCATGCATTTCGATATCGCCGGCAATCTCTATAACGGCGCGCAGGCAATTCGGGGTGGCAAGGGAGCGTTCAGCGGTTCGGTTTCATACGCCGTCGAAGTCTACGACAGCTTGAGCGGTCGACTGCTAAGTGCATATGTGACAAAGCAATATCCGAACGCCATGAACCTGCCGGCTGCATTCGGTTCGCTCAGTGCCGCTCGGACTGGCATCGACAAGGGCGCAGACGCGCTCGTTGCCCAACTCCGGTGAAGACGGTGATGTCGCACTCGCTGCGACGCGGCGGGTCGATGTCGAGACATCCGAGATGAACTGACCGATATTGACGAGAAGCCAGGAATATGCGCGAAATTGCCTATCTCATTCTTGAGATGCCACCACCGCTTATGATCGCGATCGTGTTCCTGGTCGCTTATATGGCGATCGGGATTCCCGCTTACTTGATGCGTGGCGCCCTTGCCCGGGACATTTTCGGTACGATGGCCGGCGTCTTCGCATCGCTCGTCTATCTGACACTCGTGCTGGTCTTCCAGGCCGACATCCAAGACCTGTCTCGATGATCGTGCACGTACCTATGTCGACTGCAGGCGACGCAGTGAACCTGCCAGAGTTGCATGGTTTGTTCAATGGACGCGCAGCAGCGAACATTAGAAAAAACAAACGTCGTTGCGGAAAGGGCGGTTGGTGTGGCGACTTGCCGGCCGCCAGCGAAGCATCTTCATGGGCGGGCATGGATTCCCGCCGGTAACACGAGCGTCGTTCAGTGACGCTTCCTCAGTATCGACTTTCCGCAATTTCATTGATCCGAGGCTGAACGATGGAGATTGCTCTGTCCATCTCTGGCATGATGGTGGTTCGACCTTTGCGAAGCCATGCTTGCCCGGCTGCGCTCATATAAAAATCGTTAACGCCATGGAGTTCGCTGATCGTGAAATTGCTTGCGCAGCTATCTGTCAACTGCTTGAGCACAGGATCCCTGAGATCGTTGACGGAGTCTTCGAGCATCTCACGATAGGTGCTGGCATCCGGCGATCCGGCCGGCCCGCGCTTGCGGCCGACGCTGTCGTACGATTTCCTGACAAGATCGCGGATACGTTGGTCCATATCATCCTCCATGCCTGATGACCGGAGCGCTTGACGGCACATGGTGCGCTTCTCGCCAAATCGATTCAAATCGTCGAGGCCGCGAAACTGAGCATGTGTTGTCGAAGTGAAACTGATCGCAGCCATGCACGATACGATCGGTATGAAGTATGAGATTTTCATCTGGAGCCGTTTCAGAAGCCGTTCGTCAGGTAAGGAACGTCGGTCGAAAATACCGTCACGATGACGAGGACGCTCACGAGCGATGCAGCAAGTGGTGCTGCAAGCAAAAGCAACGTTCTGATTGAAAATCTTGGGACTCGGTTGGGGGCGGTTAGGTGGCGCATGATTGCCGTTTGATGAGTGAAAGAAGGGAGTACGGTCTGCTGCGCTCGCATCGATGGATGTCGTCATTTGCTCGTTGATTGTGCCGAGACAACGACACACCGGGCTCCGGAGTGTTCGTTACGCGTTGAGCGATCAATCGAGCTGCGCAAGTTGTCACGTCGGCGAATTCGATTTACAAGTCATGGTAGCATACAAACCGTCTAGACGGTTTGTATGCTACCATGACTTATCTGAACGCAGGCTGATCAAGTCACGGCGGGTTCGGATTGTGTGCTGATCGCTATCAGGAGGCGTATATGAAGTGGTTCATTCGTGCTGCGTGTGTTGCTGGCTGTATCGTCCTTGGCGGATGCGGTCTGGCTGCAGCGCCGTGTCGTATCGCGTCGGCAGGAATAAAGATCGTGCCGGTCGTGGGGCACGTGGCTGCGGCGCCGACGGACGCGTGTGCAACAGTAATCGATCCGTGAATTTCGACTCGACTTGCGAAGCCCAGCAATAATCGGTTGGAAGCTGGACTGTCGACCGGGTACTTTTGGTCGCACGCGATTGCCACGTCGATTTTGGATCGACGCTGGCTTGCGAAAAGCTCCGGGCAGGTCGCGTCATTCGGCTGGCCAAGAACATAGTCGGGACGCTGACGTCGAAGGCCGAATTGTGGATTCCGCGTCTGCAACGGTGCCGTAGGGTTTCAGCCTCGAGCGTGCGTGGCAAACCTGTCCAGGCGTCCCTGCGCGAATCTGAGTGGTTACCGATGCCATTCGTGACGGCGTGCGGGTGATAGCTTTAGTGTGCGGCGAACAACCTCGTGAGTTCACGAGAATTCCGCAGCTCTTTGTTGGTCATAACCGACGCGTGACGTCTCCACTTCCCAAACGGTGACGATTATTGGGATCCTACGTCGATGATGGGTGAATTTCTTGAATGTCCGCGCGGATGGCTTTGATGAGCTAAAGTGACGATTTTGCGTAGTTGTCTAATGGATGCGTTGAGCCAATTGCTGTCGTTGGGCTGCAGCCGAGTTGAATTGGAGATGCGTTGCCTGCTCGACGGTACGTTTACGATTGCGTATGACGCGCCGCCGCCCAGTGAGGTGGCGTTTCATCTCATGCTTTCGGGACAGTGCCGACTACGCGTTGCAGGCGGCCGCACTCAGCAGCTCGGGGAGGGTGATCTCTTGCTGTTGCCTGGTGGCGGCGCGTACGAAATCCTGGATGCGATTGGCGCGCGCGGCGCTGTAACCGTGCCAATACATGAACTGGCTGCGACGAACGTCACGGTGCTGCCGGTTCAATCGAACATCGGCGACGTAGACAGCGCGAACGTGGACATGCTGTGCGGCCGGCTTGTCTTTGGTCGCGGCGCCGGTGACTTGCTGTTGCGTGCCCTGCCGAGGGTGATGCACATAGGGTTGTGTGAGTCGTCGGGGCTCGAGCCGCTGCAAATGCTCATGGGCTTGCTGCGCTCCGAGATGTCGAGAGAGCAGCCGGGCGCCCGTGCGATTGTCGATGCGCTTGGGCAGGCTCTGCTCACGTATGCGCTGCGCGCATATGGCCAGGATACGCAGATGCTATCAGGGTGGCTCGCAGTCGCGGTCGACGCGCGGCTCGGGCCGTCGATTCGAGCTATGTTGCAGGCACCGGCGCATCCGTGGACCGTTGCGTCGCTTGGCAATGTCGCAGCGATGTCGCGCGCAACGTATGCGCGGCATTTTCGCGAGAAGGCTGGGATGAGCGTCGGTGCGTTCGTCGCGCAGATCCGAATGATGCACGCATGCGCACTGTTGAGGGACTCGGGGAGCGGGCAGGCTGCGATCGGAGAGGCCGTTGGCTATCGGTCGGAAGCGGCATTCGGCAAAGCGTTTCGTGACGTGCTCGGCATGACGCCAGGGCGATGGCGTCGTACTCATCGCTGCGTGTGATACACGTGTCTGTCGGCGCAATTTCTCGGCTCGACGCTGGCGGAAACATCATCCTGGATTCCGCCAACGACGTGCCGCGCCAGGGGAATTTTTCGGATCGCTCAACATGGTGCTGTCACGGCGAGTCTCGAACCCCGATGGCTCGTTTGGCGGCATCGCACTGATCGCGATCGACTTTGAGTACTTCCGCCAGGTGTTTGCCGGGCTGTCGCTCGGGCAGCACGGCTCGATGTCCCTGATCGGCAACGACGGCATAATGGTGATGCGTCACCCGTACGACGTACACATCATCGGCCGCAACATCAGCAAGGCCGCGACATTCCGGCGCTTCCAGACGGCAGGAGGGTTCTTTTTCGGGAACGGCGTCGATCGATGGGGGCGTCGTCTCTACTACTTCAAGCACTTGCCGAAGCTGCCGCTGATCATCATGGTCGCGGAGGCGGAACAGGACATCCTAGCACCGTGCCGTAATGATCGGCGCGCTGGTGGCCACGTTCGGCGTCGCCATTATCGTCGTGTCGATCATGCTCGGTACGCAACTGGGGCCTCGTATGCGGGCAGAGTCCGAACGGGTTCTCCTGGCACACACGGACGGGTTCACTGGTTTGAACAATCGGCGCAGCTTCGGGGGAAGTGCTGGACCGCGAATGGCGCCGCGTCCGACGGGCCAATTCCGTTTTCTCCCTACTGTTTGTCGACGTCGACCGCTTCAAGGCGTACAAACGACACGTACGGCCATCAAGGCGGGCGACGACGAGCTGGCGGCTGTTGCTCGCTGCATCGGCGGGAATATCCGACGCCCGGCAGATACCGCGGCTCGCTACGGTGGGGAAGAATTCGTTGTGCTGTTGCCCGATACGCCGGAAACGGGTGCTGCGCAGATCGCCGAGCGCATTCGTGCGGCATCGATGAACTGGCGCTCAAGCATGCTGGCAGCGAATACAGGCGCGTCACAGCCAGTATTGGCCTGGCAAGCTGGACGCCGGAGCAGGAAGAGGATGCTGGCGCCGTGATCAAGGCAGCGGACGAGGCGCCGTACTACGCGAAGGCAACCGGCCGGAACAAGGTCGCCGCGTTTCAGTCCCGGTCTGATCGAGGTCATCTTGACATGCCCCTATTTTTTTGCTCGAGTCGGCACTAGAGTCCGAGGTTAAAACCTGCTGCTTTGTATTGTGCGCCCGGGCGAACTGCATGGGCCCTAGGTTGCCGATCGAATCGGACTCGGACACGTGTGTCGTGTAACTGCGGTGGAGAATCCCACCGAATGTAGGATCTGCCTTAGTAGGCGGATTAGTTCGCAAGCTAGCGCGCAATGAAGTGTGGTTGCGTATGTGGGCGCCGAGGTCTGACAGTTTCTACGTAGAAACTTTAAGAGACGAGTTTGGGCCGGTGTGTCGTTGTTCCGTAAAAAGGCGCCGCGATGCGCTCCACCGATGTGCTCAATTCGTGCCGCAGGCGCATTACAAAATAGGGTCATATTAAAAAGGTCACTCGATCGCCCCAATCTGAGGGGGAGTCGTCGAGGGGGGTGCCCCTATGTGTTTCGTCAAGCGGTAGGGGCTGACTTGGGTTGGTAAATGGTGCCGTCGCGCAGCATGGCGAACAGGACGTCACAGCGTCGCCGTGCGAGCGCGATGAGCGCTTGGTTGTGGCGC
>NZ_CADFEC010000060.1:0-8717 GCF_902833195.1 Burkholderia sp. BCC1638
GCGAGAAATAAGGTGCATCCTCGGGGCAAACTTCTCCGAATGGGCGGCGCTTCGCTTCGGTATCCGGCCATTCCCCGCCCACATCGCCGACCACCTCGCGCGATCGCCTATTAATCAGTGTTTCCTTAGAAAACAAGGGTATCGATAAACGTTCTTTCCACGGTCATGGCGATAGCCTTCTGAAACACAGATGACTGTGAATTGGCGACGACCCCGGTATTCGCACCTGCTCGTGCACCAGCCGATCGACGACGAGTTCGTCGCGCACGCACGCGTCGCATTCCGGTAATCTGCTCGCTTCCGCCAGCGGGATGAGCAAGATCGGCGATCGTAGGCAGTTCAAGCGCGGCCGCACCACCGCGACGACGCCCAGCGCAGCGACCGCGGCTGCAAAGCGCGAGATCGGCGGCGCCCCGAAGAAGGCGCCAGAAATAGCACGGCCAGCACTCCGGTGCCATCCGTCAGGCCGAGAACAACGTCAGTTACGGCACCGCAAATCACGCGCCGGAACAGGTCGTCACGCGTCAGTAACTCTTGTACGGCAGGAACTTTCCAGACAGCACAACGTTGACGCGATCACCCCTCGGATCGGCCTCGCGCTGGATGTCCATCGAGAAATCGATGGCGCTCATGATGCCGTCGCCGAATTCCTCGTGGATCAATTCCTTGATCGTCGTGCCATAGACGCTCACCACTTCATACCAACGGTAGATCAGCGGATCGGTCGGCACCGGCGTCGGCAGCGAACCCTTGTACGGCACGATCTGCAGCCACGCGACGGCTTCGTCGGAAAGTTCAAAAATCTTGCCGATGGTTTCCGCCTGGGCCTTGTCGAGCGTCATCTGACCGAGACATGCAGCGGTTGCCCATTCTTTCGAAAGACCGACGCGGCGTGCCACATCTACCCATTTGATGCCCTTTCGAACTTTGGCTGACACGATCATCTCTGTCACTTGCGAGCGGCTAGTAATCACGAAACTCTCCTGTAAAAAAGGTGTAACAACATAAGTGCAAATACCCGACTACGCTAAACGCGCGGCGCGACTTTGCTCGAGATTGACGACGGCGTTCGGATTCGCGTCCAGCCTGACGACGCGCGTCGACTTGTGAGGACTCTTGCCGTCTTCTATTTCCTGCTGAATTAGTGCCGATCGCCGCACAAGGAAATCGATCAAATAATTTCGTATTACGTAGAATTGTGGCTCGTTGACAAGCGTTTCGCGTGTCCGGTTTCTCGGTAGCGGATTGACAACAATCTCCGCCAAGCGTGCACGGGGACCATTACTCATCAAAAAAATTCTGTCGGCCAACAATATGGCTTCATCGACATCGTGCGTGATCATAAAAACGGTCTGATTGGTCGCCGCACAAATCCTCAGCAGCTCGTCCTGAATGACACCTCGCGTGAGCGCATCGAGTGCGCCAAACGGTTCGTCCATCATCAACATTCTCGGCTCGACCGAAAACGCACGTGCGATACCGACTCGCTGCTTCATGCCACCCGACAACTCGGACGGCTTCTTGTCTACCGCGTGCGACAGCCCGACCATGTCGAGAAATCGCAGCGTGTGCTCGGTGATTGCGGCTCTGCTCCAGTCCGGATGACGCGAACGTACGGCGAACTCCACATTTTGCTTCGCGGTCAGCCACGGCAACAGTGCATGCCCTTGAAATACCACCCCACGATCGAGACTCGGGCCCGCGATTTCTCGCCCCGCCATCACCGCCACCCCGGACGATGCTTCCTCGAGTCCGGCAAGCACATTAAGGATCGTACTCTTGCCGCACCCAGAATGCCCGATAACGCAGATGAACTCACCCTGGTCCATGCGAAACGTCACGTCTTCGAAGACGGGGGGTACGTCCTCACGATACTGCTTCGAGAGTTCGTCGACTTCGACGAAAGCTTGCCGCGAACTGGCACGACCATCATTACTCGGCATAGGTCACCTTCCTTTGCAGACGCGCAAACATCAGATCGAGAACCATGCCTACGACACCGATGACCAGCACGGCGAAGATCACGTTCGGCAGTGAGAAGTTGTTCCACTGGTTCCAGACGAAATACCCGATCCCGGTCCCACCGACCAGCATCTCTGCTGCGACGATCACGAGCCATGCAATACCCATCGATATCCGCATTCCCGTGACGATCGTAGGCGCAGCAGCCGGCAGAACGATCTGGAATGCTTTGCGCATCGGCTGGACCTCGAGTGTCCGCGCGACATTCAGCCAGTCCTTGCGCACGTTCGCGACGCCGAACGCGGTGTTGATCAGCATCGGCCAGATCGAGCAGATGCTGATCACGAAGATGGCGGAAAGCGACGCATCCTTGATCGTATAGAGCGCAATAGGCATCCATGCCAGTGGAGAGATCGGCTTGAGCAACTGGATGAACGGGTCGAACGCGCGGTACAGAACCGGTGACATACCGATGACAAATCCAAACGGAACAGCGACGACGACCGCGAGCAGATAGCCTCCCGCAACCCTCATCAACGACCATGCCAGCTGTATACCGATGCCCTTGTCGTTGGGGCCATGATCGTAGAACGGATGGGCGAGATTACTCATTCCGACTGCGAGAAACTGCGCCGGCGTCGGAAAGCCGTCGTGCCGCGTCGCGCCGGCGTCATCTCCTGGCACCGGTTGGCCCATCAACTTCGCATATTCGATCTGCTCGGGTGTCACATGCAGTTGCGGCGTCTGTCCTTGCTGCGTCGTGGCAATCTGCCAGACCAAAACGGCCAGACACAGCACGAACAGCGAAATCAGCGCAGCGCGCACGCGAAGTGTCGCTTTCATGGGGGATTTCACTTCACGCTCTCCTGATCGAAAAACTGGAGACATAGCCCTTGGGATCAGCCGGATTGAACTCGCGTCCCATGATCGTGTACGTCTGGAAACCGCTCGCAGGATCCATCGTGCTCGAGAACGGGTCGGAAAGTTCCTTCATGCGTGCCCGCGCGTCTGTAAGCAGGAAAACCTTTCGCGCGAGCGAGGCATAATCGACATCGCTCTTGATGTACCCCCAACGACGCATCTGCGTGAGCATCCAGGTTGCCATCGAGTACCATGGTATCGGGTTGAAGTCCGCCCGGTCCGGTTCGTTACGTACGTTGCCGAGACCGTCCGCGTAGTGCCCACTCAAAGCTTGTAGAACAACCGTTTCTGGCTGGTTCAGATAGTTCGGCGTCGAAATCGCTCTGGCGATCGCGGGCCGGTTTTCGGCCTTGTGTGCGCTCGCCGACGCTTTGAAAAGCGCACGGAACAGCGCCGCAAAAGTATTCGGATTCTGCGTGATGAATTCCTGTGACACGCCGAACGCGCAACACGGGTGGCCATTCCAGATGTCCTTCGACAAGATGTGGATGAAGCCGATTTGGTCGTACACCGCACGTTGATTGAATGGATCTGGCCCCAGGAACCCGTCGATATTGCCCGCGCGCAGGTTAGCGATCATTTCGGCCGGCGGTGTCACGCGCAGTTGCACGTCGCGATCGGGATCGATACCGTACTCCGCGAGGTAGTAGCGCAATAGGAAATTGTGCATCGAATACTCGAACGGGATTGCGAACTTGAAACCCTTCCAGTTGCGCGGGTCACGATTGTCCTTGTGCCGCAGCGCAAGCGTAATCGCCTGACCATTGATGTTCTCGATTGCCGCCACACGCATCGGCTGCGGCGACGACCCCAGCCCGACGGAAATAGCCAGAGGCATCGGCGCGAGAAAATGCGACGCGTCGAGTTGACGGTTGAGCATCTGATCGCGCACAAGCGCCCATCCGGCGGTCTTACTGAGTGTGACGTTGAGCCCCTGTTCCTTATAGAATCCCAGTGGATCCGCCATGATGAGCGGCGTCGCGCAGTTGATCGGGATGAAGCCGATTTTCAGAGCCTTCTTTTCTATCGCGCCGGGCCGCTCGCCAGCCATCGCCTGAAGGGCAGCCAGCGGCAACACGCTCGCGATCGCCGCGCGCGCTACGCTGCTTCCGACGGCCTTCAAAAACCTGCGGCGAATCAGGTCGTTGGGAAAGAGAGCGCGCACGACTGCAGCCTCGACGAAGTCCTGCGATAGTGCATCCGCATCCTCGCGACGGACAGCCAGCCGCGCGTTCGCCGCCGACTCGTGTTCGGATTGGTTCAGGTGCTTACCGCACGAGCAACCATTGAGCGATCGATCGGCGCTGTAGGGTTGGTACAGGTTGTCATTCATGCTCACGGGACCCTATGTATCGGACAGTTGAAAGGCGATTCACAGAAAGACGGGCGCTTCGCATATCACACAACCTGTTGCGGCGTCGCACGCCCCGCTACGAGGCGTGCGACTCGCTCCGCGCCAAGCCACTGCTCGGCGACGATACTGTCGTCGCAAGTCGTCGCTTCGCGCCATATGCCATTCGCGCGAGGCAAACCGTGAACCACAATTGGGAACGCGCGCGTCTTCAAACGAATGACAGGTGTTCCGTGCTGGTAACCTTGGTGCGTCAGTCCCAAAACATGATGCGCGAGCGCATTCGCCTGCCGTGCGATGGGTTCGATGAAACGGCACGGCACTCCATCGATGCTGATGCAATCGCCTACGGCATAGATGTCCGCATGACTCGTCTGCATGGTCCGTGCGTCAACGACAATTCCGTTGTCGAATGCGAGTCCTGCGTCGCGCGCGAGCCGCGATTCCGTCTCAAGTCCGGTCGCCGCCACCACCTCGTCGACGAACAGGGCGTCGCCGTCACGTGTCACGACGCGCTTGCAGCCATCGGCGGCAATCTCGATTTGAGCGATACGGGTCGAACCGAGGAAACGGCAACCCAGCAAGTCCAGCTCAGCGCGCAAGCGCTTCGCGACGAAGTCCGGTACGAGTCCACGCAGCGGCTCCGCGTTGATGTCGATTAGCGTGACCGCATGACCGGCCTTCGTGAAGTCCTCGGCAAGCTCGACGCCGACCATGCCCGCACCGACTACGGCTACGCGACGCGCCCCGTTGCTCAATCGCGCATGCAAACCTTGCCAGCCGACAAAGTCATTCACGCGCCAGCACAGCTCTGCCGGAAGCGACGCGGGAAGCGCGGGCCGCGATCCTTGTGCGAGCACCAATTTCGTGTATCGAAAACTGCCGCGCGTCGTGCGTAACTGACGCGTACGCGACGAAATGCCAACGACGAATGTGTCTGCGATCACGCGAACGCCGAGCCGGCGGGCCGCATCGGCGGCCGGATCGCGGATCATGTCGCCCGGCGCCAAACCGCGGCTCAACGCGACCGAAATTTCCGGCTTGTGGTAGCGGTCCCCCTTGCAAGCGGTCACGAGGGTGATAGGGACTTCGCGATCGAGTGCGCGCACGGCCTCGGCCGTGCTCCATCCCGCGATGCCCGCGCCGACGATCACAACGCCGGCGATCTTGGCGTTCGTCACTGCACCAGCCTCGTGCGCCCGCGGCAGTTCCTGTTCGAGAATTGCGTCGCACGGCTCGAAATCGGCTTTGGTCACACCGCAAAGAGGGCATTCCCAATCGTCCGGAATGTCTTCGAATCGCGTGCCGGGCACGAGACCGCTGTCCTCGTCGCCCAATTCTTCGTCATAAATGAGACCGCAGGCGCGACACAGAAATCGTCGCCACGGCGGCATATCGAGGGCATTCATACAGGCATCTCCTCACGGGACAAACGGTCCATCTCCCAGCGCAGGTGCTTGATCGCCGGGGTCACAATCGCAACAAAGTGCGCTTCGCGCACACGGCGCTGGGGAGCAGCGCTGGAGAGATACCCTCGAGCCCCCTGATGCAGCAGTGCAGACTGCGACGCGCGTAGTGCGAGTTCGGCACCCTGCGCGCGCGCATCTAGCACGCTCACAAAATAGTCCTTGCTTCCGTCGTAAGGCGTTTGCGCAAGCATTGCGACTTGCTCCGCCAGTTCCGCGTATTCGGCCTCGAGGTCATTCGGGCGGTCATGTAGAAAGCGGTTCACGTGACCGAGGACCGGTTCGACCTCGCGCATCGAATCGATGCTTCCCTGCGACACGCCCAACGCCATGCCCACTTGCAGCAAAACGAACACCGCGCGGATGCGGGCGATGAAAGGACGTGCAGGATCTGCGATCAGCATGTCGTCGCCGACGAATAGTTCGTCGACCCGCACGCCCCACGTGCTGGTTCCTTCCATCCCAGAGAACTCTGGGCACTGACGCAAGTGCACCTGATCTGTGCAACGGACCAAAAACATGATTTCGTGCGACAGCGAACCGTCATCGCGATACACGCCGGCCATCGCGCCGAAGTGGTGTCCCGGTGCGATATGGCTGACCCAAGGCAGTGCGCCGCTCACGCGATACCCACCGGGCACAGCCACCGCACGCAACGACATCTTCTCGATACCGGCCAGTGCCTTCATCGGATTCGACAGTGCAGTGCCGCCAAAACTGCGGCCCATCATGTGCTCTCTAAGTAACTCACCGGTGAGCGCCGGATTGCCCGACTGCTCCATATACAGTCCGCAGACGTCATGACACCACGTCATGAAGCCTGTCGATCCGCATCGGCGGCTGATCGCGCGCATCGCGTCGATCGACAGCGCGATCCGATCGCCGCCGCACGTCAAATGCGCACCAAAGGCACCCACCGCTCCCAGCGACGCCATGATGTGTAATGGGTAAAACCCGTCATGGTCGATACGATGGGCAACTTCGGCCAATTGCTTGTCAGCAATAGCAGTGACATCCGCGATGATCCTGTCCGTAGGCCAGGATGAGTCGAGCAGGCTGCCCGAATAATCACTAACGTTCATGGTGCGTCTTCCAGAGGGCGGTGGGCATGCAATGCTCGATCAGTCCGCCAGCGAAATGCTGAACTGAACGGGATTGCGCATCGTGTTGGCGACCGGCGAAAAGAAGTTCGCGTGCTCGACAATCTCCTTCAATTCTTCGCGACTCGCGTCGCCCTCGATCTGCACCCTGACGCGGATCTCCTGAAATCCCATCTGCGCTGGTACACGATCCGCGCCGCCCGCCCCCCATGCCGCCGTGTTGCCGATATCACCCTCGAGCGAAATCTCGAGACGTGACAAGCGGACCTGGCGGAACGTCGCGACTGCAGTGATGCCGACGCCGAGGCAACCTCCGAGCGCGGACAGCGCAATCTCTCCGGGCGCCGGAACGGTGTTTTCGCCGAACAGATGAAGCGGCTCATCGACAACGACGGGGTTGTGGTCGCCCACATAGCTCCACGAGCGAAATTGCCCCTTCATCACAGTGCGCACCTTGTTGGTGCCGCGACGCTCCGGGTTGTCGCGTCCTGATGCCGCGAAATTTAGAAGCCCGTCGCGATCGATCGGACGAAGGAAAGTTTCGATGGTTTCAGTCGTGGCAGTAGTCAAGATAATCTCCTGTTCGGTGCGGCACCAACGGTGTCCACGTTTCATCTCAAACGACCATCAAGCGGTCACAGACACTAATACAAGAGTTATGCCAGGCGATTTTTTTTCGATCTACGTACTTGTTTTAATGAATAAAATAAATTTTTAAGCACTGCCGTGGCAACAATTAGAAGAGTGACAATCACGTCGACATTGTTAACAATGTCGACAATGTCAATTGTCAGATCTGGCTTCGCCCGCGGCCACCAACGCACAGCGGCTGATATAACTCCTGCTGTCAATCAGGATCGGCTTTTCGGTCTTCAAATGCATGTTGTCCGATTTTCCTGAGGGCGACGCAGCAGTATGTCTCGACGGTGAATCACGCTGATATCCACGGGCTGGTTATCGCATTACAGAGGTCCGCCCTATGAGCCTGCCGCAATCTAGGACCGCAAGTCGAATCAGACTCGTTGCGTAGCCGCGTCGCGGGCTACTCGCGTGCCAGGCTACGCCGCCTTCAGGAAACTCCTTCTCGAGTGGTTGGGGTGATTCAAGCGTTGTTCAAGTGTCGCGCTACGCCATGCACACCTCGGACCGGACTGCGAGTGACATCACGTGTCGGCTGATGTCCCAGATGACGCCACTGAGTTCGCGCGCGGCCGCAATCACCGCGATATTCTTTTGCTTGCCGCGTGCGACGAGCTTCCGATAGCGCCGACACAGGTGCATCTGCGCATACCGCGCGGTCGACGACGGACTTGGGGATGCCTTCGCGGCTAGGCTGGTTCCGGGACTCACGCGGGCCGGGCACTGGTAGCTTCAGGTGGCTTCGACGAGCAGCTTTCTCTCATCGCTGTTGCCATTCTTGGGGATGCTGCCGTGACGACGCTTCTCGCGTGACGAGTGTTCGCCCGGCGTCACCTCAGCCAGGTCATCAACTTGCGTGGGTGCACGAAGCGTGACAGCTAGCCCAGCTCGGCGCGCACGCCCACTGCTTGGTGCACTGCACGCCGCGCATCGTCTGCAGACACAACATCGCCGGATACAGGCGCCAGTGGACAACCGCCTCGCGCAAGGCTGCCTCCAGCCGGTACATTGCGCGAGGCGGTCCTCAATCGTGCGCCAATGCCCCTCCAACGCCAGTTTCTGCCATACGCTGTCGCACGCAGTCTTGCTCAGCCAAAGCACCGGTGCGCCGGCCCCTAGTCGGCTCGACGCGATATAGCGCACACCACGCTAGGGAAACACTGATTAATAGGCGATCGCGCGAGGTGGTCGGCGATGTGGGCGGGGAATGGCCGGATACCGAAGCGAAGCGCCGCCCATTCGGAGAAGTTTGCCCCGAGGATGCACCTTATTTCTCGC
>NZ_CADFEC010000061.1:0-7343 GCF_902833195.1 Burkholderia sp. BCC1638
ACTTCGCGATCTTCGCCAGACGCTCGAAGTCGATCTTCAGCGCGAATGCCGACGCGCCCGCGACGATCAGCTTCGGCTTGTGTTCGTTCGCCAGTTTCTCGGCGGCGTCGTAGTCGATGTCTTCGTTTTCGTTCAGGCCGTAGCTCACGACGTTGAACCACTTGCCCGACATGTTCACCGGCGAGCCGTGCGTCAGGTGACCGCCGTGCGCGAGGCTCATGCCCATGATCGTGTCGCCCGGCTTGAGCATCGCGAAGAACACGCCCTGGTTCGCCTGCGAACCCGAGTTCGGCTGCACGTTCGCGGCTTCCGCGCCGAACAGCTGCTTCACGCGGTCGATCGCCAATTGCTCGACCACGTCGACGTATTCACAGCCGCCGTAGTAACGCTTGCCCGGATACCCTTCCGCATACTTGTTCGTGAGCTGCGAGCCCTGTGCAGCCATCACGGCCGGGCTCGTGTAGTTTTCCGACGCGATCAGCTCGATGTGCTCTTCCTGGCGGCGGTTCTCGTCCTGAATGGCAGTCCAGAGTTCCGGATCGACGTTGGCGACGGTGCTGGTAGTGCGATTGAACATGATGATTGATCAAAAGAAAGTGATGGATTGACCCTGGTATGCCGGACTTGCCCGGACCCGCGAAGCCGAGCGCCGGACCGGCGCTCGATGACGTCATCGACCATGCCGCCCCGCGATGCCGGCTGAACGGTGATTCGGCATTGCCATTCCAGCAGACGCAAATCGGTTCAGATAGAAGGATTACGACAATCCGCTAGGACGCATCGCGCGACGACCCGGCAAAAAAAAATCGAAGGTCCGCATCGCTGCGGAACCTTCGACGGAACCTGCCGCTCCTGGAGAACGCGTGCCTGCCCTTCGGCCTCCTGCGAATATCGGGGCCTAAACGGCGGAAAAACAGTTGTCGACGAACAGGTGCGTGCCGTTGACGAAACTCGATTCGTCCGACGCCAGGAACAGCGCGGCCGCGGCCACTTCCGACGGCTCGCACAGCCGGCCTTGCTGCACCGCGATGGCCGCTTCGGTCGCGTCCACGCCCATCGCCTGCAGATCCTTCAACTCGCGCATCCCGTGCGGCGTGCGGATGAACCCGGGCGCCAGCGCGTTGCAGCGGATGCCGCGGTCGCGGTACTCGACGGCGATCGCCCGCGCGAACATATGGCACGCGCCCTTGGTCGCGTCATACAGCACCTCGCCGGGCGTCGCGCAAACGGCCGAGATCGACGACGTGCAGACGATGCTGCCGCGCCCCTTTTCCAGCATCTGCGGGAGGACCGCCTTCGTCATCAGGAACATGCTCTTCACGTTCACGCCCATCAGCCAGTCCCATTCCGACTCCTCGATGTCGAGGAACGGTTTGACGATCAACGTGCCCGCGTGATTGAACAGGATGTCCGCATTGCCATACTGCCCGCGCGCCGCGTCGACCGCCGCCTGCACGTCCGACTGCCTCGACACGTCGGCACCGAGGCCGATCGCCTGCAAGCCTGCATCGCGCAGCCGCGACGCAAGCGTTTCGGCCGCGTCGCCGTCGCGGTCGACGATCGCCACCTTCGCGCCCTGCGCGGCGAACAGTTCGGACGCGGCGGCGCCGCATCCGCCCGCGCCGCCGCTCACGATGGCGACCTTGCCGGCCAGGCGCCCGTCAATCTTGGCATTCATGCGTCGTTCTCCAGTCTGGTTGGTTCGGTCCGCTCAGCTGAACAGCGTCCGAAGATGATCGTTGAGGAAACGGCCTTCCGGGTCCACGCTGCGGCGCAGTTCGCGGAATGCTTCGGCTTTCGGGAACCAGCGATCCACGTCGTCGCGGTTCGTGAAATGCAGCTTGCCCCAGTGCGGACGCGACCCGTAATCGCGCAGGATGTCGTCGACGTCCTTCAGGAACGGCCAGTAGTCGACGCCGTTCGGCCCGCCCGAGCACGAGATGGTTACGCTGTCCTGATTGTTGAACGGGCTGATCCACGCCGGATCGCCCTTCGTGAAGCGGTACTCGACCGGGAAGATGCAGTCGCGATGCTTCGTGAGGATCAGGTCGCGCACGCGGCGCAGCGCTTCCTTGCCGTGTTCGGCAGGCACTGCGTATTCGAGTTCGTGGAAGTTCGCGACGTAGTGAATCGCATAGACCTCGGCGCTGTACGCGATCTTCTCGTGCTCGCCTTCGAAAAACGTGCGTTCGTCGGTGAGGTCCATCACCTTGATTTCGCACACGTCGTAGTCCTTCTTCGAATTCGACACCTTCGCGGTATCGGGCAGGCAGTACAGATGGCGGCTTTCGGACGTCGGGCACCAGAAGAAACCGAAATGCCGGTGCGTGGCCGCGAGCTCGTCGTACTTTTCCATCAGCGCCTCGAAGTCCTCGCGCCACACGCGGTCGTGCAGCCAGAACGCGTCGGTCACCTGCAGCGTCAGCTCCGACACCACGCCGAACATGCCGATGTTCACCTGCGTCGCATGCAGCAGGTCGAGGTCCTGCCCGTCGCTCACTTCCATGATCGAGCCGTCGGGGCGAACGATCCGCATCCCGACGACCTGCGACGACAGGTTGCTCAGCGTCGTCCCCGTGCCGTGCGTGCCGGTTGCGAGCGCACCGGCAATGGCCTGCGAATCGATGTCGCCCTGGTTCACGAGCGAGAAGCCGATGTCCTTCAGATGACGCGTCACCGCGTTGATCCGCGTGCCGGCCTTCACGGTGACGCGCTTACGTTGCTCGTCGACCGCGACGATGCCCTGGTAATCCTTCAGTGACAGCAGCAGGCCGCTCGTCGCGACGACCGGCGTGAACGAATGTCCCGATCCCGAGCATCGGACGTTCTTGCCCTGGCTCGTCGCGGCATGCACCAGCTCGGCGATCTCCGCCTCGCTGGTCGGCGACGCCATGTGCGCGGCAACGCACGACTGATTGCCCACCCAGTTTCGCCAGAATCCGCCACGTGGAAGCTCCATCGACGTCTCTCCAGAAGTGTGCTGCCGGGCCTACGCCGGCAGCCGTGTTCGGTTCGTCCGGCAACGAAGCGGGAGGCTCCAGGCGCCGGCGCGATGCGATACGTTGTGTTCCGTTCGTGCCAAAGGTATTGCGCCGGCCGGCTTTTCACTATCGGATTTCGGCAAGCGAGGGTTTCTTCGGGGAATCGGGCCATCGGGGTTTTTGACCGGCTCGGGCAGCGGCTACAATGCATCGATCCGGCCCGCCCCTTCCCGACTCCGATGACGCCGTCTGCCGATCCGAGCGATTTTTCTGGCGCCCCGCCGTTCGCACGAACGGTGGCGTTCTGCGCGTTCACCGACGTGGAGGAGCAGGCGCGAATCTTCGACGGCTGGGATCTCAACTACACGCAAATCTCGGGCGGCCGATTTCATGGTTCGTCGTCCATCGTGTCGCTCGGCGGCATCCGGCTTCTGGTCGAGGATCTCGACAAGGTGATCCTGCAGCAGGGCGCGGTGCCGTCCGACCGCATCGCGGTGGCCGTGCCGCTGGAGCTCGAAGGCCATGCGCGCATGTGCGGCGAGAAGAGCGGGCGCGACAGCCTGCACGTGTTCTCGAGCCAGCCCGTGTTCGAGTTCTATTCGCCCGACCGGCACGTGCTCGTGAACGTCGAGATCGAGCCCGACAAGCTGTCGACGGAGGCGATGCGCACGCTCGCCGCGTCGCTGCGCGCGCGCACCTTCGCGCCGCTGATCCCGATGACGCCCCAGGTCGCGGACCGCCTGCGCGACCTGCTGCGCCACACGATGGCCGCGGCCGCGAAAAGCACGCCGATCGACGACGTGACGACGCAGGAACGGATCGAGCTGCTCGAGCGGACCGTGCTGTATGCAATTTCCGAAGCGATGACGACGCCCGCGCCGGACGCGGACGCCCTCGCAACGCGGCCGACGAAGTACTGGTCGCTCGTGAACGCGGTGCAGGAGCGGCTGCAGGACGCGTCGACGTGTCCGCTGTCGATCGCCGAACTGTGCGTGCAGCTCGGCATCAGCCGGCGTACCGCGCAATACGCGTTCAACGACACGCTCAACCTGAATCCGATCGCGTATCTGCGCGCCGTCCGGCTGAATCACGTTCGTCGCGAGCTGCGGCTCGGCGGGTCCGTGACGTCGGCCGCGACGAAGTGGGGCTTCTGGCACCTGAGCAGCTTTGCTCAGGACTACCGCGCGATGTTCGGTGAGTTGCCGTCCGCGACGGCGCGGCGTTACGCGCACCGGGAAGCCGAACCTCGATCACGCGACGCGTGACGCGGCTTCACGCTGCCAGCGCAAGAATCGGGCTTCCATGAAGAAAGCCGCGGCCGAACGTGCGCCGCGGCGGGTTCAAAGCAGACCGCCGGTGCAGGGAGACGGCCTGCATCGGCCCTCACCCTGCGCACGACCTCGCTACACCTTCACTCCTGCTGCTGTTCCTGCTCCGCCTGCACCTGCCGCTGCTGGATGAACTGCCGCACATCGCTCATCGTCACGCGACCGGTGTGTTTCGCATCGATCTCGTCGAAGTGCTTCGAGACGAAGCCCAGCCCGCTGCTCTGCGCCTGCGCTTTCGTCACCGCCGCGCCGTTGCTCAGCACCGTGTTACCGCCGAGCCGTGCGTCGACACGCTTCTGCGCCTGCTGTTGCAGCGTCGCGCCGGTCGACGGCAATACCGGCGCCACGCGGGTCGCAGGAAAGAACGGACCGTCGACACCGTGCCCGCCGCGCGGCAGCTTCACCGGCGCCACCGCCTGCGGCGGCAGTGCGTGGGCGCTGCTCATCACGGCACCGAGGACGATCAACGGAGACATACGCCGCATCAAGTTGATTAGGGACATGATCACTCGCATTCAATGGATGAATTGAGGGTTCCTTTTCGCAAGGAGTCCGTCGTTTACGGTGCGGCCGCCAGCGTCGTCGCGGCCGTCGCGCCCGGCACGCTGCCGGTCGGCGTGCCGGCCGGGTTCTCGTCCGGCCACGGCGGCGGCAGTGTGCGCAGCGTCAGCGCGGTCGGAATCCGCTTGCCCTGATAGAAGATCGTCAGGTCGCGCTTCATCTGCGGACGGGCCACGTCATCCAGATACGTCATGTGCCCGCCCTGGAAGAAATTCACCTGCAGCTTCGGGTTCAGGCCCTTCACCGTCTGCAGCCGCGCGAGCTGCTTCTCGGTGTTGAAGAACGGCGTCGCCAGGTCGTGGAGGCCGTTCTCCGCGAGCACCCGGAGCTTCGGATTGAGCTGAAGCGCGCCGAGCAGATCGGGGATCGAGTCGGGCATCGGCTGGCCGTCATGCGAGAAGTCCCACACCTGGATGATGTTGTCGTTCAGCGGCAGGTAGGTCGCGTTCGGCGCGGTGTAGCCGAGGTAGTCGGGCATCTGCGTCGCGAGCGCGTTCGTGAACGGCTGCGAGATCAGGATGTCCGACGGATCGCCGTCCGTTTGCAGCCGCGGATCCGAGTTCGGCAACGACACGCGTCCGTCGTAGCGGCCGATCGTCGTGCCGGGCAGCAGGCTCGTGCCGAACGGATTCGCGTTGAAGTAGCCGCGCAGCGCCTGCTGCGTGAGGCTCGACGGCAACGACCACAGCTTCAGCGTCGCATCGCTCGGGAACACCGGCGTGCCGAGCGCATCCGGAATGCCGAGCTGGCTCAGCACCCACGACTGCGAGTACTGCTGCAACTGGTTGTAGATCAGCGTCGTGAACAACTCGGTCTGCAATGCATACAGATACGGGTTGACCGGCGCCGGCGACACCTGGTTGAAGTACGCGGCGACCGCCGCATAGCCGGGCAGGTAGCCGGCCACGGTATCGGTCTCGAGCAGCAGCCCTTCGGTCGACTGCGTGATCGCCACCGCTTCCACCGCATCGGCGAAGTAGTTCAGGATCGACGATTGCAGCACGATCCCCGTCAGGTGCACGCCGGCCGATTCGAGCGCCAGCGCGAGCATGTCGGTACGCGGGGTGCCGTACGATTCGCCGTACAGGTAGATCGGCGACGTGCCGCGGCTGTTGACGTTCAGGTAGCGCTGGATGAAGTCGCGCATGATGTTGACGTCCGCGTCCGAACCCCAGTACTTCTGATTGGTGTTCGGCAGCACGGCTTCCGACAGCCCGGTTCCCGGCGGGTCGATGAACACGAGGTCGGTCGTGTCGATCAGGCTGTCCGCGTTGTCGACGAGCGGATAGTTCGGCCAGTTGCTGCCGAACAGCGGATCGGGCGTGGCGACGCGCGTCGGCGCGAAGGAGCCGAGGCGCAGCCAGATCGACGACGAGCCGGGGCCGCCGTTATAGACGAACGTGACGGGGCGCGGCTTGCCGTTCGTGCTCGGCGCGGTGTACGCGACGTAGGACATCGACGCTTCCGCGTTGCCGTTCGCGTCCTGCGCGGTCAGGTGGCCCGTGGTCGTCGTGTAGCTGACCGTCGTGCCGCCGGATTTCCACTGGTAATGCATCACCGCCGCCTTCTCCGAGACCTGCGCGGCCGCGAGGCCGTCGGTCGCGTTCATCGAATACGCGACGGGGTCGACGTAAGGCTGGTTCGCCGCCGGCGACTGGCTGGCGGCCGCCGCTTGCGCGCTGGCCTGCTGGCTGGCGGTGGCCTGCGCGAGGCTCGACGCGCCGACGGACGACGAATCGTCGCCGCCGCAGCCCGCGAGCACGAGCGTCACGATGGTCAATGCGCCTAGCCCGGCCAGCCTGCCGCGACGCTCGCGGCGGCTGCCGGTACTGCTCCTGTCTGGTTTCATGCCTCGATCCTTGTGTTGAGTCGGATACCGCTTCACACAGGCCGCCATCGCCGGCGAAAAACGCGCAGGCATACCCGCCACTCGCGTTGCACGGTTGGCAGACGGCGGTTGGGGATTGGACTTCTTCGAGAGACTGAACTTGATACAGACACAGCAAACTGCTGGCGGAGAATGATGCGGGAACGCCGCCCCCTGGCAGTTTCGACGACTTATCGTATTACCGGAATTTACGACACCACAAAAATAGGCGGTGCTGCGCCGCGTTGTCAAAGATCATTCCGATATTAAAAAATCTCTTATGATGCGAACGGCGATCAGTGTCTGGCATTTGAAAGAAAACGCGATTGTTCGCGTTTAGGTCGTTATACGAGGCGTTTTTATCGGAATGCGGCGGCGTTTTCGCATGTCGCGCCGTCCTTTCCGGGATTCGAAAGTGCGCGTTGATCCCCTTCAAATCGACAGGATTTTTCTTTCATTTTAATTATCCTGAATCAATTAGGGAAACACTGATTAATAGGCGATCGCGCGAGGTGGTCGGCGATGTGGGCGGGGAATGGCCGGATACCGAAGCGAAGCGCCGCCCATTCGGAGAAGTTTGCCCCGAGGATGCACCTTATTTCTCGC
>NZ_CADFEC010000062.1:0-7333 GCF_902833195.1 Burkholderia sp. BCC1638
CGTCAGCAATCGCGACCACGGCACGAGCTTCTCCATCTCTTCCAGGAAACGCTGGCGCCGAGTCATGCGCTTCTTGCCCGTGCTTTCCGCTTCCGCAAAGCTCATTTGCCGTTTCATCGTCGTGGACCCGTTCCGTGAACTATCTTCTACAACGTCCTCGGCTGCGTCAGCGATGACCACAGAGCCGGATAAATCAGTGTTTCCCTAGGTGATCGCGGCCGACACGCCAGGTCGGCAGTCGGGATGGGTTCTCTGCCAAACGGGATGTCTGTAGAAATCGAAGCGATCATAGAGATCGTGAACGGATACTAAGGCATCGCCGGGCGCCACTCCAAGCGTGGCACACAGGCGTCGTCGATCGTTGAAAATCAGATAATCAATAACGTCGTTGTTATTGCCTCAAGCCGCTCAAGTTCGTAAAAAGCGTTCGGAGCACCGTGGCGAATTGACCTGCGCGTATAAAGTGGACCTGCA
Source organism: Burkholderia sp. BCC1638 (assembly GCF_902833195.1). Taxonomy (NCBI): domain Bacteria; kingdom Pseudomonadati; phylum Pseudomonadota; class Betaproteobacteria; order Burkholderiales; family Burkholderiaceae; genus Burkholderia; species Burkholderia sp. BCC1638. Next base: position 475 of record NZ_CADFEC010000062.1, read on the forward strand.
TAGGAATCTACAGAATGAAAATGGATGCATTTGCGTTCGGCACGACCAACTGGGCGGCAGTCGAAAAGACGGAACACCAAGGCGAAACCGGCATGGCTTATTGGCGCACACGGTTTTTCGGTGATCCCTCGAATCAAATTCGCGTGCGGATGGTCGAATATACCCCTGGCTACCTTGCAGATCATTGGTGCAAAAAGGGACACATTTTGTTCTGCATGGAAGGCGAACTGGAAACGACGCTCGAGGATGGGCGAAAGTTCGTTTTGACAGCAGGTATGAGCTACCAGGTTGGCGACGACGCGGAGCCACATCAGTCCTATACCAGAACGGGAGCAAAGCTCTTCATTGTGGACTGAAGCCCGGCTCGCTATCTCGGCATCCAAGCCGACGGCGCCCTTGAGATGGCAGAGCAAGCGGAGGTTTGATGGCATCGCGACCGGCGAGCGGTCGCTTGCCGGCCAAAACTACCCGATCGACGCCCACCGCAAGTTTCGGTGCATGCACGCTGCCCCCGGCGCGCAAGCGCGTCGATTTCGCTTGCACCTGACGCCACGTTAGCTTTTATGGTTGACACCGACGACTGGGAAAGCAATGCGACTAAAGATCGGCGAACTGGCAAAGAAGGCGGGATTGAGTGTCCGCGCCCTGCACCACTACGACGCAATCGGGCTGCTGTCACCGTCGCAGCGAACCAACGGAGGCGCGCGCCTGTATGGGCAGGACGACCTGATCCGTCTGCATCGCATTGAAGCCCTGAAACGGTTCGGATATTCGCTGCCGGACATCAAGGCCAGTCTCGACGGTCAACCGCCCCTCATTCCGCTGCAGCTTCTGCAACGTCAGATCACAGAGCTGAACGCGCAGGCACTGCGCGCGCAGCGCCTTGGCCGTCACTTGCAATATATCGTCGACATGGTCTCCGCGGGCAGCGAGATCGCGACGACCGATTGGTTGAATGCTCTGGAGCTGATGAACATGTACCAAAAGCATCTTGATGACGAGGAACTCGATGCGCTGTTGGCATCCGGGCCGGAAACGGTGCCGCCGTCGGATCCGGCATGGGCCGGTCTGATAGACGAGGTCCGCGTTGCCGTGCAGGAGGCGTTGCCGACCGAAAGCGATGCGGCTCAGGCATTGGCTTGGCGCTGGATCCGGCTCGTGATCCGAATGACCCGCAATGACCCCGACCTCGCAACCAAGCTGATGATGATGCAGCTCCGCGAGCCGCGCGCCAGGCAAATCGTCGGCATTACGGCAGAGATGCTGGAATGGATCGACGAGGCTTTCACGCACGCACGCTGCGCACTGTTCGCCAAGTACCTCAGCCCGGCACAGGCCGACGAGGTGCGGCGTCGCCAATTCGCCACCGCGAAAAATCGTGCATGGCCGGCGCTGGTGGTCGAACTGAGGGCAAATATGGAAGCCGGGGTCGAGGCCGGTGCCGCGCCCGTGCAGGCGATCGTCGAACGCTGGCAGCAACTGTTCCGAGACAGCTTTTGCGGAGACGACGCTGTGCTGGAGGCGCGTGTGCGCGATGCCTTGATGCGCGAGCCGGATCTGCAACTGGGCATCGGCCTCGACGATTCGCTGTTGGCCTATCTGCACAAAGCGCATATCGTCGGCCGGGACACGTCGCCAATCGACGCCGGGCCCAAGCCGAGCGCGTTGATGGTGGCGACGCAACGGGCCGCGCATCAACTGCTCGATCGGCCGTTGGTGCTGGATGATCCCGTTGCGCTGACTATCCTCGGCGCCGCCGAAGCACAGGTACTGCATGACAACATCGACCGGTTCCGCGATCCGACTTCGGTGGGAATGCGCAGCTCCGTGATCGTGCGCAGCCGGCTTGCCGAGGACGTGTGGGGCGAGGCTGTCGAACGCGGCATTCGCCAGTATGTGGTTCTCGGGGCGGGGCTCGATACCAGCGCGTTCCGGCATCCCGATACACCGGCTCGAATCTTCGAGGTTGATTTGCCGGCGACGCAGACGTGGAAGCAGGCGCGCCTGCGCGGGGCCGGCCTGGCGGTGCCGCCGTCGCTGCATTTCGTGCCGGTTGACTTCGAGCGCGTCGGACTGGCAGAAGGATTGGCGCGTGCGGGTTTCGATGCTGATGCACCGGCCATTTTCAGTTGGCTCGGCGTGACGATGTATCTCGATGAGGTCGCCGTCATCGAGACATTGCGCTTCATCGCCGGTTGCGCCAAAGGCAGCGCGGTCCTGTTCGAGTATGTGACGCCGCTTTCGAGCTTGCCGCCGATCATGCGTATTGCGATGGAGCAGTTGACGGCGCGATTCGCCGAGCGCGGTGAGCCGTGGAAAACCTTCTTTGAACCGGCTGTCATTACCGAGACGCTGAGTGCATTGGGATTCAACCATACCAATGCGTGGACGCCCGAGGAATTGAACCAGCGCTATCTTGCGAACCGCGATGACGGACTGCTCATCGGTGTGACGCCCGCGCGTCTGATTCTCGCAACGGTCTGAGACTACTTGCGCCTCGACCATGTAGTGATTTTCAACGTCTCCTTTGGGGAAGATTGAAGGATCGCTTCGGGTCGGAAGCAGGCCTCCACGTGAGTCTGCTACCGGCCAACTGCGGACGCTGGCCGATGCTGTCACGCGGACGTTCGAACGACGACTCCGCCCCGACAACGGACCCTCGCGCGCGGATGATGTTGGTCGGGTCGTCGGCCTTTGCTGACGTTGGGGCGGGCTGGGTTTTACGTCCGCAATGTGGCGCACTTCTGACGGTGGCGGAACTGCGCAGCTGAACGGCAGCTTCCTGCATCTGGGAACTCACACTCCCGACCCTGAACAGCCGTTCGAGTGCCTACGGACGTGTAGTCCGCTTCGGGATGCATAGTCGCCATCTACGTTTACGCGCAAAGCTGCCGTTCCGTTACTGGCCAGCAATGAAAACCCGCTTGCGCTCCGCACATTGTGCGCGCACAATGTGCGGACACTATTCGCGTCGGGGGTGCTTTATGAGCTGGAAAGGTAGTCGGTGGTCCAAAACGGCCGAGCATGTCGAATCAGGGACCAAGTTCTCCATTCTGTGGCGCTCCAATCGCATAGACGGGATCGATGACATAGATATTGAACCAATTGGAAACGATGGTAAGCGGTGGAGCAGCGAGGAGCTTCTCCAGCTTAAGGCCGACCTATGGGCTCATTGGGAACATCAACGCCTTCGGGACGAGTTGCACTCGTTAATTCAAAACAATCTCTTCGGCGAGTGTGATCGGGCTGCAAACGCGATTTCAAGCATTTCAGGCAAGAAGGTGTCCAATCGGACTATTCAGTCATGGCTCATCGCGCTAGATAAACCCAGCAGCCGCACCTGCCCACCGTGGGCTGTCAAGGCACTTAAGGCATATCTCGACGACCCCAAGAACGGGCCGGAACTGGAATGGCTGCAACAGAAAAGAAAGGAAGCGGATCACCAGTTCCAATCGGTCGTCGACATAACCTGGAGCAGGTCTGTTGAGATGGCCACCCGTGAAATTGAAACTGAAGAGCGCGACTTGGAGTCTTGGAAAAAAACCGGACTTACTGAACTCCCGGAAAAGCTTTTTAAGGAATTCTGGCGTCTCGAAAGGGAAATCAGTGGAATGAGTAGAGCACTGGCGACGATCAGCCGCGGAATCGAGACTGCTGAAAGCTACGAGCAGTTGAAAGCGCTGGTTAGCCAAGAGTTACGTGAGGCGCGCTGGACGGCCGGAGAAATCCGCCGAACGCGGAGGGCCATTGAAGAGGGCCTGGAAGAGTTTGCTAACCCGGAGGGGTTAGCCGACTAACGAAAGTCAGCTCCGCCGCCGTCAGCAATCCGCCGCATTCCTGACGTATAGCCCAAGTCGCCCCAATGTCCGCAAAGGCCGACGACCCGTCGGCCACCAATCAAAATCCGATGACCGTTGTGCCCCGCGACCCGCCGTGCAATGCGCCATGCAGCGAAGGGCCGAGAAGGGTCGATGCCGGACGTCGACGTCGCGAGGAAGCACATCGTTCGATGCGCATCACGGACGGGCCCGCACCGATAGACGCGAAAGTTGAATTCCGGTCTCGGCGGGGACAGCGGCCGTCTAATCGTGGAGTAGTATTCCCCCAATGTCCAAGTTATTGCTCGGCCTCTGCGACGCACTGCCAACCCATCCGTGACGAGGGCGGCAAGCTCGTTGGAGGGTTTGGAAACCGCTTGAACAATGCGTGTGGTGGCGTCGGCCGTGAAGATAGCGTCGGCGGGAATACATCATGTCAACCGAGTGGAAGCACCGCGTCAGACTGTTTATCCAGCGTTTCTGGCAGCCGACCAGTGCGTGCATGACCTGCATGCCGGGAAGCTGGGGAAATATCACGAGCCTTGCCCACTGGTCCATTGCATTTCATACAGGTCTGTTCACCGGACTCCTGGCTGTACTTTTGACTTTCACGCCCGCGGCGAAGCTCTACACGCATCGATACGGCAATGCGCTGATCGTTGGTGTCCTGACAACGTTGGGCGATGCCTACTCACACACGAGTCACTACCGCATCCCCTTTGTCGAGCACATCCTGACGGGTGCAATTTCAGGTCTCTTGACGCTCGCGGCCTCATATCTGCTCGAAGATCGCGCGCGACGCCTTCGGGCGGTATGGGCTCGGGTTTTCGGATAGCGGATCCGCTGACTTTCCGAACCCACCGCGGCCGCTTGCGGCGGCGAGCCTCTGGACTGAAAGATGTCTGACGAAGCAGCGACTTGAAAGACCGTTCGTCGCCGAAGGTCGCCTGACGTAGCGGACCACACTCGCCCCTTCCCTGACGTTCGGAGTTCCATCCGGCTAACGGCAACTGTCCAGGTCAAACAGTCACCTCCCCACATCGTGCTCCACGACGCCAACAGCGCGGCAATACCGGCGGCATCAAACCAGCACCGCCTCCACGCGACGGCGGGGCGAGAACGGCAAGGTCGGCCCATAGCCGAAGCGCATGACGATATCCGGCCGGCGCCGGCCAGTATCGCCGACGATGCCTGCCAGAAGCGGACGAAAGCGCGCGACCTCGACGGGCTGATTGACGAAGGCAACCTTGATTCCAAGGTTTGTCGCCGTCAGCGCGAAGCGCTGACAGGCCCGACCGACCCTGATCCAATGCTCGTTGTCTTCCCGATCGCCGACAAACACGGCGATGCCCGCTGACGAATCGATTTGGCGTGCATATTTGTCGCGCTCCGTTCGGGCGTTGAAGAACCGTTCGAACGCGAAGCGGCCGAGTGCGCTCGGCAGCACGGGATTCCCGCTCGCAGCAGAGAACAGGCCGTCGCCCGACGACATGGCGCTGCGTGGGTTGAATCGGATCCATTGCTCCAGTTCGTTCATGAAAGCCGAATCCGCCATTTGAACGTCGTTGGCCGCGACAACCAGATCTCTGACCTTGTCGATCCTCATTCGGTCAGTGATGAGGGTCAAGTGAACGCCGGGCGTGGCGGCAGCCTGCTCGAGGAATGTGAGATCGACGACAGGAACGGGATGCCTGTCATATTCCGCGCGCGTCGACTGTCGTTTGGCAATTGCAGCATGGAGCGAACTCGCCCTCGTCGATCCGTGTACGAATGCATAACGCGCGCCGTCTCCGCCGGGCACCATCTGCACCTCGCCCGGGCAGCCCGTTGCCGCCGCCGAGATGGCGAGGTTTTCCGCCGCGCATCCAAGGCTCACGAACAGATGATGGTCGTTCGGGTCGACAGCGGGTGTGCGGCGCGAGATATCCGGCAGAATGTCGATGAACCCGTCGCCGACATGAAACCGCCAAGGCTGCGTATTGTGGCTGTTGGCGGCAAGTGTCGCATGGCGGATGAGCCCGCCAAGGTTCGGCGGCATTGTCAGATCGGCACGCAGGCGCTTTGCATAGGCGTGGTAGTCGGCCATCGACCCCACGGACGACATCCACGCTGTCGTGCCGCCTGCCAGCAACAAGGCGCCGCCGGCGCCGACGAAAAAAGTTCGCCTGTTCATGCCAGATTCCCGTACGTTGCAGCGGGCAACGGAAAATTCGCAATGCCCCCTTTGGACCGCGAGTCCAAAATCCCCCGTGCCTCAACCTATGTCAGGCAAATGCCGGCGCTGTTGATTTCAGTCAATTGCGGTCGGCTTGAGTCGAGTCTTGCGAAGCGGGTCGTGCAGGCGGGCCGGTCGCTCTTGCGCGCCGTGCGTCTCGAAGTTGCTCATCTTCGGCATTTGATTTGCATCAAGCGCCGGATGACACGGTGGTACAGGATTGGATTTCACGAACGGGAAGGTGATCCATGGACGCGCAGATCAAGCAAAAGATCCTGTCATTGCTGGACCAGCATCGGATCATGACGATCGCCACGCTGAGGCCGGACGGCTGGCCGCAGGCGACCACCGTAGGCTACGAGAGCCAGGGACTGACGCTTTACTTTCTTTGCGGCCTGGAAAGCCAGAAGGCGGCCAATCTGGCCCGCGACGACCGCGTATCGCTAACGATCGATCACGACACGTCAGATCTGATGGCGATTACCGGCTTGTCGATGGCGGCGCACGCACAACCCGTGACCGATCGTGCCGAAGCAGAGAAGGTCTTGCGCATGCTTCCACTGAAGTATCCGGATATGCAGACGCCGCCGATGCCGATGCCGTCTCCTGACGAAGTCCGGATATTTCGCGTGATTCCGACAGTCATTTCGGTGCTCGATTACTCGCAGGGCTTCGGGCACACCGATCTTTTCACTTGCTAGGGAAACACTGATTAATAGGCGATCGCGCGAGGTGGTCGGCGATGTGGGCGGGGAATGGCCGGATACCGAAGCGAAGCGCCGCCCATTCGGAGAAGTTTGCCCCGAGGATGCACCTTATTTCTCGC
>NZ_CADFEC010000063.1:0-5015 GCF_902833195.1 Burkholderia sp. BCC1638
CGATCACCAGCCACCCACCAGGCCCGGTGACAACACCCCCCGGATCATGACTGCGACTGGGGGCGAGAATCATGCCGGGCCTGGCTGGCCAAAGCCCCGATTATCGGGGCACGAAGATAGTAACGGGGCTTCAATTACCTGGGCAGAGGAACGCGAGCGCCGAAGGTCAGAGATGCAATGGAGCTGGCCGTGCGCACGCGATGGCGCTTGCTGTGGGAAGACAGGCGTTACGTGGATGGCGTCATTCCCGACGAGTCGTCGTATTTTCTCGAGGCAGGCGCGAAGCCACCGGCAGTTTCGGGGAAACAGGTGACGCGATGCCGCTGATGAATTGCCTGTCCCACGGACCCGTAGGCGGCGAGCTCGTGACGCGGACCGTATCCGACCTCATTAACGACCGCAGCAACTGGAAGAGCGGCCGTCGGATCGTCCCGCTGCTGCTCGTGCGGCACGAAATCGAGTATCCCGGCTACATGCTGGAATCCGAAGAGGCGAAAGTGCGCGAGCTGGGCGGTACGCATGAAGGAGGGGGTGTCTACCGCTTTAACGACGACGAGTCGATGGAAGCAGCCATCGGACTACTGACGGCAACGTGTGCTGATTGCTTAAGGGAATTGATGGCCGTGCAGAAAGAAGCGTAAGGTGAACGCGATGTCTAAGGGTGACGGATGGCCAAGCTGAATTTCGGGACCATCGGCCGATGCTCCGTCGATCTCGATATCGCGGCGCCGCTCGGTCTGAGGGCTGCCTGTGAAGAGTTTGCAAAGACCGGGCAGGGTCTGTATCACGGACGAAAGTGCGGCCAGAACGGATCCTGGGCCTGAGGACTAAGTCATCAGCGTGACCTTCGTGGCGAAGATGCCTCCCGGCATGCGTGGGCTCGGCAATGCGAGCCCGCTCGGGACGTCGATCAAGTACGTGATCTCCCCGGAAACCGGCGAGATTCTCGGGACTTACTCGACAAAGTGATGTCCGTGCGGCCGTAGCGCCCGATTGTCGCGTGTGGACAACCGGCACACAAAACAATCAGGAACGCTGTGCGCCCCCGGGGACACATTGATTCGAAGCGATCACGCGCATGCGAACAACCCGTGAGCGGCGGAATCGAAATCCTGTGTACCAGCTCGGCGAGGGCGATGTGGATATCGCGACCCAAAGGCACGCGAAATGCTGTGCGGGCCGAAGGTGAGTGATTCAACCGGAGAAGGCATGCCGAGCCGCTGCGGCCGATGTGGATATCCTGCGTCCAGAAGACGCCAAACCCTGTGACATCGGAACCGAAGAGGGTCTACCCATTCGGGAACGCACCGCGACGAGATTCGCGGTGTGGACAACCACCACGAAAGAGAATTTAAACGCTGTGACCACGAACGGTGAACGTGAGTGCTTTCAGGTTTGTCGAACCGCATCGGACGGACCGCAGTCAGCGCACAACGGCCACCAACGGACAGCGTATCGTCCAGCTCAAATCTGCTGATCGAGCACCCTCACGACCGCGTGCTGACCAAGACTATCCACCGGCCCGACCACCGCGAAGTTGAGCCCGTTCACTGACCCATACCGCGCCAGCAACGACCCATCCACACGTTGCCCGGCTGGCAGCAGCCGATGTTTCGATTCCGCCGGTCGGAGATAGAAACTCAGTGTCCGCCCGGCGTCGTCCTCGTAGAGCACCATCGCAGCCGTCGCGCCGCTGTCCGTCGTAAACAACCGCCCGCCAACCGGCCGGAACCCGGCCGCACTCAAATCCGGCAGCCTCGCCGACGCCCCCATGCGCCGGGTGAGCCACGTCTGCAAATCCTTCGCACCCGTCGGCCGGAAATCCACCTTCGCAGTCTGATCGACCGCCATCATCCGGTAAGCCTCGACCGCATCGCTCATCGGCGCAATCGGCGGCGGCGCGTTCCACCCGCGCGCCTGCCACCCGCCGAGCGTCCCGAGCCCGATACAGAACACGAACGAAGCCGCCATCGCGAACCGCACCCGCGAGCGCTCCGCACGCTTCGCACGAAGCGCTGCCGGATCCAGCGCAGGATTCTCGCCAGGCATCCGCACGCTCTCGAGCGCGGCCCGCAACCGCCGCGCATCCATCTGCCATTGCTTCACCTGTTCCGCGCTTTCCGGATGCAGCGCGAGATATCGCTCGACCGCGGCGCGCGCATCGTCGTCGAGCTGGCCGTCGACATAGGCCTGGAGATCGTGTTCGTCGGGACGGAGCGTGTTCATTTCATCAAGCGGAGAGAAGGAGCGGGAAGCTCGCCGTCGCTGAGCTGGCGCAGTGCCTGGCGCGCGCGGGAGAGTCGCGACATCACGGTGCCGATCGGCACGTCGAGCAGGTCGGCGACTTCCTGATACGTGAAGCCTTCGACCGCGACGAGCAGCAGCAGGCTGCGCTGCTCGTCGGAGAGCCGGCTGAACGCTTCGAGCGTCGCGCGCGCGGTCGCCTCGCGTTCGGCGGACGGCCAGTGCGCTTCGTCGTCGTCGCGAATGCGGCCGAGCAGCCACGCGTAGCGCTTCGCGCTGCGTTTGCCGTCGAGAAACTGCCGGTAAAGGATCGTGAACAGCCAGCTGCGCAGCGACGCGTCGTCGCGGCGGCTCGCCCAGCGCGACAGCGCGCGCTCGAGCGTCGACTGGACGAGATCGTCGGCCGCGTGAACGTCACGCGCCAGCCAGAGCGCGAAGCGTCGCAGCCTGGGGATGAGTTCGCGCAATGCGTCGTCGTCGGGGGCGTTTGAGGGCATGGCCGGGGCGCGAGCCGATAAGCGTGGAGATGCCGCGTAGGACGCCGGTCGGCGTCGCTTATTCCGTCAGCATACGAAAAATTTCTTGATGGAATAAAGCGGCGCGGGTGGCGTCCTACACGCGTTCGACAATGATCTGACGATCGGGAGTGCATCCATGAAGCAATCTTCCTCTTCTTCGCCGCCGCGCGAACCCGGGCGCGGGTGGTGGCGCTGGGCCGTGATCGGTGGCGCGGTGGCCGGCGTGGCCGTGGCCTTCGGGTATGTTGGCGGCTGGCTCGCGCCGGCGCGTCTGACCCCGCACCGGCTCGTCGACGCGCTGCAGACGGCCGGCGGCGAGCATCCGGGTTTCCGGCGCAATCACGCGAAGGGCGTGTGCGTGACCGGTTACTTCGAAGGCAACGGCGCCGCGAGCGCATATTCCGTCGCGCCGTTCTTCAAGGCGGTGCGCACGCCCGTGGTCGGGCGCTTCGCGCTGCCGGGCGGGAATCCGTATGCGCCCGACAGCAGCGTGCCGATCCGCAGCCTCGCGCTGAAGCTCACCGCGCCGGACGGCCAGCAATGGCGGACCGGGATGAACGCGATGCCGGTGTTTCCCGTGGCGACGCCGAAGGCGTTCTACGCGCAGTTGCTGGCGACCCGGCCGGATCCGGCGACGGGCAAGCCCGATCCGGCGAAGGTGAAGGCGTTTTTCGGCGCGCATCCGGAGACGGCCGCATTCCGCGCCTGGGTGAAGGGTGCGAAGCCGAGCGCGAGCTACGTCACCGAAAGCTATTACGGGCTGAACGCGTTCTACTTCGTCGATGCCGCCGGCAAGCGCCAGGCGGTGCGGTGGCGCGTCGTGCCGGAGCAGACGACGGGCGCCGGCGACGTCGCGACGGCCGCGGATCCGAACGTGCTGCAGCAGGACCTGACGCGGCGCATCGCGGACGGTGCGCAGAAGTGGAAGCTGCTGGTCACGCTGGCGGAGCCCGGCGACCCGGTGGACGACGCGACGAAGACCTGGCCCGCGCAGCGTACGACGATCGACGCGGGGACACTCGTGCTCGATCGCGTGGAGGCGCAGGACAGCGGGCCGTGCCGGGACGTGAATTACGACCCGACGGTGTTGCCGCAGGGGATTCAGGTGTCGGGGGATCCGTTGCTGGCGGCGCGGTCCGCGGCGTATGCGGATTCGTATCTGCGCCGGACGAGTGAAGAAGCCGGCGTGGCCGGCGCGGCGCGACTGAGTGCGGAGGGACGATGATGAAGGCGACGACGACGTTTAGCTTGCCGGCGAGGCTACTGCATTGGGTGATGGCCGCGATGATCGTCGCGATGCTGTTCATCGGGGTGGGGATGGTGGCGTCGGTTTCGGGGCGGCACGATTTCCTGGTGGCGTTGCACAAGCCGCTGGGGATTGCCGTGCTGGTGCTGGTTTGCGTGCGGATCGTGGTGCGGTTCGTGTCGAAGCCGCCCGCATTGCCCGAGGATCTGCCCTGGTGGCAGAAGCTTGCCGCGCATGGGTCGCATCTGGTGCTGTACGCGCTGATGCTCGCGATGCCGCTGATCGGGTGGGCGATGCTGTCGGCAGGCGGGTATCCGGTGACGCTGGGCGGTGGTGTGCAGCTGCCGGCGATCGTGTCGGCTGATCCGGTTGCGTTCGCCTGGCTCCGGGTCGCGCATCGCGTGCTGGCCTATCTGTTCTTCTTGACGTTCCTCGCGCATTTCGCGGCGGCGCTGTATCACGGACTGATTCGGCGGGATGGGGTGGTGAGGGCAATGGTGGGGAGGTGAGCGACGGAAGGTTGCGTTCGCTGCGGCGGGGCGGTTCACGGGCGACCGAGGCTGCTCCTGCCGTGTTGCTCATATATGACCGCGGCTGCGGCTCAGCGGCTCCCGGCATAGCACGTCAAAAATATTTCACAAAGGGGGTTGCGGAGACTGGGGCGGGTGCTTAGAATCACGCCTCTTTCGCGCTAACGGAAACGCAGCGCGGGGGGAAGAAGGGAAGCGGTGCTGTTGAAGTCGGTTTTATCGACTCCAGTGCATACGAAATTAAACCGCAGTCGTCGCAACGAAGTAGTTAAAAAAGTTGTTGACGAGTTTTAAAAAACGGTTGATAATCTCGCTTCTCTGCTGCTGAAAACGCAGCGCTGCTGGGAAACTCCAGGTTTCTCGCAGAAATGCTCTTTAAAAATTAACAGCCGATAAGTGTGGGCGCTTGATGGCCGCGAGCTGATCTTCGGATCAGAAAGCGAAAGTATCAAGAGTCTCACACTAAAGTAAGTCAGG
>NZ_CADFEC010000064.1:0-4875 GCF_902833195.1 Burkholderia sp. BCC1638
GCGCCACAACCAAGCGCTCATCGCGCTCGCACGGCGACGCTGTGACGTCCTGTTCGCCATGCTGCGCGACGGCACCATTTACCAACCCAAGTCAGCCCCTACCGCTTGACGAAACACATAGGGGCACCCCCCGGTAGAACGCGCGCCGTTCCTGCGACCGTCGAACCACGATGCGGCATCCTCAATGCCCGCCACGAATAAAAAAGCCCGGCACTGGCCGGGCTGGTTGATTCGACTTCGGTGTTACGCGCGTCCGTCGCGCAGTTCGCGCCGCAGGATCTTGCCGACATTCGTCTTCGGCAGCTCCGTGCGGAACTCGACGAGTTTCGGCCGCTTGTAGCCGGTTAGCCGCTCCTTGCAGTACGCGAGGATGTCCTTGTCGGTAAGCGCCGGATCCTTCTTCACGACGAACAGCTTCACGGCTTCGCCCGAGTGCTCGTCCGGCACGCCGACCGCCGCCACCTCGAACACGCCCGGGTGCGACGCCACCACGTCCTCGACCTCGTTCGGATACACGTTGAAACCGGATACCAGGATCATGTCCTTCTTCCGGTCGACGATCTTCACGTAACCGCGCGCGTCCATCACGCCGACGTCGCCGGTCTTGAAGAAACCGTCCGGGAACATGACCTTCGCGGTTTCGTCCGGACGGTTCCAGTAGCCGGCCATGACCTGCGGCCCGCGGATACAGATCTCGCCCGGCTCGCCGAGCGCGACGTCGTTGCCGGCGTCATCGCGGATGGCGACTTCCGTCGACGGCAGCGGCAGGCCGATCGTCCCGCTGTATTCGGTCGCGGTCACCGGGTTGCAGGTCGCGACCGGCGAAGTCTCCGACAGGCCGTAGCCCTCGACGATCGCCGTATGGGTCTTCTCATACCAGCGCTTCGCGACACCTTCCTGGATCGCCATGCCGCCACCATTGGCGATCACGAGCTTCGACAGGTCGAGCTGATTGAATTCGGGATGGTTCAGCAGTGCGTTGTACAGCGTGTTGACGGCCGGAATCGTCGAGATCTGGCACCCCTTCAACTCCTTGATCATGCCGCCGATGTCGCGCGGATTCGGGATCAGGACGCCCATGCCGCCCGTGCGCATCGTCAGGAAGCCGCAGACCGTCAGCGCGAACACGTGATAGAGCGGCAGCGCGACAACCGTCACGAACTGTTTCACCTCGGGGTACTTCTCGTGCGCGGGATGATGCCATGCGCCCGCCTGCAGCACGTTCGACACGATGTTCCGGTGCAGCAGCGTCGCGCCCTTCGCGACACCCGTCGTACCGCCCGTGTACTGGAGGAACGCGACGTCGTCGGGCCCGAGCTTCTCTGCCTTGAAGGTCTGCCGCGCACCTTCCGACAGCGCGGCCTTGAAGCGCGTGAACGACGGAAGCTGCCAGGCCGGCACCATCTTCTTCACGTTGCGCACGACGTAATTGACGAGCCAGCCCTTGATGCCCAGCAGATCGCCCATCGACGCGACCACGACATGCTTGACCGCGGTATTGGCGATGACGGCCTGCAGCGTGGACGCGAAATTCTCGAGAATGACGATCGCCTCCGCTCCGCTGTCCTTCAGCTGATGTTCGAGCTCGCGCGGCGTATATAGCGGGTTGACGTTGACGACGGTGAAACCCGCGCGGAGCACCGCGACGATCGCCACCGGGTACTGCAGCACGTTCGGCATCATGAGCGCGACGCGCGCACCGCGCTTCAGGCCGCGCGACTGCAACCACGCGCCGAACTGGCGCGACAGCGCATCGAGTTCGCCGTACGTGATGCTCTTGCCCATGCAGACGAACGCCTTGCGGTCACGATACTGCTTGAAGCTTTCGTCGAGGAGATCCGGGATGGAAGGATACGGGGACGCGTCAATTTCGGCTGGAACGCCGGGTGGGTACGATTTCAGCCAAATTTTGTTCATACTGCGCGTCTCCTCACATATTTTCGAATGGTCGTGCTAAAACGCATCGTAGCGGCTCGTCCATGCTGAGACAACAGGGTTAGATGCCCACTTCGAACTTTCGGATGCATTCATCTGATGATATCAAGAAGTTCGGTCAAATCCGCTCAACTTCCACCAGACAATCGTAAAACGTCGCCGAGTTTCCGAGATCGGTCAGCGCCTGGCTCGTCACCTCGTTCGCGTTCCGTCCATCCGCCGACAATTTCTTCCACCAGATCGACAGTCCGACGACGAGCCCCGCGCGCGCACGATCGGTCACTCTCGCGACCGCCTGCATCGATCCGCGGTCGTTGAAGATGCGCACGATGTCGCCCTCCCCGATGCCGCGCGCGTCGGCGTCGGCCGGGTGTATATCGAGGTGCGGCTGGCCTTCCGTACTGCGCAGGCTGTCCACGTTCACGAACGTGCTGTTCAGGAAGTGGCGGGCCGGCGGGGAAATCATCGCCAGTGGATAGCGAGCGGCGAGTTCAGGCGCGGCCTCCGCCGATTCGAACGGCGGCAGATAATCAGGCACCGGGTCCATGCCCATCTGCTCGAGCCGCGCACTGTAGAACTCGCATTTGCCGGACGGTGTGCGAAAGCCGCCATTCGCGAAAGGCGCGTCCGCGACCTTGAGCTTCAGCCAGCCGGCACGCTTCAACGTCTCCCAATCGCTGTCGAGTGCCGGATCGTCCCAACGGAGCGCCGTCTGCGCAACCTCTTCGTCGCTGTGATAAAGCGCGGGCTCGTCGAGCCCCATGCTGAGTGCGATGCCCCGAAAGATTTCCGTGTTCGGCCGTGCGTCGCCAACTGGCGGAATTGCCGGTAGATTCGCCATCACATAGGTGTGGCCGTACGACTTGTGGACGTCGAGATGCTCGAGTTGCGTCGTGGCAGGCAACACAATGTCGGCGAAATCGACCGTATCTGTCTTGAAGTGCTCCAGAACGACCGTGAACAGATCTTCGCGCGCGAACCCGGCGGCAACTTTCGACGAGTCGGGCGCGACCGCGACGGGATTCGAGTTGTAGACGATCACCGCTTCGACCTTCGGCCCGAAGGTGGCGTCGCCCGGATGCAGCAGCGCATCGCCGATTGCATTCATGTTGATGATGCGCGGCAGTTTGTGAGGCCAGCCGGGCATCAGATCCGGACGCAGCAGCCCCGCCTGATTAACCGGTGCGGATTCCGACGACGACAGCAGAAGCCCGCCGGCCCGGTCCCGCCACGCGCCTGTCAGCGCGGGCAGGCTCGCAATCGCGCGCACGGCATTGCCGCCGCCGCGCACGCGCTGCATGCCGTAATTGAGGCGAATCGACGCCTTGCGGGTCGCGCCGTAACGACGTGCGAGTTCGATCAGTTCCGACGCTTCGATGCCGCAGATTTGCGCGACACGCTCCGGCGGATAGGACAGGGCTCGCGCCTTGAGCGCGTCGAAGCCGAGCGTATGACGCGCGATGTAGTCGTGATCGAGCAGATCTTCGGTAATCAGCACATGCATCATGCCGAGCGCGAACGCGCCGTCGGTGCCCGGTTTCAACGCGATGTGCTGATGGCATTTCTCGGCCGTCAGTGAGCGGTAGGGATCGATCGCGACCAGACGGGCGCCTCGACGCTTGGCTTCCTGCGCTCGGGTCCAGAAATGCAGACTGGATGCGATCGGGTTGGCGCCCCAGATCAGAATCAGTTCGCTTTCCTCGAAATGCTCGAGATGCATGCCGACGCTTCCACCATACGTGTAGCGCAGCCCCGCTGCACCGGCTGCGGCGCAGATGGTCCGCTCAAGCCGGGACGCACCGAGCTTATGGAAGAACCGCTGCGCAATGCCTTCGCCCTGCACGAGTCCCATCGTTCCCGCGTAGCTGTACGGCACGATCGCCTCCGGCGCGCGCGCGGCGATTTCCCCGAGACGACGACCGATCTCGTCAAGTGCTTCGCTCCAACTGATCGGCACGAAGCGCCCTTCCCCCTTCGCGCCGATGCGCTTGAGGGGAACGGTGAGCCGGTCGGGGTGATGAACGCGGTCGGCATATCGGCTGACTTTCGTACACAGCACACCCTGCGTGGGCGGATGGTCGGGATCGCCCGTCACCTTGATGGCCCGGCCGTTTTCGACGGTCACGCGCATTGCGCACGTGTCCGGACAATCGTGAGGGCAAACGGCCCGAGCTATCTGAGTGGCGGCGTTCATCGTTCTGGATGCGACTGGGGTGGAGATTCGCAAATTTTACGTGGATGGGCCGAATAAGGCCTCATTTCGCGCGAATTTCCTGCCTATGCAGTGAGAAAATAGAGATGGCGGATGAAAAATATCAACGCTGAACCGACTCCGAATCGCCGATGCGACGATACGGACGCGGAGCGGGTGTTAGAAGTGCCTTGCCGAACCGGCAAGAGTCGTCTCCCTGGCTGGAGATTGCAACGAATCGGCGGTTGATTGGTCCGGGATGATGGAAAGCGGTGGATTCCGGCGACGCGCTTGGGCAGCAAACGGAGAGGTTCGATTGCCTGCACTCGCATTTCCGTCGCGCCAATGCAAAAACCCCCGCCTTGTCGGGCGGGGGTTCTTGGCTTGAGGGAGCCTGACGATTACCTACTTTCACACGGGAATCCGCACTATCATCGGCGTAGAGTCGTTTCACGGTCCTGTTCGGGATGGGAAGGGGTGGGACCGACTCGCTATGGTCATCAGGCAAAGGGGGTTGTCCTGCTGGCGTGGCCAACAGAACCAATCTGGGAAGAAGCAGTAATTTTGAGTTGTGTGTATCGCACACGAGATCAACCAGTCCGACGCGCTGTAATCAGCGCGAGACAGACTTGTTATAGGATCAAGCCTTACGGGCAATTAGTATCAGTTAGCTGAACGCATTACTGCGCTTACACACCTGACCTATCAACGTCCTGGTCTCGAACGACCCTTCAAGGGGATCTAGTCCC
>NZ_CADFEC010000065.1:0-4244 GCF_902833195.1 Burkholderia sp. BCC1638
TCATGGTCATCGGGATCATCCCCAAACACCCTGCCTGAAAAACTAGCAGGATAGGTTGATTGCCCGGCTCAGTTTTCAGTCGGCGCGATCCCTACAAGTGGCTCAATTTCCGGTCGGCGTAAACACCGATGGAGGCCGAAAACGGTAAATGGGTTGCGTCGTCCACTATGTCTGGCTACACCTTGAAGAACACGGCCGGCGATGCCAAACGCGGCAAAACCATGCGACTGTCGGAGCTCGGGTATCGCACGTATTGTTGGTCTGCCGACGAGGGCTACGATTCGTTCGCCACATGGGTCGGTTGAACAAGCTGGCGACGCCCGTATCCTGCAGCGTTGCCGACCAGAAGGCACTGATCTCAGGAGACGAGGCTCGTCGCAGCCCCTGAAGCATACCTTCAGAATAACCCACTGAATGATCAGGAATCATGCACCGCGCAAGCTCCTCTTCCTTACCTGTATTTGTCTCATACGCTTGGGGTGATTCCGCCGGGCAGAAAAAATCGTGGATTCACGAGAAGATCGTCAGTCCGCTCGAACTTAACGGGTTCACGGTCTTCTGGGATCACGAAAGTATTTTGCCCGGTCGGTCGTTTACGCAAGCAATCTCAGCGATGTTGCGCGAAGGCGACGTGGATATTCTCTGTATCTGCGACAGCGATTTCATCAACTCGGCGGGTCGGTCACACTCCGGTGTGGCTCAGGAGCTTGAGATTCTCGCGGGAGAGGCTAGCCACCGGGACATCAGGATCATTCCGCTCGTGGTCGAAAGCCTGAACGAGTCAGCGTTGCCTGCGTTGTTGGCAGACAGGCGATGCGTTGACCTGACCACTCTTATCGAGAGCGGCACGTCTATCGGTGGCACCCTAAAGCTCGTGCTCGAACACGCAACATCGCCGGTTATCGAAAAGGACATTGCAGATCGAGTGCGAAGGACTCGCATTTATGATCGCGCCAGCGTCTACTTCGGAGCGCAATCCTGGGAGGTTGTTGGCGACCCAGTTACGCGGCGCGTGTTAATCGGCGATTCGAGACCTCTGTTACCGGCGCGATGGATGTACGCTGACCACCGGTTCTCGGATCATGTGAACACCAGAAGGGACAGGTATGAACCAGGAGCGGGTATCTGGCATTGGGAGTACGGACCTGCGGTGCGCACAATGCTAACCCTGGGTGTCGCCGTATCGTCGGAGTTTTTTTCGCAAAAGGTGAGCGAACACGTTGGCGATATTGTTACCGTTGGCTACGAGATTGCACGGAATGTCATTTGTCTGACTAAATACGCGGAGCCACTGATGTTTGACTGGTCCGATTGCGTTCAGATGTTGCTTGGGGGCGACCGATGGACCGATGCACTGGATCGTCTGATCCCCTGACGGTCTGTTCGCTCGGATCCGTATGCTCGGGCGCAACGAAAGTGGAGCGACGGCACGGTGCTGGCGAACGTCTGCGGCCGCTGGTTGGACGGGTGGCCCGTCAGCAGCACTGGCGATGGAGGGCGCCGGTAGAAAGCGGACCCAAAAGACTGATGATTCACTGCGTATGATCGGTGACAAGAGCTTAGACTGATCTCAATTCAGCGCGCGTCGCGCATCGAGCATCACCCAATAGGCGCATGGCATGTCCAGGGCCAATCTTTACGGTTTCAGCGGTCGGCATTGTGGCGGTCAGTCTGTCCTTCGTCGCGTGACAATGTTTACGGAATATCGGAACAGAACCGTTCTGACGGAACGTCGGCATTCCGCACCGGAATGGGCCCGAATGTCCGAGTCAAGCGAATCGCTTGGCACGGACCTTCGGGTCTTTTTTCGTTTACGCCCCCGCGCCCCGGAGACCGGCCGTGGCTGACGCGCTCCCCGCCGCGGCGAACATCTCGCGGGCTTCACGCCGACGAAATCGCGCCGAGGGACCGCAACTGCTGAACAGGATCCTCGCGACCTCGGACCGATGGAGCGTGCCCGGCAACCGTCATGTGTCAGGGCCGTTGCCGCGCATCTGACCTATGTCACGCGGCCGCCACGATTGACCGGCTAAGCTCGTTCTTTCGACGTTTCGATCGAAGGAGACACCATGCGGCGGGTCGTGTTCAACCAGAAGGGCGGTGTGGGCAAGTCGACGATCGTCTGCAACCTGGCGGCGATCAGTGCGAGCGAAGGGCTGCGCACGCTCGTCATCGACCTCGACGCGCAGGCGAATTCCACCCGCTACCTGCTCGGTGATCGCGCGGCCGACGCGCATCCCGGCGTCGCCGATTTCTTCGAGACCGCACTGACGTTCAACTTCCGGCCGGTCGACGTCGCATCGTTCATCCATCCGACGCCGTTCGACGGGCTCGACGTGATGCCCGCGCATCCGGACCTCGACACGCTGCACGGCAAGCTCGAGTCGCGCTACAAGATCTACAAGCTGCGCGATGCGCTCAACGAGCTCGACACCTACGATGCCGTCTACATCGACACGCCGCCCGCGCTGAACTTCTACACGCGCTCGGCGCTGATCGCGGTCGAGCGTTGCCTGATTCCGTTCGACTGCGACGACTTCTCGCGCCGGGCGCTGTATACGCTGCTCGAGAACGTGAAGGAAATCCAGCAGGACCACAACGCGGCGCTCGAGGTCGAAGGGATCGTCATCAACCAGTTTCAGCCGCGTGCGAGCCTGCCGCAGCGACTGGTCGACGAACTCGTCGAGGAAGGGCTGCCGGTGCTGGCGTCGCGGCTGTCGGCGTCGGTGAAGATCCGCGAGTCGCATCAGCAGTCGACGCCGGTGATCCATCTCGAGCCGACGCACAAGCTCGCGCAGGAGTTTCGCGCGCTGCATCGCGAACTGGTCGGGTGAAGGGTGGGCGCCGTCGCACGTCCCGGCGATTTATATACGATCATTGAATTCGTCATTAATAATCTCGGGAACGATTTCAAAATAAATCTGGAAAAACGATTACATAAGCATCCACCCCATTTTCAATGCGCGCCCTTTTTCTAATAACGGAAATAATGACGGGGTAAATGTTGCAGTTGGCAACGGTAGGTTATCCTGTAAAAAGGTAAAAATCGTTTCCGGACAAGGCGCTGCGACACGACCCTATTACGAACGCGCACTGTCGTGGAGAAGGCGCTTCGGCTGCTAAGGGTTTTCACCTAGCATTAATGCAATTTAATTGACAATTAATCCATCTAAAATGGCCATCCTCAACTCTTCGCAGTCAATCGTGTCTGAGGGTTGTGAATAAGGAAGCAGGCCCTCGATCTGCCTTCCATTTTCTTTACGTCGTCTCTCGCATTGCCAACAGGAGCGTGCCCGATGTCCGTATTTGCCCCCGAAAAATTCGCCGCCGATTATCAGTCCGGAATCGCCGCGTGGTTCGCGATTGCCCGTCCGGCAATTAATGGTTTCGAGGCAGTCGTCGAACTCAACCTCCAAGCGGCCAAGACGGCGCTCGAGGAATACGAGGACAAGCTGAAGAACGCGTTCAACGCAAGCAACCCGGCGGCAGGCTTCGCGCAGCAGGTCGCCGCACCGCAGGAAGCCGCCGGCAAGGCCGTCGCATACGGTCGTCATCTGTTCGATATCGCAGTGTCGACGCAGGCCGAGTGGGCGAAGGTTGCCCAGGCTCAGTACGAACAGAACGACAAGCGCGTGAAGGAAGTGGTCGGCGAGCTGACGAAGCATGCGCCGGCAGGTTCGGGCGCCGTGGTCGCCGCGCTGAACTCGGCGCTGTCCGCGGCGACGGCCGCGGCCGACTCCGTGCGCGCAGCGACGGGGCAGGCGATCGAGGCCGCGCAAAGCGGTTTCGACGCGGTCAGCGAAACGACGGCCCGCGGTGCCAAGCAGACCGCCGCCGCCGCTCGCAAGGAAGCCGCTTCGCGCGAATCGGCTGCATGAGCGCGTGTCGCGCGCAGGCGCGACACTGACACTGATTGAGCGGCGCCGGCGGGCGCCGGCCGCCGCGTGTGCCGCGCGGTGATCGGCGTACGTCCGGTTCGCCGCAGCGTGCCCGGACGCGGGCGGATGAGCGCGCGAACGTGCAACCGCATCGCCGGCCGCATGGCGCTCGCGCGCCGCCGCCGCACCGTACCGGCGCGCAATACGGATCGACCCACTGATTTCAATGCAGGAAGAGAACATGACGGACGTAGTGATCGTATCGGCCGCGCGGACCGCGGTCGGCAAATTCGGCGGCTCGCTCGCGAAGATCGCGGCACCGGAGCTGGGCGCGACGGTGATTCGCGCGGTGCTGGAGCGTTCGGG
>NZ_CADFEC010000066.1:0-4152 GCF_902833195.1 Burkholderia sp. BCC1638
CGAGTGCACCGAACCCATGTAGATCACGACGCCGCCGCGATCGTCCTTGTACATGTGCTTGAGCGCGGCCTTGGTCGTCAGGAACGCGCCGTCGACGTGGATCGCCTGCATCTTCTTCCAGTCGGTGAACGAGTAGTTCTCGATCGGGTTGACGATCTGGATGCCCGCGTTCGACACGAGGATGTCGACCGAGCCGAACGTTTCGGCCACCTTGTCGATGCCGCTGTTGACCGCTTCTTCGCTGGTCACGTCCATCGCGACGCCGATCGCCTTGCCGCCTCCCTTGTTGATCTCGTCGGCAACCGCGTTTGCGCCGTCCTGGTTCAGGTCGGCGATCGCGACCGCGGCGCCCGCCTTGGCCAGCTCCAGTGCGATTTCCTTGCCGATGCCGCTTGCGGCGCCCGTGACGACTGCGGTCTTGCCGCTCAGATCTGCTGCCATGTCCGTCTCCTTCCGTTATCGGATCGAAAAAGCGCGCCCCGCTGCATCCGCTTTCGTCGCGCGGTCGTGCAGACAGGCCAGCCGCTATTGTGCACGATCGGCCCCGCCGTTCGCGCGCAAAACGTCTAAGCTTAAGGTCGGTTCCGAGTCGCGGGAGACGCCCATGCACTATCGACGACTAGGCCGCTCCGGCCTGCAGATCAGCGCGCTTTCGCTCGGCTCGTGGGTCACCTACGGCAACCAGGTCGACCAGCGGGTTGCCCGTGAATGCCTTGCGGCGGCCCGCGATGCGGGCGTCAATTTCTTCGACAACGCCGAGGTCTATGCGGGTGGAAAATCCGAGGAAATCATGGGCCAGGCGCTCAAGTCGCTCGGCTGGCCGCGCGTCAGCTATCTCGTGTCCACCAAGTTCTTCTGGGGACTCGCGGAAGCGCCGAACCAATACCACACGCTGAACCGGAAATATCTGCTGAACGCGATCGACGGCTCGCTGCGCCGGCTGCAGCTCGACTATGTCGACCTCGTGTACTGCCATCGCCCCGATCCGAACACGCCGATCGAGGAGACCGTCTGGGCGATGAGCGACATGATCGTACGCGGTAAGGCGCTGTACTGGGGCACGTCCGAATGGAGCGCCGACGAGATCCGCGCCGCGTACGAAATTGCCGAGCGGCACCATCTGCACAAGCCGGTCGTCGAGCAGCCTCAGTACAACCTGTTCCATCGTACCCGGGTCGAGCAGGAATACGCGCGGCTCTATGAAGACTACGGCCTCGGCCTGACGACCTGGAGCCCGCTGGCATCGGGGCTGCTCACCGGCAAGTACCGGAACGGGGTACCGCCGGGTAGCCGCGCGCAACTGCCGGGCTACGACTGGCTCCGCGCCCGGCTGACGGATTCGGCCAGCAACGACGTGGTCGAACGGCTCGGCGCGATCGCGGCCGAATTCGGCTGCAGCACCGCCCAACTGGCGATCGCATGGATACTCGCGAATCCGCGCGTGAGCTCTGTTATTACGGGCGCGTCGCGGATCGAGCAGATCGGCGACAACATGCGCGCGCTCGACGTCGCCGCGAAGCTGACGCCGGAGGTCAAGCAACGTATCGAGGAGGCCGTCGGCGACGCATTCGAGTAAGGCGACTCACGCCCACTCGCGTACAATACGCGGCCGCATTGGCGCGCGGCCCGACGGGCCACGCGCAATCGTCCGTTTTCATCGATTCATCCTTTGTTTCAGGCAGCCCGCCATGCTCAGTTATCGTCACGGTTTTCATGCAGGCAACCACGCGGATGTGCTCAAGCACGCCGTCGTCGTCCAGCTGCTGCGCTACCTGAACAAGAAAGACAAGTCGTACTGGTACATCGACACGCACGCCGGCGCCGGCGTGTATTCGCTGCGCGACGGTTATGCCGCCAAGACAGGGGAATTCGACACCGGCATTGGGCCGCTATGGAACGAAAAGAACCTGCCCGAGGCGCTCGGTGATTACGTCGACGAGGTGCGCGCGCTGAACGACGACGGCGAGCTTCGCTACTATCCGGGCTCGCCGTATCTCGCATGGCGATCGATGCGCGAGCAGGATCGAATGCGCCTGTTCGAAATGCATACGACGGAAATCGACGTGCTGCGTCACAACTTCCGCGATGCGGGGCGCCGTGCAATGATTTTCGCCGGTGACGGCTTCGAGGGCATCAAGGCGCTGCTGCCGCCGCCGCCGCGACGCGCGCTGGTGCTGATCGATCCGTCCTATGAGGACAAGAAGGACTACGCGCGCACGGTGACTTGCGTAACGGAATGCCTCAAACGTTTCGCGACCGGCTGTTACGCGATCTGGTATCCGCAGGTTGCACGGGTGGAATCGCAGCGTTTTCCGGAGCAGCTCAAGCGCCTGCAACCGAACAACTGGCTGCACCTCACGCTGACGGTATCGAATCCGCCGGCAGACGGCCTGGGCCTTTACGGCAGCGGAATGTTCATCCTGAATCCGCCGTACACACTCGCGCAGAGCATGAACGAAGCGCTGCCCTATCTCGTCGAACGCCTGGGACAGGATAGTGGCGCCCGGTGCCAGATCGAGCAGCGCGGGAACTGAGCGGACGTCTTGCCGTTATGGCTGCGGTCTGGGCGTGGGTCTCTGCTGATTGGCTGGCGACACGCCCCAACCGGGCACATTGATATACGGCGCGACAAACAGCGGGATCGATGAATTCGACCCCTGCCCGGCCGGCGCTCGCATGCCTGCGGGCTCGACGATCGGCTCGGACGATAACGGAGCCGTTTGCAACACCAGGCCGCCCTTGCCATCCTGGATCCCACGTTGTGTATCGAGAATCAGCGGCTTGGACGACGTCGCCGCCCCGGCCGCCACGCCGTGAGCGAGCACGACAGCCCCCAGAACGAGACGCACGCGAGAAACGTGACGCACATCGAGACACAAGCGCATGGTCGTATTCTTCCGGTTAAAAACAGGCCCATACCATAGCGCCGCGCCAACGATTTCGCCAGATCAAGCGCACAAAAAACAAAGCCCCGTCAACACGGGGCTTGCTTTTCGTTCGGTGCCACACGGCAGCTGACGGTGACTCCGATTACAGCGAGTAGCCGTTGGTTTCGAGCGAGCGGATGCGGCTCTCGAGCTGGACGATGTCCGACGACGTGGCGAGGTATGCCTCACGGCGCTCACGTTCTGCGGATTCGAACCAGTTGCTCAGCTTTTCAACGATGTAGGCGATCATGATGTTCTCCAAGGAAGGGGGACCCCTGGCGAATCGAGATTCAGGGATTTCCCGTATAGGGTTATCCCGAATTATAGCGATGCCGCACCAAGATGCTAGTGAAATGCTTGCATGGGAACCATTCCATTTTGGAATGGCTTATGAAATATCCGCTTTAACTCATTGATTTTTATGAATATCGAGTCGTGGCCGCTTTTCGGCCTGGAGAGTATGCACTAATCTGGTTCACCGATCGGTTCGGCCAGGCGCGCCAAGATCGGGCATTCAGGTCGTTCGTCACCATGGCAGTGCGCGGCGAGATCGGCGAGCGTATTGCGCATATCGCTCAATTCCGCGATGCGTTTGTCGAGTTCAGCCACGTGTTCGAGGGCGATTGACTTCACTTCGACACTGGCGCGGGCGCGGTCCTGCCAAAGCATCAGCAGTTTGCGGATATCCTCGACGAGAAAACCGAGCCGCCGCGCCTGGCGGATGAAGCGCAGGATATGGACTTCGTCCGAACCGTAGATCCGGTATCCAGCGTCGCTACGCTTGCTGGGCGCAAGAAGACCAACCTGTTCGTAGTATCGGATCATTTTTGCGCTGACGCCGGATTCGCGCGACGCGTCGCCGATATTCATTCGCTGCCCTCTCTCTCCATCAAGCACTGGTTCGAACATGAACGTCGAGGCAAGCAACCCGTCGACGACGCTTCTATCGTATCAAATCGGGAGATTTCGTTCCGGCGCGGGCGGTGACGACGGAATCGACGGCAATCCAGATGATTTTGACCTGCTCCCGGCGTTTAGTACGGTGACGGTGTAGAGTCCGTTCCAGAGAGGAGCGGCAATGAAAAAGCGATTCACCGAAGTGCGTATTTCGGCGAACGTGATCAGCGATTTCGGTTGAACGTGATCAGTGGTTCCGATTGATGGTGATCGGCCGTTTCGGTCGAAGGTGATCGCTGATCACCGGTTTCCGAAACGAGCGATCATC
>NZ_CADFEC010000067.1:0-3424 GCF_902833195.1 Burkholderia sp. BCC1638
AATATGCCCACCGTGATCACCTTTGTATCCCCTGCTCAAAGATTGAGCAGGGCATTCAATCACGTGGGTCAAAATTCGATGAAAATTTTCAGCTCTAGTGGGTCAGTTCTGTGCGGACATCAACACCGCATAATTGAGCTTGACGCAGAACGTGTGAACGTTATCACCGGCGCTTCAGGAACTGGCAAATCCGCTGTCATCAAGGCGCTCGACTACTGTTTGGGCTCGTCCAAGTGCCAGTTGCCTGTCTACGTGAGACGGCGCTGCCTGGCAGTGGGCGTGAAGTGGGTCAGAGGGGAAGACGAGATGATTTCTTGTCGCCAGGTCCCGCTGGTTGGCAAGGCGCCGAACGCCTACATGTACGTGACCACTGGCAGAAACCTGATCGTCCCGAAGTCCGTGGATGAATTCGAAGGGAGGGGAAGCGTTGCCGCCAGCAAGGCCCGGCTCGGCGCAGCATTCGGTATTGAGTCCATGTCGATGACAGAGACGGAACAGCCCGGGAAAGAGTCGCCGGATCGGCCGTCGGTGCGGCAGTTCACTCCGTACGTTTTCGTCACCAAGGAAGTCATTGACAGTGAGACGGTGCTGCTGCACGGCTTGGATGACAACCGGAAGGCCCCAAAGATTGTCGCGACAATGCCCTATTTTTTGGGAGCGGTGACTGGGGAGACTGCTTCAGCCGAGAGGCGCCTCAGACAAGCTCGCAGGGCGCTGGAAATTGACATTGCACGCGAAGAGGCTCGCATCGCCAAAGACAGCGTGATGAGACAGAGATCGCGCGTCCTGCTTGGAGAAGCCCAGCAACTCGGCTTGATTGAACGTCCGCCCGAGGCTGCCGATGAGGCCATGCTGGTGAGCTTGTTGCGGCGCGCGGCCGCGCCGACCGCTGTACCTTTACAGTACCCGGGCGCTGACCAACTTGATGCGCTGCAGGCGCGACGTCAGTCGACCTTGAGGGAGTTGAACCAGACCAAGCGCAAGCTGAGAGCGATGCAGGTGACCGAGCAGGAGTCCAAGGAGTACCAGACCGCGGTGACGAGCCAGCACCAGAAGCTACTTATCGCTGAACATCTGAACTTGCTCGATGTTCCGAGCACCTGTCCGGTATGCGAGTCACACACCGTTGCCGGTACAGCCATGGCGAGCGCGATCAAACGATCACTGGAAACGATTCGTGCTGAGACGAGCGCGGTGGCGCGACTGCGGCCACAGATCAGTGAAGCTGCCGCTGCTTTAAACGGCCGCGTGGAAGAGCTGAGCGGCCTTCTCCGGGAGCTGGACGCCAATGTGGTCTCTGTTCTTGGTCAGATCGCCGAAGCGAGACAGTTCGCCGACCTGGCTCAGGTGCAGTCGTTCTTCCGCGGCAAGGTTTCGTATTTCCTGGAGACAATTGACGATCAGCTGCTTCGGCCAACCAAGGACTTGTCAGGTCAGCGGGATGAGATCGCTGACCTCGAAGCGAAAATCGACGCGGACAATCGCAGGGTCCGGATGCGCTACTCCGAGGATGCTGTATCTAGGTACGCATCTGAAGTCTTCTCCAAGTTGCCAAAGGTCGAGCCGTGCGTTGATGCTGTACTTGTCTTCTCGGCGCGTGAGCCTCAGGTGAGCGTCATTGAGGCTGGTCAGGATGGGGCAGTTCTTTCAATGGCCGACCTTGGTTCCGATCAGAACTGGCTGGCCGTCCACGTGGCGCTAGCCTTTGGAATGCAGCGGCACTTTGAGAATGAGCACCGACCCGTTCCGGGCGTAATTGTGCTGGATCAGCTCAGTCGCCCCTACTTCCCAAATCAAAGCCGCGATTTCGAAGAGCTGGATGAAGAAGACGGCGCCGAAGGGGAGGATCTCGGTGAGGATGAGCGCCCGGATGAGATATTGGTGAAGGCCGGCGACGAAGACTATGAAGCGATGCGTCAGCATATCGACTTTCTGTTCAAAGAGGTCGAGGCGCGCAGCGGTCTTCAAGTTTTGCTGCTTGAGCACGCCTACTTCCCGTCAGATGCGCGCTACGTCAAGGCAACCAAGGAGCGCTGGACCCGCGCGTCCGGCAAGGGACTGATTCCGCGCGACTGGAAACGGCGGCAGGCATAGCTCCGGCACTTCGTGCTGTGTCGGGCTTGTCGTGGACGAGCACGGGCGCCCAGTCATGGTTCGACCAGGACTTTCACTGGCCTCAATGGCTGCGTGATATCGAGATGCGTGAGTGAGGTCTACGTCAGTCAGCGAGCGGGTTCGTCCGGTGGTATGCAGTGAGTGTCAAACATGACGCGATGCTCAGAGAATCTGCCGGGCAGCAAAGAATGATTGTCGCCGCATCAGCAACAATTGCGCAGTTGATCAGACGGTATCGCTGACGGTACGAAAATGACCGCCTTGTGGAAAGCCCTTATTTAGGTGGGTGCATTTTTCTTGTTGACAATCGAGTGGGCATGCTCTCCCGCCACGAGGAATTCCGTCAGCGCTGAGCTGCGGACTAGTACATCTGCTGGCAACCTCGCAAAGGTTATTCGGTTTCCCGAAAGACGGTCATGACAGCCTCGCACCTCTGCTGATTCGCTCCGCAAGGACGCGATCGGACGTACTCGGAAGCTCGAGCATCTGTAGATTGAATGGCGAGAATATGTGACGATATGTTGGACTGTGTCGGGGAGCGGTGGCTATCGGCTGCGCGGCACATGGCCGGTGCTGCTGCGCCCGGGTGGCGGTGAGGCGGCACGCAGTATCTCGCGTCCGCTTTTTAGTGTTTTTTTAGTGTTCGCGCCGGGACGCGTGGAATCAAATTTGAGGGGCCGGAGCGGGAAGCCTTGCGGACATTGGCTCACATCACGAGCACGATCCAAACTTAAACGAATTGTGATGTTTGTGGTGTTCCGTTCGGGCGCGCCGGTATCCGTCTACGCTCCAACTGGCAAGGGCCTTCGAGTAGGTGAGCCGCCGATGTTCGCCGAGCACTTGCTCGCGCCGTGATTCGAATGAGGCACCCGGGCAAACGAAACTCGTCACGCTCAGGCAAGTGCGTCCGGTCCAAAACAGAGGCGGTGTATCGGCTGGGCGTCCAGTCGGTAGCGCGCGCCAGACCGCGATGGGAACCGCCTGATATCACGTGAAGGGCGCGAGAACCCGCGTGGCGCGCACCGAGTCGACTTTGCAGGAGGCGGTGGGTCGCCAAACTGTCAAAATTCGTCATATCTAGGACTTGTCTAATTCGGCGAACCCCAGATTGGGCACTGGTCCTATATCTTGCTTTGTAAGGGATTTATAAAATATCTATCAAAGAATTTCGCAAGATGACCTAGGGAAACACTGATTAATAGGCGATCGCGCGAGGTGGTCGGCGATGTGGGCGGGGAATGGCCGGATACCGAAGCGAAGCGCCGCCCATTCGGAGAAGTTTGCCCCGAGGATGCACCTTATTTCTCGC
>NZ_CADFEC010000068.1:0-3390 GCF_902833195.1 Burkholderia sp. BCC1638
AATATGCCCACCGTGATCACCTTTGTATCCCCTGCTCAAAGATTGAGCAGGGCATTCAATCACGTGGGTCAAAATTCGATGAAAATTTTCAGCTCTAGTGGGTCAGTTCTGTGCGGACATCAACAGCCTGAACGACATGCTCAACGTTGGCGTCAGCCAGGACCTCGAATTCGGCGACAAGCGCCTCGGTTCGCACGGCTGGAACGGCTTCTATTCGATTCCGTGGGGTTACTGGACTGCCACGCTGTCCGCATACACGAACACCTACTATCAGCAGATTGCGGGTGTGAACCAGACATTCATCGCAAGCGGCAACTCGAAGACAGTCGATCTCAAACTGGCTCGGGTGCTGGCGCGCAGCCAGAACGACGTGCTCGGAGGGTACTTCCGGCTGTCCCGCCGTTTCGGCAAGAGCTTTATCGAGGACACTGAGATTTCGCAGCAGCGCCGTAACAACACGATCATCGAACTCGGTCTGACCGACCGACACTATTTCGACGGCGCGCAATTCGACGGCTCGCTCGCGTATCGCCAAGGTGTCGGCGGATTTGGCGCGCAGGACGACATACTGGCCACAAGCGGTCCGACGTATCGCTTCAAGATGGCCGTGCTCGACGCGAACCTCTCGGTGCCGTTCGCAATCGGCAAGCAGCCGTTTCGCTATGTCGGCACGTTTCATGGTCAGTACACGGGCGATACCCTGTACTACCTCGATGACGTGACGATTGGCAGCCGATACACCGTGCGCGGTTTCGACGGCGAAACGATGTTGGCGGCGGCGCGCGGCTTCTACTGGCGCAACGAATTGCAAATGCCGATCGGTCAAACGGGACAAGCGGTATACGCAGGGCTGGACTATGGCCGTGTGTGGGGACCGCAACCGATCACGCTCGCCGGTACGCAATTGGCGGGGGCGGTCATCGGTGTGAAGGGCAGCATCGGAACACGGTTCGGCGCATACGCGTACGACCTGTTCGCGGGTACGCCGGTTTACAAACCGTCGGGCTTCCCAACCGCGCGTGTCACAGTTGGATTCCAGGTGTCTACGCAGTTCTAAGTCGATTGGTCGTGTCTAGGTTCCCTCGGGGTCGAGGCACTTTGTGCGGTGGGTGTTGCTGCAAAACCTTTCGTGCTGGGATCGCACCGGATAATTTGGGTCAAGTCGATCGGGTGACGTAGTTTGTTAGGTCTATTTAACAATTAGGAGGGAAAGTAATGAAAAAGAAACTCATGCTGGCGGGTTTGATGGGGTCGGCGGTTCTGTTAGCGGCGTGTGGTGGTGGCGACGGCGGTGGAAGTTCGGCAACAAGCAGTTCGACCGGTTCGACCTCGCAAAGCTCGTCGGCGCCGTCAACGACAACGTTGGCGTGCACGGACGGTTACAAGAAGTTGACGATCTCGAATAGCAACGTGGTCGCCAATACGAACATCAATCTCACGACTGACGACGGTATCGCGACGTTGACACTCAAAACGCCTGCAAACGGCCAAACGGGTGATCTGACCGTGTGCCTCGGCAAGGCTGATCCTTCATCTGTTGGCGCGATAGCGGATTATATTTACCAGATTGAGGTGCGCCAAGGCGACCTTCATTCGATGGCGTCTGCGACGCTGACGCTGAATTTCACGACCAGCGTTATGCCCAATCCGAATCCGCCGGTGATCGAGCTTGCGGACAGCTCGGACGGGGAGACGGTCTACAAGCCGTTGGTGCAGGGGGCATCGTATGCGAACTCGCCAAACTATAGTCTGAGCACCAGCGCGCAGGCAGCCGGTGTGTATGTCGTCCGTCTGAAGAGGTAAAGATCGGCGGTGGGGTGCATTGTGCGGCGGGGTATGCGTCCAGAAACTCGCGGTGCCGGTCGCGTGCGATTTCTCGTCGCTTCGCACGCGATT
This sequence comes from Burkholderia sp. BCC1638, assembly GCF_902833195.1. Classification (NCBI taxonomy): domain Bacteria; kingdom Pseudomonadati; phylum Pseudomonadota; class Betaproteobacteria; order Burkholderiales; family Burkholderiaceae; genus Burkholderia; species Burkholderia sp. BCC1638. The sequence goes on from NZ_CADFEC010000068.1 coordinate 1,897, forward strand.
CGAGAGCCTATCCGAATGTTTGTATGTGAGGCATAAACTGATGGCCAAGGAGCCACTTTATGCCACGCAAACGCAAGGAAGAAGTGACGATAGAACCGGGCAAGGGCTTGAACCTGGACCCGGAGCTGATCAAGCAACTGGTGCCCGGGACGCTGGACCGGGCGACGATCAACGAGCAGCTTGCGGCGCTCAAGAAGGCAATCTTCGAACGCGCGCTGGGCGGCGAACTGACCCACCACCTCGGCTACGAGAAGGGCGATGCCAAGCCGGCAGGCCGCACGAACCACCGCAACGGCACCAGCCGCAAGCGCATCACGACCGACGACGACCTGCTCGACGTCGAGATTCCGCGCGACCGCGAAGGCACCTTCGATCCGGTGCTGATCTCCAAGGGCGAGCGACGCTTCACCGGCTTCGACGACAAGATCATCGCGATGTATGCACGCGGTATGAGCGTGCGGGAGATTCAGGGTTTCCTGCTGGAGATGTACGGCATCGAAGTGTCGCCGGACTTCATCAGTACGGTGACCGATGCCGTGATCGACGACGTACGCGAATGGCAGCAGCGGCCACTCGAGCCGATGTACCCGGTCGTGTTCTTCGACGCCTTGCGAGTCAAGATCCGCGACGAAGGCGTCGTGCGCAACGAGGCGATCTACCTGGCGCTGGGCGTGGGCCGCGACGGCACACGCGACGTGTTGGGCCTTTGGATCGAGCAGACCGAGGGCGCCAAGTTCTGGCTGCGGGTGGTCAACGACCTGAAGCTGCGCGGCGTGCAGGATATCCTGATCGCCGTGGTCGACGGCTTGAATGGCTTCCCGGAAGCGATCAACACGGTGTTCCCGGAAACGACGGTCCAGACCTGCATCGTGCATCTGATCCGGAACTCACTGGACTTCGCCAGCTGGAAAGACCGGAAATCGGTCGCAGCGGCGCTCAAGGAGGTCTATCGGGCACCGTCGGCCGAAGCGGCCGCCGTGGCGCCGGACGCGTTCGATACGAGCCCGTGGGGTACGAAATACCCTCCGATTGCCGCGCTCTGGCGGCGAGCCTGGGATCAGGTGATTCCGTTCTACGCCTTCGCGCCTGACATCCGGAAAATTGTATATACGACCAACGCGATCGAGTCGCTGCACATGCAGCTTCGGAAGATCATCAAGGCGCGCGGCCACTTCCCGTCGGACGAGGCCGCGCTCAAACTGATCTCGCTGGCGCTGCGCAACGTCGTTGCCAAGTGGACCGGCTCCCGGCACGATTGGAAGAGCGCTATAACGCAGTTCGCGCTGCTTTACCCGGAACGATTCAACATTGGAATCTGAATCTCAACCCGCCTCACACACGGAATTCCGGATACCTCCCACCGACCACCCGTTACTATCTTCGTGCCCCGATAATCGGGGCTTTGGCCAGCCAGGCCCGGCATGATTCTCGCCCCCAGTCGCAGTCATGATCCGGGGGGTGTTGTCACCGGGCCTGGTGGGTGGCTGGTGATCG
>NZ_CADFEC010000069.1:0-2966 GCF_902833195.1 Burkholderia sp. BCC1638
CAGACTTGTTATAGGATCAAGCCTTACGGGCAATTAGTATCAGTTAGCTGAACGCATTACTGCGCTTACACACCTGACCTATCAACGTCCTGGTCTCGAACGACCCTTCAAGGGGATCTAGTCCCCAGGGATATCTCATCTTAAGGCGAGTTTCCCGCTTAGATGCTTTCAGCGGTTATCTCTTCCGAACATAGCTACCCGGCGATGCCACTGGCGTGACAACCGGTACACCAGAGGTTCGTCCACTCCGGTCCTCTCGTACTAGGAGCAGCCCCCTTCAAATATCCAACGCCCACGGCAGATAGGGACCAAACTGTCTCACGACGTTTTAAACCCAGCTCACGTACCTCTTTAAATGGCGAACAGCCATACCCTTGGGACCGGCTACAGCCCCAGGATGAGATGAGCCGACATCGAGGTGCCAAACACCGCCGTCGATATGAACTCTTGGGCGGTATCAGCCTGTTATCCCCAGAGTACCTTTTATCCGTTGAGCGATGGCCCTTCCATACAGAACCACCGGATCACTATGACCTGCTTTCGCACCTGCTCGACTTGTCGGTCTCGCAGTTAAGCACGCTTATGCCATTGCACTATCAGCACGATTTCCGACCGTACCTAGCGTACCTTCGTACTCCTCCGTTACGCTTTGGGAGGAGACCGCCCCAGTCAAACTGCCTACCATGCACTGTCCCCGACCCGGATCACGGGCCAAGGTTAGAACCTCAAACAAACCAGGGTGGTATTTCAAGGACGGCTCCACCGAAACTAGCGTTCCGGTTTCATAGCCTCCCACCTATCCTACACAGATCGGTTCAAAGTCCAATGCAAAGCTACAGTAAAGGTTCATGGGGTCTTTCCGTCTAGCCGCGGGTAGATTGCATCATCACAAACACTTCAACTTCGCTGAGTCTCGGGAGGAGACAGTGTGGCCATCGTTACGCCATTCGTGCAGGTCGGAACTTACCCGACAAGGAATTTCGCTACCTTAGGACCGTTATAGTTACGGCCGCCGTTTACCGGGACTTCAATCAAGAGCTTGCACCCCATCATTTAATCTTCCGGCACCGGGCAGGCGTCACACCCTATACGTCCACTTTCGTGTTTGCAGAGTGCTGTGTTTTTATTAAACAGTCGCAGCCACCAGTTTATTGCAACCCCTTCACCCTCCTGGCGCAGGCCAGTCAAGCTACAAGGGCGTACCTTATCCCGAAGTTACGGTACCAATTTGCCGAGTTCCTTCTCCCGAGTTCTCTCAAGCGCCTTAGAATACTCATCTCGCCCACCTGTGTCGGTTTGCGGTACGGTCATCGTTAGACTGAAGCTTAGAGGCTTTTCTTGGAACCACTTCCAATTGCTTCGCTCCCTAAGGAGCTCGCGCCACACCCTTGAATCCTGCGCCCGGATTTGCCTAAGCGCCTTCTCCAATGCAGCGACCGGGACTTCCAACACCCGGACAACCTTCCGCGATCCGTCCCCCCATCGCATCTAACAATGGTGCAGGAATATTGACCTGCTTCCCATCAGCTACGCATTTCTGCCTCGCCTTAGGGGCCGACTCACCCTACGCCGATGAACGTTGCGTAGGAAACCTTGGGCTTACGGCGAGGGGGCCTTTCACCCCCTTTATCGCTACTCATGTCAGCATTCGCACTTCCGATACCTCCAGCACCCTTTACAAGGCACCTTCGCAGGCTTACGGAACGCTCTCCTACCATGCGAGCAAAGCTCGCATCCGCAGCTTCGGTATATAGCTTAGCCCCGTTACATCTTCCGCGCAGGACGACTCGATCAGTGAGCTATTACGCTTTCTTTAAAGGGTGGCTGCTTCTAAGCCAACCTCCTGACTGTTTTAGCCTTCCCACTTCGTTTCCCACTTAGCTATATTTGGGGACCTTAGCTGGCGGTCTGGGTTGTTTCCCTCTTGACACCGGACGTTAGCACCCGATGTCTGTCTCCCGTGATTGCACTCTTCGGTATTCGGAGTTTGCTATGGCGGGGTAATCTGCAATAGACCCCCCAACCATGACAGTGCTCTACCCCCGAAGGTGAGACACGAGGCACTACCTAAATAGTTTTCGGAGAGAACCAGCTATTTCCAGGTTTGTTTAGCCTTTCACCCCTATCCACAGCTCATCCCCTAACTTTTCAACGTTAGTGGGTTCGGACCTCCAGTACGTGTTACCGCACCTTCATCCTGGCCATGGATAGATCACCTGGTTTCGGGTCTACGCCCAGCAACTGAACGCCCTATTCGGACTCGCTTTCGCTACGCCTGCCCTATACGGTTAAGCTTGCTACTGAACGTAAGTCGCTGACCCATTATACAAAAGGTACGCCGTCACCCCTTACGAGGCTCCGACTGTTTGTATGCATGCGGTTTCAGGATCTATTTCACTCCCCTCCCGGGGTTCTTTTCGCCTTTCCCTCACGGTACTGGTTCACTATCGGTCGATCACGAGTATTTAGCCTTGGAGGATGGTCCCCCCATCTTCAGACAGGATTTCACGTGTCCCGCCCTACTTGTCGCACACCTAGTTCTTTCATACTGTTTTCGCCTACAGGGCTATCACCTGCTATGGCCGCACTTTCCAGAGCGTTCGGCTAACAATACAAATAAAGAGTGCAAGGCTCATCCCATTTCGCTCGCCACTACTTTGGGAATCTCGGTTGATTTCTTTTCCTGCGGTTACTTAGATGTTTCAGTTCACCGCGTTCGCTTCACATGGCCTATGTATTCAGCCATGGATACTCCAAAAGGAGTGGGTTTCCCCATTCGGACATCTACGGATCAAAGCTCGTTTGCCAGCTCCCCGTAGCTTTTCGCAGGCTACCGCGTCCTTCATCGCCTGTGATCGCCAAGGCATCCACCACATGCACTTGTTCGCTTGACCCTATAACGAGTCTGTCTCATCGACAGTCGCTACAGGTTGAGTTCTCGCGTTGTGCCGTATTCCAATTGAGTC
>NZ_CADFEC010000070.1:0-2774 GCF_902833195.1 Burkholderia sp. BCC1638
AACGCCAAGCAGTCCTCCGCATCCTGATCGTGATCACCTTCGCTATAATCCATTGACCGCGCAACACCACCTTCCAAACTGATCACGTTCGCCGAAACGCCTGATCACCATCACCGAAATCCGCAGATACCCTCCGACCAGCGGCAATCGGCAGTAGAATCTCATCTTCGCGCAATAAGCTCCAGAGTGCCTGCACGACGGCACCCTGCACATTGACGCGGAGGATACCCAATGGTCATCGCCAAGCGCCTCTGGTAAGCGCTCGTCGTCATCGACGAAACATCTATGTGGCTGCAGATCAACCAAAGAATTCGCGCGCTTAGTGCGTGAGTCAGAAGTTCACATTGTGTGAGCTTGCAACGGCACTGCATCTGCGTTATGTGAGACTGCTCGAGTGAGAGCAACGAATGCCGGAAGCAACACCGTAAGCAATTGCTCGCCAACGCCTGATTTCGATCAAGCAACTTTCAAGCGATGCCTATGCGACTCAGGTGCATGTTCGTTTGCCCCGTCAGACTCTAGCCGGAGGGAATGAGGCGCCGCGCCTCAGATTTCTGCGGTGCACAGGTTTTATGCAAAGTGGTGCACCGCGCCAGTTCTTGCGGCAAAGCGCACCACTATGCTTCCTTCCATCAACTACTCGAAGGGAGTCCATTATTACGACAAATGGCGTGTACTCGATATCTCCGCCACAAGCGAAGATTCCGCAAGCCGCCACCCAGGCTGAAGAGCGTCAAATCGGATAGAGCGGCGCCTCTCCTTTGATAGTGAGCCATTGCCATTGAGTGAACTCTTCCCAATTGGCCGGCCCGCCGATGCTCGTACCGTTCCCCGATGCGCCCACACCACCGAATGGATTGATGACCTCGTCGTTGACGGTCTGATCGTTGATGTGAAGCAGGCCCGTACGAAGCCGTTCGCCCATGTGTAGTGCACGTCCGACATTTGCGGTGACGATTCCAGTTGACAAGCCGTACTCGGTGCGATTGGCGAGCGCCACGGCCTCGCCGTCGGTATCAAAAGGCACAACGACCGCAACTGGTCCAAAGATTTCTTCGTTAAAGGCGGGGTTAGTCGGAGTAACGCCGCTCAGTACAGTTGCTTCGAAGAACAGGTCTTTATAGCCGCCACCGGTTTCGATCTTTGCTCCTGCGTGCTTTGCATCCTCTACGATGCTGGCAACATGATCACGCTGGGTGGCGTTAATCAACGGCCCTAGAGCGACATTGGACTGAGCCGGATCCCCCACGGAAAGACTGGCCGCCTTCGCCGCCAATTTTTCAACAAAGCGTTCATAGATGCCGCGCTGCACAAGCAAGCGGCCCGAGGCCATGCAAATCTGGCCTTGATGGAGATAGGTACCCCATGCTGCGTTGGCAACGGCAAGATCCAAATCTGCATCGTCGAGGACAATAAGTGAATTCTTTCCGCCGAGTTCCAAAGACACCTTCTTCAGGAACCGGCCAGCGGCCTCACCGACCTTGCGCCCAGCCGCCGTCGAACCCGTGAACTGAATCATCGCGATGTTCGGGTCGCTCGTTAGCGCCGCACCGGCCGCACCGTCGCCGGGCAGCACGTGGAGGACGCCTGCGGGCAGGCCAGCCAGCTCGAACAGGCGCGCGATCGTGAAGCCACCACAGACCGAAGTGCGCGGATCAGGTTTGAGCACGACGGCGTTGCCGAGCGCGAGAGCAGGGGCTACCGCACGCATGGCAAGGTACAAGGGAAAATTGAACGGCGAAATCACGCCGACCACACCCAACGGGCGCCGCCGAGCGATGGACAGGCGACCCGGCACCGACGGGAGAACTTCGCCTGCCGCCCGAGAGGGCAAGGCCGCCGCCTCATGCAAAGCCTTGATCGAAATCGAGACTTCAAAAGAGGCCTTGGCTCGTGTCGACCCACTTTCTCGAACAACCCAGTCAACAATCTCGTCGAAGTGCGTTTCCGCAGTGCGTGCAGCTTGTCGCATCACAACCGCTCGCTCGTCGTACGGCAACGCCGCCCATGAAACCTGCGCAATGCTCGCCGCTGCCGCGGAAGCAGCAACAAGGCTCTCGTCGGCAAGTCCTACGCGTCCAAGTGCGTCGCCGGTCGCCGGCTCCACTACATCCATCTCCCGAACACCGGCTTGCCACTGCCCGGTGAACAGGCGAGCCTGCCAAATTTCGCGCTCTTGCAACAGTGAAGAAGATGTGGTGCTCATACAGACTCCTGATTCGTTCGGGACAAGTTCGCCAATAGCGACATACGCCGAAGATATAAATGCAGCCCAAGGGTATGCCATTGGGACTTTTCCGCGCGGCTCGGAGCCCCATGGATGAACGACGAAGGCGGCGAAAGTGTTCAGAAGCAGGACAGCGCCCACCTTGACCGTCAACCCCGTTCGCGCTGTTTTCACATGAGGCGATCGAAACATTGTTATGCAACTACGATCGCCGAGCGGGATGGCAAATCCGTATTCGTCGCAACGGCCCATAGCGCCCACCCGCGATTCGAAACGGAGGCCGCTCGCCTACCTTACGTTTGCATGCCTTGCGGGCCGACGCCTAAATCATGGACCTGGAGAACAGGATCTCGTTGCCTAAACCGACGCGCTGGAACGCTTGATTCAGCGCCACGTTGTCGCCACAGCAACATTCTCGCCCCCGTTACTATCTTCGTGCCCCGATAATCGGGGCTTTGGCCAGCCAGGCCCGGCATGATTCTCGCCCCCAGTCGCAGTCATGATCCGGGGGGTGTTGTCACCGGGCCTGGTGGGTGGCTGGTGATCG
>NZ_CADFEC010000071.1:0-2634 GCF_902833195.1 Burkholderia sp. BCC1638
TGTCCGCGCCGACGGAATTTTGAGCCACCGGGCCGATTGGATTTTGAGCCGGGGTGGAGACCGGTCTATAGCAGGACCGGTTGTGGATAAGTGTATGGGTTTCCGGGGTCGTTGTCCTCCTGCGTATGAGGGTGCGTTGCCCAGGGGAATCTGCGAAGGGCATAGCCCGCAGCAGATTCCCCTGCGCTGGCAAACAACGTCAGGCTGACTCGGCAGCGCTCGCGCTGTCGCCTCTGCGCGCCGCTTCACGTGTACGGATGCGTTTCTTTGCACTGGCGCTGCTGTGCCGGAATCGATAGCTTTCGTTGCCGGTCTCCACGATGTGGCAGTGGTGCGTCAGCCGGTCCAGCAACGCCGTGGTCATCTTCGCGTCGCCGAACACACTGGACCATTCGGCGAAGTCCAGATTCGTTGTGATGGCAACGCTCGTGTGTTCGTACAGGCGGCTCAGCAGATGGAACAGCAACGCCCCGCCGGCCTGGCTGAACGGCAGATATCCGAGTTCGTCCAGGATGACCAGGTCAAGGCGGAGCAGACTCGCCGCGATCCGTCCAGCACGGCCCTGCGCCTTTTCCTGTTCCAGTGCGTTGGCCAGATCCACTGTCGAGTAGAAGCGCACTCGCTTGCCGTGATGCATGATTCCGGACACGCCGATGGCGGTTGCCAGATGCGTTTTGCCCGAGCCCGGGCCACCGACCAGAACCAGGTTCTGTGCGCCTTCGGTGAACGTCATGCTGGCCAGTTGCATGACGAGCTGGCGATCAACCGGTGAGCCCTCGAAGTCGAAGCCGGCGATGTCCCGATGCACCGGGAACTTCGCCGCGTTCATCTGGTGGCTGACCGAACGCACGGCCCGATCCGCACTCTCGGCCTGCAGCAGCCGTTCGAGCAGCCACTGCGAAGACGCCACCTCGACGTTACCCTGTTCGAGCAACTCGCCCCAGCCGGCTGCCATGCCGTGCAACCGCAGCTGTTTGAGTTCGATGATCAGATCACGCATGACCGGCCTCCGGCTGTTGCAGTGCCGGGCGCAGGCCATCGTAGCGCGATGTGTCGGCCAGCGGCGGTGTCGTCAGTTGTAGCGCCGTGTCGATCTTCGGTGGCATCTTCACACCGCGCATGCGCGACAGCACGTTCACCACATGCTCGACGCTGACGCGCCCGGAGGGCGGCGCCTGTTCAAGTGCCAGCTCGACCGCAATCAGCACGGTGCCCAGACCGCTTTCCGGCACCAGCGCCAGAACTTTCGCCATCACGCGCTCGCCGCCCGTTTCGCGCAGCAGCGCGCGGCGCAGGCGTTGCAGCGGCTCGGGCATATCCAGAAACGGCGCGCCGTTGCGCAGTGCGCCGGGCTTGCGCTGGATCAGCGGAATGTAGTGCTGCCAGTCGTAGCGCACCAGACCTTCGTCAGCCAGCCGTTCGTGTTCGGCCACCACGGCGTCATCACCCACCACAACGACGCGGCCCGGATAGAGCCGCGTGCTGAGCATCTGGCCTGCAAATTCGCATGGCACCGAGTAGCGGTTGCGGCCGACCACCACCAGGCACGTCGACGACACCCGGGCCGCGCGCTCAACGTAACCGTCAAACGGTGTCGGCATTGGCATCAGATGGGCGCGCTCCTGCTCGAATACGTCGGCAACGCTCAGGTCCCGATAGTCAGGATGCTTCACCTGTTCCCACAGCGACCGGCACCGACTCGCCAGCCACGCATTCAGATCGGCGAAACTGCCGAATCGCTGCTCGCGCGCTTCAATCCAGATGCGCCGGCGGCTGTCCTGCACGTTCTTCTCGACGACGCCTTTCTCCCAGCCGCTGGCCACGTTGCAGAAGTCCGCGTCAAACAGGTAGTGCGCGCACATCACTGCAAAGCGCGAGTTGACAGTGCGGCCCTTGCCTTTGTGGACCTTGTCGACCGCCGTCTTCATATTGTCATAGACGCCACGGCGGGCCACCCCGCCGAAGGCCGTGAACGAGCGAGTATGGGCGTCAAACAGCATCTCGTGGCCCTGGCTCGGGTAGGCGACGAGCCAGAACGCCCGCGACGCACACAGCTTCATGTGCGACACCTGCAGCTTGCGGTAAATGCCGCCGACAACCAGTCCTTCCTCGGACCAGTCAAACTGGAACGCTTCGCCCAGCTCGAATCGCAACGGCACAAACGCCGACTTCGAAACCGCCTGGCCTTCGCGTTGCCGCCAGGCCCGGATGAAGTCGGTCACCCTCGAGTAGCAGCCATCGTAGCCGGCCGCCTTGATCTCCTGGAACAGCATCCAGGCGGTGCGCCGTTCTTTCTTCGGCCGTCGTGCGTCGACGCTGAGCGCCTGCACCAGTACGTCGTGAAACGGCGCCAGCCGGGTCGTCGATTGCGCGCGCCGTTGATACTTCGGTTCTTCCTGAACATCCATGTTCAGGTATTTGCTAATCGTGTTGCGCGACAGGCTTGTGAGACGCGATATCTCGCGTACCGACTTGTTCTGGCGGTGGAACATCCGCCGCACCTTGCCAATCATGGTCATCGGGATCATCCCCAAACACCCTGCCTGAAAAACTAGCAGGATAGGTTGATTGCCCGGCTCAGTTTTCAGTCGGCGCGATCCCTACAAGTGGCTCAATTTCCGGTCGGCGTAAACA
>NZ_CADFEC010000073.1:0-1654 GCF_902833195.1 Burkholderia sp. BCC1638
CCGACCGGTTGTCGTCGACATGTCAGACCGCCCAGCACGAACAGCCGAACGCGCCCCAGAAGCCCTTCGCGTCCGACGTCGGCAATGCGCTGCCCCACGCGCTCGCATGCGCATGCTGGTGCACGTTGCACGCATTCGCGCAGCCGCACATCGCGGCGGCCGCCGCCCGTTGCAGCGGTGCACCGTTGCGCTGCGTCGCGCCCCAGCCGCCATAGCCGCCATACTCGCGCACGGGCGACCAGTCCGGCATCGCGGGCGGAATCGGCGCGTCGTGCGACGCGAACGGCCCCGCGCCCCACACGATCCTTCCGCCGACCACCGTCAGCAACGCCGTCGTGCCCGCGATGTCGTCCTCCGCGCACGCGAAGAAATCGCGATCCGGGACCACCAGGTCGGCGAGCTGCCCGACCGCGATGCGCCCCTTCTTGCCCTCTTCGTTCGAGAACCACGTCACGTACTCGGTCCACATGCGCAGCGCCGTTTCGCGATCGAGCAGGTTGCGCTGCGGATACATGCGCAGGCCGCCGACCGTCTTGCCCGTCACAAGCCATGAGAGCGACACCCACGGGTTGTACGACGCCACGCGTGTCGCGTCCGTGCCGGCCGATACCTTCAGCCCCTTGCCCAGCATCTTCGCGACGGGCGGCGTGGCTTCAGCCGCCTGCGCGCCGTAGCGCTCGACGAAGTATTCGCCCTGGTACGCCATCCGGTGCTGCACCGCGACACCGCCGCCGAGCGCGGCGATCCGGTCCATCGATTTTTCGGAGATCGTTTCCGCGTGATCGAAGAACCAGTTCAGCCCCTCGAGCGGGATGTCCTTGTTGACCTTCTCGAACACGTCGAGCGCGCGGCTGATCGTTTCGTCGTAGGTCGCGTGCATGCGCCACGGCCAGCGGTTCTGCGCGAGCACGCGCACGACGCCTTCGAGATCGTCCTCCATCTGCGCCGGCAGATCGGGACGCGCGACGCGGAAGTCCTCGAAGTCGGCCGCCGAGAACACCAGCATCTCGCCCGCGCCGTTGTTGCGGAAATAATCGGTGCCGTCGTGATACTTGACGCTCTTGGTCCAGTTCACGAAGTCTTCCTTCTCGGCGTTCGGCTTCTGCGTGAACAGGTTGTACGCGATCCGGATCGTCATCTCGCCCGCGTCGTGCAGCTTGCGGATCACTTCGTAATCGTCGGGGTAATTCTGCGAACCGCCGCCCGCGTCGATCACGCCCGTCACGCCGAGCCGGTTCAGCTCGCGCATGAAGTGACGCGTCGAGTTGTACTGGTATTCGAACGGCAGCTTCGGCCCCTTCGCGAGCGTCGCGTAGAGGATCGTCGCGTTCGGGTTCGCGAGCAGCAGGCCCGTCGGGTTGCCGGCGGCATCGCGCAGGATCGTGCCGCCCGGCGGCTCCGGTGTGTCCTTCGTATAGCCGACCACGCGCAGCGCGGCCGCGTTCAGCAGCGCGCGATCGTACAGGTGCAGGATGAACACCGGCGTATCGGGCGCGGCTGCGTTGAGTTCGTCGATCGTCGGCAGGCGCTTCTCCACGAACTGATGTTCGGTGAAGCCGCCGACCACGCGCACCCACTGCGGCGCGGGCGTGATCGCGACCTGACGCTTGAGCATCTCCATCGCGACGGCGAGCGAAGGCACGCCGTCCCAGCG
>NZ_CADFEC010000074.1:0-1614 GCF_902833195.1 Burkholderia sp. BCC1638
AGTACTTTCCAAAACCAAAAGGAGCCTGGCGGGAGCGGAGTACTTGGAGCTGGATGGTCGTTAAAGGAAGCTGCATTTTAGGGTACGGGGAGTCTCGGTTGCGAAGGGGAAGCCGTGAAGGGCGTAGCCCGTAGCGGCTTCCCCTTCGCGGGCTATGCGCTGCGTGCCCGAGCCAAACTCCATACATCGGGGTACCGAGGCCGGGTTTGGGCGGCGACTTTGCCCATCAGGCGTTCCCGCGCCAGGCGGACCTGACGGGCGGCTTCGACATCCGTCTGGCTGCGCGCCTGCTGCTTCAGTTGATCGATCGTGATGTCCTTGCGCAGGAAGTCATCCACGTTTGGCAGGCTGGCCAGTTTCTCAAGCGGCGTCATCACATCGTCGGCGCGGTGGACGCGTCGCGTTCGGCCCGGCTTCCTGGGATCGGGGATTTCGGTGCCGAAAAGGCAGGGGCGGTGCATGTTCAGAAACGGATTAAGCAGATCTACGCAAAAGGTGTTGAACTGCTTCGCCCACTCGGCCGGTATGTGCGTGTAGCCGAATTGCTTGCGCACGACATTGCCGTTCTTGGATTCGGCCAAGGCATTGTCGTTACAGCGTCGTGGACGTGAGCGGGTGAACTCGATGAGTTGCTCCTTGAGCATCTTGGCGACGTCATGGTTGATGTACTCCGAGCCACCATCGCTGTGAAAGCCGAGAATCCGGAATGGAAACTGGTCAATCATGCCGCGCAGTACCGGCAGCATGTGTTCTCGCTCCAGCGTCGGCACGGTCGCAACGACTTCCCACTGGGTGACGCAGTCGACGGCATTGATGTGATACACGCCGCGCTGTTCCTCGATGTTGCCCTGATGAACGCTGTCGATGCGGATAAAGCCGGGGCGGTTCTCCGGCGCGGGCGCCCGGCGCACAGCGATGGCCGCGCCTTTGGGACTCGTCTGGGTCTTTGTGTAGACCGTGTGATGCAGGCGATAGGTCTGCGAACGTCGCAGGTTGTAAAGATGAGACGCTGAAAGGTGCTGCAGGCGCTCGTAGCGCTCATCGTTGTAGACCTGATACATCCGGCGCAGCACGACGACCATCGCCGGGCCGGAAAGCCTGCCGTACTCACGCTCGGTCTGGGCGAGCGTGAAGATGTCCTCATCGGTGTAGCGGCGTGCGAAGGCATTCGCGGGCGTGCCCTTCAGCCACGCGAGCCTTTGCCCTTGCACCCAGCGTTGTACCAGCCGCGTCATGTGAGCTCGGCTGAAACCGCTAAAGCGTCGCAGATAGCGCAGCACGAGCCCCCGGTGGGGTCGCTTGAGCTGGTCGTAGCGAAAGCGCCGTAGCACGGATGCGACCCATTCGCGACGCTCGTGCGGGCATGCCGCGGGGGCGAAGTCGAGGGTCTGTGTGCCGTCGAGGACGGCGCGCACTTGGTCCAGGGCGCGGATTTGCGATTCGTTCAAGTTGATGATCATCCGGTAAATGATCATCCACCCCAGTGTCCCGGTGTCGGTCAACTCGCGCGTGTCGGGCCAACAACAGGCTCTTTTGCATTGGAAACGCGCCGAAAGCGCTACGCAAGAGCCAGTGCAGACCCTCGTCCAGGCTCCTGTTCCATTGGAAAGCGCT
>NZ_CADFEC010000075.1:0-1450 GCF_902833195.1 Burkholderia sp. BCC1638
GCCCCTATGTGTTTCGTCAAGCGGTAGGGGCTGACTTGGGTTGGTAAATGGTGCCGTCGCGCAGCATGGCGAACAGGACGTCACAGCGTCGCCGTGCGAGCGCGATGAGCGCTTGGTTGTGGCGCTTGCCCTGCTGGATCTTGCGCGCGTAATAGGCCCGCGAGACGGGGTCTCGCAAGGCTGCGAAGGCGGATAGGAACAAGGCGCGCTTGAGCACCTTGTTGCCGCGTCTGGATGGATGTTCGCCTCGGATAGACGAGCCTGAGCGCCGGGTGACCGGGGCAAGGCCAGCGTAGGCCGCCAAGTGTGCAGCCGAAGCGAAGGCTTTGTGGGCGACTTCGGTCAGGAGTCTGGCGGCGGTCCTGACGCCGACTCCCGGCATGCTGGTCAGGACCGGCCAAAGAGGGTGAGCAAGCACCAGTCGCTCCACTTCGGCAGCGACCTCGTCACGCTGCTTACGCAAAGCCGCAAGCTGCTGGGCCAAACGAGGCATGACGATGGTGGCAGCTTGTGTGCCGGGCACGATCACGGCTTGTTCGTGCAAAGCCTGAACGATCTCAGCCGCCAAGCTTTTGCCCATGCGGGGCGCGAGCTTGGTCAGGCGGTTGGCGAGCGTCTTCTCGCTGGTTGCGGCAAGCGCGGCGGGTGATGGGTAGCGCTCAAGCAGATCGAGCACCGCCGGATGGTCGAGGCGCGGTCCGAGAACGCGCTCGAGCGCCGGATGGATCTGGGTGAGCAGGCCGCGAATGCGGTTGCTGGTTTGAGTGACCTGAGCGGCGAGATCATCGTCGAAGCCGCACAGCATGGTGAGCTCGGCGAGCTGCTCGTCGGCCAATCGAAGTGAGCGCAGCGTATGCGGCATCGAGCGGGCGGCTTCGGCAATGATCGCGGCGTCGCGGGCATCGGTCTTGGCTTCACCTGCATGCAGATCGGCGATGCGGCGCATGGCCAGTCCGGGCAGATAGGCGACGAATACGCCTTCCGCGCGGGCGACGGCCACCGGAAGCGCGCCGATGGTGGAAGGCTGATCGACGACGAACAGCAATCGACCGTGAGTCTTGAGTTCGGCGATGAGAGCTCGCAGTTTGACCTCGTCGTTGGGTAGCGCCTTGTTGTACAGACGCTTGCCGTTCCGATCGAGCGCAACGGCGTGATGCTGGCCTTTACCGACATCGACGCCGACGAAGACATCGACGGCACCATGTTGTTGAGTGTCTTGCATCGAAGTATGAGCAGAGTGAACGGATTGGCCTGCAACAACGGTGGCAAGTCTCGGCATCCACGTTACGGACGGCGTCGGGATATCCCGGCCAAACCCCTATCAGCGATCACCAGCCACCCACCAGGCCCGGTGACAACACCCCCCGGATCATGACTGCGACTGGGGGCGAGAATCATGCCGGGCCTGGCTGGCCAAAGCCCCGATTATCGGGGCACGAAGATAGTAACG
>NZ_CADFEC010000076.1:0-1236 GCF_902833195.1 Burkholderia sp. BCC1638
TGACCTGCCCCCATCAATAGGGCCAATGGGCTTCTAGCAAAGTCCCATTAAACCAACTCCTGGAAAGCGGCAGGAGTATCCGCGGTTGCCCGATGTTTCGCCGCAAACTCTGACGGCGCAAGGTAGTTCAGTGCGCTGTGCGGCCTTTGCTCGTTGTAGTCCTGACGCCATGCCGCGATGACAGCCCGAGCGTGCGCGAGCGTCGTGAACCAGTGCTCGTTAAGGCATTCGTCGCGGAACTTGCCGTTGAACGATTCGATGTACGCATTCTGCGTTGGCTTGCCCGCCTGAATCAACTTCAGAGCGACGCCGTTCGCATACGCCCACTGGTCAAGCGCGCGGCTCGTAAATTCGGGGCCCTGGTCTGTTCGCACCGCCTTGGGATAGCCACGGAAGCGAGCTGCGCGGTCCAATGCCCGAGCGACATACAAACCTGAGATGCCATGGTCGACGACGATGTCGACAGCCTCTTTCGTGAAGTCGTCGACGACGGTCAGGCACTTCACGCGCCGGCCGTTGGAAAGCGCATCCATCACGAAATCGATTGACCACACCTCGTTGGGGGCGCCCGGCAATGCCAGTTGCTCGCGCTCAATCATGACGCCGTGGCGCTTGCGACGGCGCCGCACAGCCAGCCCTGCCTCACGGTACAGGCGATAGATGCGCTTGTGATTGGCGTGCGTGCCTTCGCGTTCCACCAGGGCATGCAGTCGACGGTAGCCGAATCGACGACGTTCGTGTGCCAACTCCACCAGACGCGCCGCTAGCACGTCATTCTCGTGGTCCGGCTTCGCGTCGTAATGCAGCACGCTGCGAGAAAGCCCGACAAGCCGGCAGGCGCGGCGCTCGGAGATATTGACCTTCTCCCGAATCGCCGATACTGCTTCGCGTTTGGCTTGCGGGCTCAGGGCTTTCCCTTGACGACGACCTTCAACGCTTCCATATCGAGCATTGCTTCGGCCAGCAGCTTCTTCAGCCGGGTATTCTCCACCTCGAGGTCCTTGAGCCGGCGGGCTTCCGAGACTTCCATGCCGCCGAACTTCGCGCGCCAGGTGTAGAACGACGCATCACTGAACCCGTGCTTCCTGCATAGTTCCTTGACCGGCATACCGGCCTCGGCTTCCTTCAGAAACCCGATGATTTGCTGTTCCGTAAAGCGCTTCTTCATGTTCGTCTTCTTCTCCGAAAACGAACTTTACTAGACTCCGGCTGGCCCTGTTTGCAGGGGGCAGGTCA
>NZ_CADFEC010000077.1:0-1204 GCF_902833195.1 Burkholderia sp. BCC1638
GCCGTCGAGCTTCTTGAACGGGCGCCGGTTCAGGTCGGCGATCAGTTTGCCGATCGCCTTGTTCAGTTCGGCCAGACTGTAGAAGCGGTGGTTGCGCAGCCGAGCGAGGATCCAGCGCTCGACGATCTGTACGCCGACCTCGACCTTCGCCTTGTCCTGCGGCTTGCGCGGCCGCGCCGGCAACATGGCGGTCGCGTAGTGGTTCACGAAGTCCTGCGTCGTGTTGCCCAGCACCGGTTCGTACCGGTCGGCCTTGGCGATCAATGCCTTGGGGTTGTCGGGCACCAGCAGTTCGGGAACACCGCCATAGAATTCCAACGCGTCGATCAGGCTGCCGATCCAGTCGGGCATGGCCTCGGAACTCGTCGCACATGCATAGGTGTAGTTCGAGGCACCGAGGACGGCCACGAACACGTGGGCCTTGAACGCGACGCCGCCGTCGCGGTCGAGGATCGGCACGGTTTGCCCGGCGAAGTCGGCGAACAGCTTCTCGCCGGCGCGGTGTTGCTGACGCATCGAGCGCTTCAGCGCTGCAGCCCAGTCCTTGTACCGCTGGCAGAACTGCGTATAGCGGTAGGTGCGTTGGCCTGGGTGGGCCTCGACGTACTCCTCCCAGAGCAGCTGCAGCGTCACACCCTTGCGGCGCAGGTCGCGGTGCATCACCGTGTAATCCGGATCGACCCGCCGGGTCGGGGCCGCTGCTTCCTCCGGCAGGTCTAACCTGATCTCGAGCTCGTCATCGGCAAGCGGTTCGACGGCAGCCCAGTCGAGGCCCGCCGCGCTGGCGCGTGCGGCGTATGCCGAAATGGCGCCGACGCTGATGCCGATCGCGCGGCTGATCTGGCGGTGCGACAGGCCGCACGACCACTTCAGCCGCAATACTTCCTTCAGTTTGCGCATGCTCATCCGATGTGCCGGCATCAACCTGTCCCCTAAAAAGAGACAAGGCTAACGCCCGTCGTTGATCACATGCGCAACACCACCGCCGAGCCGGAACGGCCATCCCGTTTCGGTCGCGTGATCAGCTGTTTCGGTTCGCTGATCACTCATTCCGGGAACGTGATCACCCGTTTCGGCAAGATGATCGCTCGTTTCGGAAACCGGTGATCAGCGATCACCTTCGACCGAAACGGCCGATCACCATCAATCGGAACCACTGATCACGTTCAACCGAAATCGCTGATCACGTTCGCCGAAATACGCA
>NZ_CADFEC010000078.1:0-1198 GCF_902833195.1 Burkholderia sp. BCC1638
AACAACGTGATCCACACGGTGCCCGCGAACTATCCGGGCGAAGGCCGCCACGTGTATCCGGGCTTCCTGCAGCACACGGGCTTCGTCGCGATGAATCCGGAACGTCACGCGCAATCGCACTGGGATTTCTACCAGAGCCTGCTGCGCGGCGACGAGGACGACGCCGAAGCGCATCGCAAATTCTACGACGAATACAACGCGGTACTCGACATCGCCGCCGAGTACTACCTCGAGACGATCCGCGTCGTGTTCCAGGAGTTCCGGCTTGCCGAGGGCACGTGGGATGTCGAAGGCGAACGCGTGCGTCCGCAGGACATCCAGCACACCGCGCTGATGACGATCGAGGGCGAGTTCGACGACATCTCGGGCAGCGGCCAGACGCACGTCGCGCACGAGCTGTGCACCGGTATCCGGCAAGATCAGCGCCGCAGCCTGACCGCCGAGAAGTGCGGTCACTACGGGATCTTCTCGGGTCGCCGCTGGCGCACGGTCGTCTACCCACAACTGCGCGACTTCATTCGAGAACATGGGAGACCATCAACGGCTCCGTAAGGCGACGACCCGATGGACATCGGGTTCGGTTGGTCCGTGCCGAAAGCCCGCGGTGAGTGCACAGCGTTAGAAGATCTTTGTGAAGAAGCTGGCATCGAGCCGCGGTTGGGCCTGACCGCGGCGCAGATCACGACGTTGGTGTCACTAGTGGCAGCGGAGGGGCGCGATCGTGCCCGGATTCACGTCCACGTTACAGCGTTCGGGTGTCGCGTATTTGCCTTGGCCAAACCCTGCGTGCTCAAACAGACAGTGTTGTGGAGCGGGCCATTCTCGTTGGCCTGTGTCGAGCGATTCGTCGGATTTGCTCGGGCGCTTGCATCAGGACGGGCGTTGGCCTAGCCGCTGCTAGTCTGGCAGCCGGCGTTAGCGCTCCAGCCCCCTCTGCACATACCAAGACAGTGGGAGTGTCAGCAGGGTCGCCGCGAGCGTGATCAACGCGATCGGCACACCCGCGGCGTCTCGCTGATACCACCGAACAGCACGGGCGACAACGTGCTGGCGCTGATCGTGGACGTATAGAATGCGTATTTCGGCGAACGTGATCAGCGATTTCGGTTGAACGTGATCAGTGGTTCCGATTGATGGTGATCGGCCGTTTCGGTCGAAGGTGATCGCTGATCACCGGTTTCCGAAACGAGCGATCATC
>NZ_CADFEC010000079.1:0-1167 GCF_902833195.1 Burkholderia sp. BCC1638
TGTTGATGTCCGCACAGAACTGACCCACTAGAGCTGAAAATTTTCATCGAATTTTGACCCACGTGATTGAATGCCCTGCTCAATCTTTGAGCAGGGGATACAAAGGTGATCACGGTGGGCATATTGGCCAAGATCAGGCGGATGTATTTCCGCGAGAAGGTCCCGCTGCGCGAGATTGCGCGGCGTACGGGCCTGTCCCGAAACACGGTGCGCCGCTGGCTGCGGCAGACTGATGCCGTCGAGCCGAAGTATCCGAAGCGCGTCAGCCCGAGCGTCATCGACGACTGGGCCGCACAGCTGACAGGTTGGCTGCGTGCCGACAGTCATCGCCCGAAGCGTGACCGGCGCACCGCCCGGTTCATGTTCGAGGCGATCCGCGCCGAGGGTTACGCCGGCAGCTACGGCCGCGTGAGCGCGTTCGTGAGGCGTTGGCACGAGGAGCAGGCTGAGGCGCCTCGCAGGAAGGCCTTCGTGCCGCTCGCCTTCGAACCCGGCGAAGCCTTCCAGTTTGACTGGAGCTGCGAATACGCGTTTGTTGGCGGGCTACGGCGACGCCTGGAGGTCGCCCACGTCAAACTTAACTCCAGCCGCGCGTTCTGGCTCGTCGCCTATCCCACCCAGAGTCACGAGATGCTGTTCGACGCACACGCCCGCGCATTCGCCGCGTTCGGCGGCGTGCCCCGGCGCGGCATCTACGACAACATGAAGACCGCCGTGGACAAGGTCGGCCGCGGCAAGGAGCGCGCGGTCAACGCGCGCTTCGAAGCAATGTGCAGTCACTACCTGTTCGAGCCAGAGTTCTGCAACCGTGCCGCCGGCTGGGAGAAAGGCATCGTCGAGAAGAACGTTCAGGACCGGCGACGTCAGATCTGGCACGAAGCAGCGCTACGGCGCTGGGAAACGCTTGAGATCCTAAACGAATGGGTCGCTGATCAGTGTCGTGAGGCCTGGCAGATGCGGCACCCGCAGTGGCCCGAGCTGACAGTCGAGGACGTGCTGCAGGACGAACGCACCAGGCTGATGCCCAATCCACGGCCGTTCGACGGCTACATCGAGCAGACCCTGCGAGTCTCGTCGACCAGCCTGATTCACTTCCAACGCAACCGCTACAGCGTGCCCACCGAGTACACGAACCAGTTGGTGAGCGTGCGCTGCTATCCGGCATAT
>NZ_CADFEC010000080.1:0-1131 GCF_902833195.1 Burkholderia sp. BCC1638
GGAAACACTGATTAATAGGCGATCGCGCGAGGTGGTCGGCGATGTGGGCGGGGAATGGCCGGATACCGAAGCGAAGCGCCGCCCATTCGGAGAAGTTTGCCCCGAGGATGCACCTTATTTCTCGCATTTCTCACACGCATGACGGACTTCTCCCATGAATCGACCGCAGCCGGTTTCGCGCGATCACCAGATTCGCCAAGGCGAACAGACTGAACAGCTGCGCCGTGTTCTTGAGCAACCCCTTGTAGCGCACCTTGCGATGACGAAACAGGTTCTTGACGACATGAAACGGATGCTCGACCCGCGCGCGGATTTGCGCCTTGGTTCGCTCGAGCGCGATCATCAGATCCTTCTGCGCACCGTCCTGCATCGCCTTGAGCTTTCCTCGCTTGGCCGCCACACGCCACTTCACCAACTTGCTTTTCATCTCATCGCGCTTGTCTACGCCGATGTAGCCCGCATCGCCGAACGCTTCTTGCTCGTGACCGTGCAACAGCGCGTGTGCTTGCGAAACATCCGACACGTTGGCGGACGTGCCGACCACGCTGTGAACCAGCCCCGAATCGGCATCGACGCCGATGTGCGCCTTCATGCCGAAGTGCCACTCGTTGCCTTTCTTCGTTTGATGCATGTCCGGATCGCGACGCTTCTCGGCGTTCTTGGTCGACGGCGGCGCTTCGATGATCGTCGCATCGACCAGCGTGCCTTCCTTCATCATCAGCCCGCGTTCGCACAGCGAGATGCCAATCTCGTCGAACAGCTTGCGCGTCAGGTCATGTTCGAGAAGCAAGCGCCGGAACTTCAGCAGCGTGGTCGCATCCGGCACGTTCTCGACGGCCAGATCAATCCCGGCAAACGCCCGCATCGCAATGCTGTCGTACAGCGCATCCTCCAGCCCTTCGTCCGACAGGCTGTACCACTGCTGCAGGAAGTAGATTCGAAGCATCCGCTCCAGACCGATCGGCGGGCGGCCGCGAGTTCCTTTCGGGTAGTACGGCTCGATTGCCGTCAGCAATCGCGACCACGGCACGAGCTTCTCCATCTCTTCCAGGAAACGCTGGCGCCGAGTCATGCGCTTCTTGCCCGTGCTTTCCGCTTCCGCAAAGCTCATTTGCCGTTTCATCGTCGTGG
>NZ_CADFEC010000081.1:0-1110 GCF_902833195.1 Burkholderia sp. BCC1638
GGCGGTTTCAAGGGCGAAGTGCAACACCTCGCGGGTTACTGAACAGGAGCGCGATCCGTGGGGTTAGCCAGAATCTGAGCAAGGATTTCCAGAGGCGTGTGCCAGTTCAGCGTGGCCCGCGGACGTGTATTGAGCTTGTCAGCAATCGAGTCGAGGTCTTCTTGAGTGTGGATGGACAGATCCGTGCCCTTGGGCAAGTACTGGCGCAGCAGGCCGTTGGTGTTTTCGCAGGTACCGCGCTGCCAAGGGCTGTGCGGATCGCAGAAGTACACACGCACGTTGGTCGCGGCCGTCAGCTCGGCATGCCGCGTCATCTCGCGGCCCTGATCGTAGGTCAACGTCTGGCGCAGCGGCTTGACGAGCGATTGCAGTTTGGTCGTGAAGGCGGCCAGCGCCGACGCAGCAGTCGCGTCCGGCATCTTGGCCAGCAGCACCGCGCGGCTCATGCGCTCGACGAGCACGGCCACGGAGGACTTGTTGGCCGCCCCCTTGATGAGGTCACCTTCCCAGTGGCCCGGCATGAGGCGATCGTTGATCTCGGGCGGCCGCACGTGGATGCTGACCATGTCGGGAATCGTTTCGCGCCGATCGGTGCCACGCGATCGCGGCAGGCGTTTGTTACGGTGCTGACGCAGACAGGCAATCAGTTCGCGGCGCAACTCGCCGCGAGGCTGAGCATAGATCGCGTTGTAAATCGTTTCGTGGGACACGTTCAGGCTCGGCTCGTCGGAGAAGGTCCGCTTCAGGGTAGCCGCGATCTCCTGCGGCGACCACTGGCGCTCGCGCAGAAGCTGGCAAACGACACTCCAGAGAACCGAGTCGGACGCAAGCTTCAGCGTTGGCCGGGCAGCCTGGCGACGAGTGTTGCGGGACGCTTGGGCGACCCGCGGGCAGTACAGGCCGTTGGTCTGCGTATTGCGTGCCAGCTCGCGACTCAGTGTCGACGGCGCGCGCTTGAGCTTGCGGGCAATCGCCCGCAAGCTCAAGCCCTCGTCACGCCAGAAATCGATTCGCATACGTTCTTCAGGTTGAAGTTGTTGGTACGTTCTCTTTGCCATTCGCGGACATTACCGGATGGCGAGAGTGTTGCACTTCAGATTTGAGGCCGCC
>NZ_CADFEC010000082.1:0-1034 GCF_902833195.1 Burkholderia sp. BCC1638
ACGTCCTGGCCGGTCTCGTCGACCACCGCGGCCATGATGCCCGGCAGCGGCAGCGTGCACGAACCCGGCACCGTCGGCGTCGCGCCCGGCAGCGGCGTGATCATGTGGCCGCCGGTTTCGGTCTGCCACCACGTGTCGACGATCGGGCAGCGTTCCTGGCCGACGTGCTTGTGGTACCACATCCACGCTTCCGGATTGATCGGTTCGCCGACCGTGCCGATGATGCGCAGGCTCGACAGGTCGTAACTCTTCGGATGAACCTTGTCGTCGGCCTCGGCGGCCTTGATCAGCGAGCGGATCGCGGTCGGCGCGGTGTAGAACACCGTGACCTTGTGATCGTTGATCATCTTCCAGAAGCGGCCTGCGTCCGGGTAAGTCGGCACGCCTTCGAACACCACCTGCGTGCCGCCGCACGCGAGCGGGCCGTAGGTGATGTACGTGTGGCCCGTGACCCAGCCGATGTCGGCCGTGCACCAGAACACGTCGGTGGGCTTCCAGTCGAAGGTCCACTTCATCGTCTGCGCGGCCCACAGCAGATAGCCGCCGGTGCTGTGCTGCACGCCCTTCGGCTTGCCGGTCGAGCCCGACGTATACAGGATGAACAGCGGATGCTCGGCGCCGACCCATTCGGGGGCGCACGTGTCGGATTCGCTGTCGGCGATCTCGTGCATCCACAGGTCGCGCCCGGCGTGCCAGTCGATCGTGCCGCCGGTGCGGCGATAGACGATCACGCTCTTGACGGCTTCGCAGCCGCCCATGGCGAGCGCCTCGTCGGCGATGCTCTTGAGCGGCAGCGTCTTGCCGCCGCGCGCCTGTTCGTCGGCGGTGATGAGCGCGACCGCGCCGACGTCGACGAGCCGCTCGTTCAGCGATTTCGCGGAGAAGCCGCCGAACACGACCGAGTGCGTGGCGCCGATGCGCGCGCAGGCCTGCATCGCGACGATGCCTTCGATCGACATCGGAATGTAGATGACGACGCGATCGCCCTTGCCGATTCCGCGTTTCTTCAGCGCATTCGCGAAGCGCGACACGCG
>NZ_CADFEC010000083.1:0-1008 GCF_902833195.1 Burkholderia sp. BCC1638
GCGACACACACCTCCGTCCAGTCGGAATCGAAGGTCAAGACCGTCTTCCGCGTGGTCAGCGGCAACTTCCTGGAAATGTACGACTTCATGGTCTACGGCTATTACGCCTCGGCCATCGCCAAGACTTATTTTCCGAGCGGCGACGCGTTCGCCTCGCTGATGCTGGCGCTGTCGGTGTTCGGCGCGGGCTTCCTGATCCGGCCGGTCGGCGCGATCGTGCTGGGCGCCTACATCGACCATCACGGCCGCCGCAAGGGCCTTATCCTGACTCTGGGCCTGATGGCGCTCGGCACGCTGGCGGTGGCCACCGTGCCTGGCTACAGCACCATCGGCATGCTCGCGCCGATCCTGGTGCTGCTCGGACGCCTGCTGCAGGGTTTCTCGGCCGGGGTCGAGCTGGGCGGCGTGTCGGTCTACCTGTCCGAGATCGCCACCAAGGGCAACCGCGGCTTCTACTGCTCCTGGCAGTCGGCCAGCCAGCAGGTGGCGGTGGTGTTCGCGGCCTCGCTCGGCGTGCTGCTGAACTCGGTGGTGCCGGCCCAGGAGATGACCAGCAGGGGCTGGCGCGTGCCCTTCGTGATCGGCTGCCTGATCGTGCCGTTCCTGTTCTACATCCGCCGCACCCTGCAGGAATCCGACGAGTTCGTGGCGCGCAAGCACCATCCGGGCATCGGCGAGATCACCCGCGCGATCTTCGCCAACTTCGGGCTGATCCTCGCCGGCATGGGCCTGGTGATCATGACCACCACCTCGTTCTACCTGATCACCGCCTACACGCCGACCTTCGGCAAGGTGGTGCTGAAGATGTCCTCGTTCGACGCGCTGCTGGTGACGGCCTGCGTGGGCATCTCGAACTTCGTCTGGCTGCCGATCTCGGGCGCCGTGTCGGACCGCTTCGGCCGCCGCCCGGTGATGCTCGCCTTCACGCTGCTGACCGTGTTCACCGCCTATCCGGCCATGCAGTGGCTGGTGGCCGGCCCCTCGTTCGGCAAGCTCCTGGCCGTCGCG
>NZ_CADFEC010000084.1:0-971 GCF_902833195.1 Burkholderia sp. BCC1638
GAACGGCAGATAGCCCAGTTCGTCGAGGATCACCAGGTCGACGTACATCAGCTTGTGGGCGATCTGGCCTTGTTTGCCGATGGACTTCTCCTGCTCCAGGGCGTTGGTCAGCTCGACGGTCGAGAAGTAGCGCACGCGCTTGCCGTGGCGCTGTACGGCTTCGATTCCGATCGCTGAGGCGAGGTGCGTCTTGCCGGTGCCCGGACCACCGATGAACACGACGTTGTGCGCGCTTGCGAGGAACGACAGCTCGCTCAGTTCGCGCACCAGCGCTTCGTCGACGTGTGCCTGCGCGAAGTCGAAGCCCTTCAGGTCGCGGTGTGCCGGGAAGCGAGCGGCGGTCATCTGGTAGGCGATCGAGCGCACCTGCCGTTCGGCGGTTTCAGCCATCAGCAGCTGCTTCATGAAGCGCTCCGGCTCGAAGTCAGTGTGACGCGACTGTGCGAGCAGCTCCGGCCACGTGCTCGCCATGCCATGCAGTTTGAGCCCCTTGAGTTGGGCGGCGATGTCGTTAGACATGACGGTCCTCCGGTGGGTTGGCGCGCAGCGTCTCGTAACGGCTCACGTCGGCCGCGGGCTCTTCCTTGAGCTGGAGTTTCGTCGTGGCGAGGCTGCCATTCGTGACGGGCGCCTTCAGCCGGCTCAGCACGTTCAGGACGTGCTCTGCGCTGGGGCGTCCTGAATCCAGCGCAGCCTGTACGGCGAGCAGCACCGCATCGAGCCCGTGTTCGCGCACCGCGGCGAGCACCTGCGTCATGACGCGATCGCCGCCCGGGTGTTTCAGCAGATGCCGCTGCAGCAGTTGCAGCGGCTGCGGCATCGTGATGAACGGTGCGCCGTTGCGCAGTGCGCCGGGTTTGCGCTCGACCAGCGTGACGTAGTGGCGCCAATCGTAGAAGGTCATGTGCCGCTCGAAGCTGCGTTCGTGGCGTGCGATCTCCTGGGCGTTGGCGACGACGCTGAGATATGCC
>NZ_CADFEC010000085.1:0-946 GCF_902833195.1 Burkholderia sp. BCC1638
ACGCAGGAGGACAACGACCCCGGAAACCCATACACTTATCCACAACCGGTCCTGCTATAGACCGGTCTCCACCCCGGCTCAAAATCCAATCGGCCCGGTGGCTCAAAATTCCGTCGGCGCGGACATGTCTTTCCCACCGATAGTTATCTTTTCGTAAGGCAGATTCATGATTGATGCCCATTTGTTGCAAGGGATATCAAGATATTAGCTGCTTACCTTCCGGGCCCAACAAGGGCTGATGACCCGCTGGCCAACTCGATCGAACGAGTGGCGGTTGTATCTTGGAAGCTGTCGTTATGGGCGGGGGAGCTCGAACGGCAGTTCCGGGTCGATCACGGCCCTTGATGAGGTGACGTCCACGCAATCTCAGACCTGATCTGCCTCCGACTGAGAGATCAGGTCTGGACTTGCACATCTCAGTCCCCGACTCACCAATCTTGTCGCGATTATGCCGCGCTTGCTCGTGCCAATCACTGACGTGATGCGACGGTTGCAAAGTAACTTTCTAGCGTAACGCCGGCTCGGGGGTGTGGGCGCGCGGGGCGTTCTTTGCGCGCAGCGTTCCAGCAGGCGGGGCAACTCTCAACGTCGTCGTGCGGACGCCATAGCTCAGCAATCTGTCTCCAACTTTATCTCCAAGAAAATGTGTACTTTGGAGATAGACTTGGAGATAACCACAGCCTTACCAGACAAGGCTTACAGGCCGATACAACCGTCTATCTCCAAATCTCCAAATATTTTTGCTTCCGGCGGCACAGCAACGTTCCGCACGGCACCGGCCTTCGACTGATCGAGCCTACGCCGATACGCCTGTTGGTATCTGCGTATTTCGGCGAACGTGATCAGCGATTTCGGTTGAACGTGATCAGTGGTTCCGATTGATGGTGATCGGCCGTTTCGGTCGAAGGTGATCGCTGATCACCGGTTTCCGAAACGAGCGATCATC
>NZ_CADFEC010000086.1:0-930 GCF_902833195.1 Burkholderia sp. BCC1638
GTCGCCCGGCGTCCAGCCCGCTCGCTCCAGGCAGCGGCGCGATGCCGGCACCGGACCCATGCCCATCACGCTCGGATCCACGCCCGCGTTCGCGTATGCCTTGATCCGCGCGAGCGGCGTCAGGCCGAGCGCCGCCGCCTTCTGCGCCGACATCACCAGCACCGCCGCCGCGCCGTCGTTCAGCCCCGACGCGTTCGCCGCCGTCACCGAGCCGTCCTTCGAGAACGCCGGCTTCAGCCCCGCCAGCGATTCCGCCGTCACGCCGTGACGCACGAACTCGTCGGTCGCGAACTGCAGCGGCTCGCCCTTGCGCTGCGGAATCGACACCGGCACGATCTCGGCATCGAAGCGCCCGGCCTTCTGCGCGGCTTCCGCCTTGTTCTGCGACAGCGCCGCGAACGCGTCCTGCTCCTCACGCGTGATCCCGTATTCCTTCGCAACGTTCTCTGCCGTGATGCCCATGTGGTACTGGTTGTACACGTCCCACAGGCCATCGACGATCATCGTGTCGACCAGCTTCGCGTCGCCCATCCGGAACCCGTCGCGCGAGCCCGGCAGCACGTGCGGCGCCGCGCTCATGTTTTCCTGGCCGCCCGCGATCACGATGTCCGCGTCGCCCGCCACGATCGCGTTCGCCGCCAGCATCACCGCCTTCAGGCCCGAGCCGCACACCTTGTTGATCGTCATGCCCGGCACCGCGTTCGGCAGGCCGGCCTTGATCAGCGACTGGCGCGCCGGGTTCTGCCCCGAGCCCGCCGCCAGCACCTGGCCCATGATCACTTCGCTCACCTGCTCGGGCTTCACGCCCGAACGCTCCAGCACCGCGCGAATCACCGTCGCGCCCAGCTCCGGTGCCGCGATCTTCGCGAGCGAGCCGCCGAATTTGCCGACCGCGGTCCGCGCGGCCGATACGATCACTACGTCCGTCAT
>NZ_CADFEC010000087.1:0-859 GCF_902833195.1 Burkholderia sp. BCC1638
AATATGCCCACCGTGATCACCTTTGTATCCCCTGCTCAAAGATTGAGCAGGGCATTCAATCACGTGGGTCAAAATTCGATGAAAATTTTCAGCTCTAGTGGGTCAGTTCTGTGCGGACATCAACAGAAATGCACAGCTACGCCGAACTAGCACTGAGAAACACAGAGTTCATACTTTCAATGCTGGAGGAAGTTTCGAAGGCGGCTACGGCGGCACTGCAGACAAGCGCCGCTACGACACATATCAAAACGCTGCAAGCGGTACAGCTTGAAAGGGCAATTCATGTGGTCGGTGTCTTTTCAATTTTTGAGGCTCGGTTGCAGGACGGACTGGCCGTTGCGGACGGATTCAAAGAGGCAAAGGCCATTATTAGCCAGGCCGGAATGACAGACCTAAATGAGCGATTCGAAGACTTGTACTTCGCAATTAATGTCTTGAAGCACGGCCGAGGAAAGAGCTATAGCCCCTCTGCGCGAAAGCTGGCCAGCTTCCGTTTCGTGTGAAATTGCATGGACAGAATTTCTTTAACGAGTTCGATGCAGGAGAAGTTGCGACCTTGATCGAGGTCGACGACAAATTTGTGCGATATTGCCTCGATACAATTTCGGAGGTTTCGAAGGCTATTCGGAATAAAAGACCGCACTACATCGGTTAGAAATGAAGCCCGCTCGAAGCGGGCCTTCTTGTGTCTGAGGGCAATTCGCACGGCGAACTTTGAATTTCGCCCACATCTGGGCGGCCTCAAATCTGAAGTGCAACACTCTCGCCATCCGGTAATGTCCGCGAATGGCAAAGAGAACGTACCAACAACTTCAACCTGAAGAACGTATGCGAATCGATTTCTGGCGTGACGAGGGCT
>NZ_CADFEC010000088.1:0-845 GCF_902833195.1 Burkholderia sp. BCC1638
AACGCCAAGCAGTCCTCCGCATCCTGATCGTGATCACCTTCGCTATAATCCATTGACCGCGCAACACCACCTTCCAAACTGATCACGTTCGCCGAAACGCCTGATCACCATCACCGAAATCCGCACGCATGGTGTGGTCAGGACCGCACGCGGCGATTTGCACCGTGGCAGTCAGCATGGAAGACGATGGCACGCTGTCTGTCGGTCTCGATGCCCATAAGGACTTGATCACAATCGCCTATGCGTTCGGCGCGAGCTTGGTCGAACTGCTTGGCGAGATCTATACGATCTGGATGGCTATCGATCGGTTATGAAAGCCCCTGCATTCGAACGCCCGATGCATCAGCGTGCGTATACGAGGCTGGCCCGTTCGGCTATGAGCTTTACCGACAACTCGCGCAGAAGGGTTGCGTCTGCATGGTGTGCGCGCCGTCCTTGATTCCTGCGAAGCCGGGAGAATGGAGGAAGGCTGATCGTCGCGACGGGATCATGCTGGTGCGATTGCTACCTGCCGCGACCTTTCAGTGGTCTACGTGCCCAGCGTCGAAGACGAAGCGTTTCACGATGTGGTCCGTACCTCGGTTAGCGCCAAGGACGATCGGAAGCCGACACGGCAGCGGCTGAATGCCTTTCTACCCTAGGGAAACACTGATTTATCCGGCTCTGTGGTCATCGCTGACGCAGCCGAGGACGTTGTAGAAGATAGTTCACGGAACGGGTCCACGACGATGAAACGGCAAATGAGCTTTGCGGAAGCGGAAAGCACGGGCAAGAAGCGCATGACTCGGCGCCAGCGTTTCCTGGAAGAGATGGAGAAGCTCGTGCCGTGGTCGCGATTGCTGACG
>NZ_CADFEC010000089.1:0-835 GCF_902833195.1 Burkholderia sp. BCC1638
GCGAGTCGGTCCCACCCCTTCCCATCCCGAACAGGACCGTGAAACGACTCTACGCCGATGATAGTGCGGATTCCCGTGTGAAAGTAGGTAATCGTCAGGCTCCCTCAAGCCAAGAACCCCCGCCCAAAAGGCGGGGGTTTTTGCATTGGCGCGATGGAAATGCGAGCGGAATGGCGAGTGCAAGGTGGCAAAGGTGCTGTAATGGCCGATGATGCTCGACGTTGCTCGATGATCGTCGAAAAATGTCACTTTCCGGCAAAAATCCCCCTGACCTGAGACGTTTCTTGTAGCCATCTGGCAAGTGAGTTCTCTTTTATCCTAGAGGCAAGGAGAACTCGATGAAGAAGCGATTTACCGACGAGCAGATCATCCGGATCTTGCGCGAGGTCGAGAGCCGGGACGAGCCGGTGAAGGACCTGTGCAAGCGCCACAACATCTCGGAACAGACGTTCTATCGTTGGCGCAACAGGTTCGGCGGCATGGATGTGGCCGACGCCCGTCGGCTCAAGGATCTGGAATCGGAGAACGAGCGGCTCAAGCGCCTGATTGCCGAGCAATTGCTGGTCATCGACGGTCTGAAGGAATTCAGCCGAAAAAAATGAGCACCCCAACGGGCCGGCGCGAAGCGCTGGAAGTCCTGACTCGGCGGGGTCTCTCGCAACGCAAGGCATGTTGTTATCTGGGGCTGAGTCGCCGGGTGGCCACCTATATGTTTACGCCGACCGGAAATTGAGCCACTTGTAGGGATCGCGCCGACTGAAAACTGAGCCGGGCAATCAACCTATCCTGCTAGTTTTTCAGGCAGGGTGTTTGGGGATGATCCCGATGACCATGA
>NZ_CADFEC010000090.1:0-780 GCF_902833195.1 Burkholderia sp. BCC1638
GAAAAAGAGCGGCAAAACCAGCAGGTAACGAAGAGTTATCCACACCGGAATAGATGTACTACGCTGTCTCGGGGTGGGTCAGATTTAGATGAAATCGGTGGGTTAAGACTCGGTGGAAATCAACATTCAGCGACACGCCCGCGCCGCTCGGCTTGGTAATGTTGACTTGCTGAAGACCGTTTTGCGTCTGGATGACTGACGGTGCATTCGCGCCGGCACCCACCACCTGTGCATTGACCCACATCGGCGCAACCCCGGAGACGATCAGCGCCGCGAACGCTGCGTGACGCAGCGCGAATTGCGCCACCGCAAGCCGCAAACTATCTCCAGCGCCCCGGACGGTTTCCCCACTGCTCGCCTTGCCCGACGAACTGGCAGTCTCTTCGACTGCGATCAACATACCCCGGATGCGGCTGAATACCAGACGATATTGGTTCTTATTCATGGATGCGGCAGACGCTCCTTTCGAACGTCGAACGAGTAGATACGGAACGTTTCACGCAAGCGCGGAAATGCTCACCAGCCGAAACCAATGCTGCCGAGCTTTCGCGATTCTTTTTCGTTCGTGTTAGCGTGCGGAATGATGGTCTCTCACGCCGTAAACTACCGAAATAGTTGCCAACACAGTGTCAGAGATTGCAAGGAATGCCGCGCCAGCGCTTTCCAATGGAACAGGAGCCTGGACGAGGGTCTGCACTGGCTCTTGCGTAGCGCTTTCGGCGCGTTTCCAATGCAAAAGAGCCTGTTGTTGGCCCGACACGCGCGAGTTGACCGACACCG
>NZ_CADFEC010000091.1:0-707 GCF_902833195.1 Burkholderia sp. BCC1638
TTCATCGCCTGTGATCGCCAAGGCATCCACCACATGCACTTGTTCGCTTGACCCTATAACGAGTCTGTCTCATCGACAGTCGCTACAGGTTGAGTTCTCGCGTTGTGCCGTATTCCAATTGAGTCGAACATAGAGTTCGAATCATCTTGAGATACATCGATACAATCACAACCCGGATAGTTTCCACGTCCATCTCAAGACGCTTCCGCTATCCAAATTACTTACTTCTTCCAGATTGTTAAAGAACGACAGCCGATACGTACTCCGTACCGCTCTGACTGGCTCAATCGCCAATGACAAACACTCGAGCATCTCGAACGCTTGTCATTGAAGATTGGTGGAGGCAGACGGGATCGAACCGACGACCCCCTGCTTGCAAAGCAGGTGCTCTCCCAGCTGAGCTATGCCCCCATGAGTACAGATTTGCCTCAGGTACCTACCGCCAGACAATGGTGGGTCTGGTTGGATTCGAACCAACGACCCCCGCCTTATCAAGACGGTGCTCTAACCGACTGAGCTACAGACCCCTGAGTCTGTCTTTAAATTTACAGCCGATAAGCGTGAGCGCTCAACTTTGCGAGAAGCTCTGGAAAGGAGGTGATCCAGCCGCACCTTCCGATACGGCTACCTTGTTACGACTTCACCCCAGTCATGAATCCTACCGTGGTGACCGTCCTCCTTGCGGTTAGACTAGCCACTTCTGGTAA
>NZ_CADFEC010000092.1:0-698 GCF_902833195.1 Burkholderia sp. BCC1638
CGTCGCATACTCCTGAACGTCGGCCACGGTCTCGAAGAGGTAATGGGCGAGCCAGTCGTATCGAACCGTTTTGTTGTAACGCTCGATGTACGCGTTCTGTTGTGGCTTGCCGGGCTGGATAAACTGCAGAACGATGCCGCGTCGAGCGGCCCAGTCCCTGAGCGCATCGCTGACATATTCAGGTCCGTTGCCGCAGCGGATCTTCAGCGGCTTGCCGCGCCATTCGATCACCTGATCCAGGGACCGGATAACACGTAGCGCCGGCAACGAGAAGTCCACCTCGATGCACAGGCCTTCCCGGTTGAAGTCGTCAATCACGTTGAACAGCCGGATGCTACGCCCATCGGCAAGCTGATCGTGCATGAAATCCATTGACCAGCACTCGTTCAGTGCCTGCGGCACGGCCAGCGGTTCCGGTTGCTCACGCATCAGTCGTTTGCGTGGCTTGATCCGCAGATTCAGTTCCAGTTCGCGATAGATGCGATAAACGCGTTTGTGATTCCATACGAAGCCCTTCACGTTGCGCAGGTACAGGAAGCATAGGCCAAAGCCCCAGTTGCGCTGGTTATGCGTGAGTTTCACAAGCCACTCGGCGATCACCCCGTTTTCCGGGCAGCGCTTTGCCTGGTAGCGGTAGCAGGACTCGCTCACGCCAAACGCCTCACAGGCCGCCCGTACGCTCATCGCCCGATCCTTGA
>NZ_CADFEC010000093.1:0-681 GCF_902833195.1 Burkholderia sp. BCC1638
GCCTGGCTCAGGCGTTTCTGCGAGGTGGTCGCCGGCATCCCCGAGGTCATCGAGGTGTACCGCATGAGCGGCCATATCGACTATCTGCTGAAGGTGGTCGTTCCGCACATCGCCGCGTACGACGGCGTCTACAAGCGCCTGATCAGCGAGCTGGAGATCTTCGACGTGAGCTCGAGTTTCTCGATGGAGACCATCAAGCATACGACGAGGCTGCCGCTCGATTACGTTTGTTGATTTCCTGGTCTGCGGAATTCGCACGCGGATGGAATTTTCAAGGGCGGGGCGTTCGGCGGGAATAAAAAACCGCAAATGGCGCGAAAGACGAATTCTTTCAAAAAAGCATTCCGAGCAGGATCGCTAGACTTTTTCGTGTGGGTGAGGGGCAGGCAAGCCTGCTGTAGCCAGCGGCCTCGAGCGAAGCCGGGAGTGAAGGGGCGCAAGGGCATGCCGTTGCGGTCCGCCGCTTCTCGACCTTCGTTCATGTGGGACAAGACAGGCGTTTTGCCGAAATACAACCGACTAGGGGATGGGTGTCATCGTGGGGATCAAGTTGAACGGCAAGGGTATGGCTCGCAATGTTGCGGCAATGGCGATCGCGATGGCGGTTGCCCAGACTTTCATGGTGTCCGCGGCCGATGCGCAACAAGCGGCGCAGCACACCTATCATCTACCGAGCGGTCC
>NZ_CADFEC010000094.1:0-681 GCF_902833195.1 Burkholderia sp. BCC1638
GCGGTGCAGGGCCCGATCGTGAACCACGGGACGACGGACGATACGACGCCGACGCTGAAGGGCTCGGCGGAGCCGGGCGCGGTGGTGACGATCTACGACGGCGGCAAGGCGATCGGCTCGACCGTCGCGAACGCGGCGGGCGGCTGGTCGTTCACGCCGGGCACCCCGCTCGCGGATGGCGAGCATGATTTCACGGTGACGGCGCGGGACGCGGCGGGCAATGAAAGCGGCGCAAGCGAGTCGTTCAACGTCACCGTCGATACGTCGGCGCCGGCTAGACCGTCGATTGCAGAAGTGATTGATAACGTCGGTAACGTGACCGGGCCGCTGAAGCCGCACGATACGACCGACGATACGCAACCGATGCTCAAGGGCACGGCCGAAAAGAACAGCGTAGTGCTGATCTACGACACGGCGTTTGGCGCGAAGGTGCTGCTGGGCAGCACGCAGGCGGATGCGGACGGCCACTGGTCGTTCCGGCCCGGTTCGCCGCTGACCGAAGGGCAGCACGAACTGACGGCTGTTGCACGCGATATTTCGGGTAACGAAAGCGAGCCGAGCGACGGCTTTGATTTCACGCTGCAGGTGGGCGGGGTGCCGAGCGCACCGTCGATCACGGGCGTGTTCGACGCGGTCGAGCCGCAGGTGGGCAATGTCGCGCCGAACGGCGAGACGAACGAC
>NZ_CADFEC010000095.1:0-680 GCF_902833195.1 Burkholderia sp. BCC1638
AATCGAACCTCTCCGTTTGCTGCTCAAGCGCGTCGCCGGAATCCACCGCTTTCCATCATCCCGGACCAATCACCCGCTGATTCGCTGCAATCTCCAGCCAGGGAGGCGACTCGGGCCGGTTCGGCAAGGCACTTCTAACACCTGACGTGCCCCCATCAATAGGGCCAATGGGCTTCTAGCAAAGTCCCTTTAAACCAACTCCTGGAAAGCGGCAGGAGTATCCGCGGTTGCCCGATGTTTCGCCGCAAACTCTGACGGCGCAAGTAGTTCAGTGCGCTGTGCGGCCTTTGCTCGTTGTAGCCCTGACGCCATGCCGCGATGACAGCCCGAGCGTGCGCGAGCGTCGTGAACCAGTGCTCGTTAAGGCATTCGTCGCGGAACTTGCCGTTGAACGATTCGATGTACGCATTCTGCGTTGGCTTGCCCGCCTGAATCAACTTCAGCGTGATGCCGTTCGCATACGCCCACTGGTCAAGCGCGCGGCTCGTAAATTCGGGGCCCTGGTCTGTTCGCACCGTCATGGCGTCCACTGTAGCAGTCGATGTAGCCACCGGCATGCGGATTTCGGTGATGGTGATCAGGCGTTTCGGCGAACGTGATCAGTTTGGAAGGTGGTGTTGCGCGGTCAATGGATTATAGCGAAGGTGATCACGATCAGGATGCGGAGGACTGCTTGGCGT
>NZ_CADFEC010000096.1:0-673 GCF_902833195.1 Burkholderia sp. BCC1638
CTTCGAGCACCGCTTCGACATGGTCCGCGCGCGTTACCGGAGCCTGCTCGACGGGGCGATCCGCCATCGCCGCGCGGTGATCGCCGGCTTCGTGCTGGCCTGTCTCGCGTCCTCCTCGCTGTTCGCCTTCGCCGGCCGCGACTTCTTTCCGGCCGTCGACACCGGCGAGATCCGCCTGCACCTGCGCGCGCCGACCGGCACGCGGATCGAACAGACCGCGCGGCTCGCCGACGAGGTGGAAGCGAAGATCCGCAGCGTGATACCGCCCGCGCAGATCGCCTCGGTGCTCGACGATATCGGCGTGCCGGTCAGCGGCATCAACCTCAGCTACGACTCGAGCGGCGCGATCGGCACCCAGGACGCCACCGTGCTGATCACGCTGAAAGCGGGCCACGCACCGACAGCCGGCTACGTCGCGCGCCTGCGCAACACGCTGGCCACCGCCTTTCCCGGCGTCGGCTTCGCCTTCCTGCCGGCCGACATCGTCAGCCAGATCCTCAACTTCGGGCTGCCCTCGCCGATCGACATCCAGATCGTCGGCAACCGGCTCGACGCCAATCGTCGGGTGGCCAACCAGTTGCTCGCGCAACTGCGCGGCGTGCCGGGGCTGGTCGACGCGCGCATCCAGCAGCCCGGCGACGAGCCCGCCATCGACGTCGAGGTCGACCGCACG
>NZ_CADFEC010000097.1:0-663 GCF_902833195.1 Burkholderia sp. BCC1638
CCGCGAGCCGGCCTACACGCATGGCGACGGCTACGGCCATGTCGCCTTCGTGGTGGCCGACGCGGCCGGCGAGCGCGCGCGGCTGATCTCGCTCGGCATGCAGCCGAGGGATCTCAAGGAGTTCCGCGACGGCCAGGGCGAACTGATCGCCAGCT
The DNA here is from genome assembly GCF_902833195.1 of Burkholderia sp. BCC1638. Taxonomy (NCBI): domain Bacteria; kingdom Pseudomonadati; phylum Pseudomonadota; class Betaproteobacteria; order Burkholderiales; family Burkholderiaceae; genus Burkholderia; species Burkholderia sp. BCC1638. Next base: position 156 of record NZ_CADFEC010000097.1, read on the forward strand.
TCTTCTTCATCGAGGATCCGGACGGCTACAAGATCGAGGTACTGGAACGACACGGCCACTACCGCTGATCGGCAAGCCGGCCCGCATCACCGCATCACCGCATCAGAACAAGACCAACGACAAGCAACACCGTGCCCGCAATCAAGGAGACGCACATGAAAGGCAAAACCATCGGCATCGCCCGCCAGGGGCCGGCCGAAGCGGAAGGCCCGCGGCGTATCGCGCTCACGCGCCGCGAGCTGCTCAAGGGAAGCGGCGTGCTGATCGGCACGCTGGCGCTGTCCTCGTCGCTGGCGGCGCTGGCGCCGAGCCGGGTCTGGGCCCTGGAGCTGCAGGGCCTGGACACGCACCAGGGCGCGGTGCTGCTGGCGCTGACGCGGCAGATCTATCCGCACCCGACGCTCGACGATGCCGTCTACGCGCTGGTGGTGAAGGATCTCGACGCCAAGGCGCGCAAGGATGCCGCCACGCGCCTCCAACTCTCCCAGGGCGTCAGTCAACTCGACGC
>NZ_CADFEC010000098.1:0-650 GCF_902833195.1 Burkholderia sp. BCC1638
TTCAACATTCATCAGATCGTCAAGGACGGCCACAACATCCCGATCGTCGAGCAGACGATCGTCGAGAAGCCGTTCTGCCGGCTGCTGCGCTTCAAACGCTATTCGGACGACGCCGATGCCGTCACGCAATTGAAGGACGAGCCGGTCGTGCTGGTCTGCGCGCCGCTGTCGGGCCACCACTCGACGCTGCTGCGCGACACCGTGCGCACGCTGCTGCAGGATCACAAGGTGTACATCACCGACTGGATCGACGCGCGGATGGTGCCGGTCGAGGTCGGCCCGTTCCACCTGCACGACTACATCGCGTATATCCAGGAATTCATCCGCCACATCGGCGCGCGCAACCTGCACGTGATTTCCGTGTGCCAGCCGACCGTGCCGGTGCTCGCGGCGATCTCGCTGATGGCGAGCCGCGGCGAGGACACGCCGCTCACGATGACGATGATGGGCGGCCCGATCGACGCGCGCCGCAGCCCGACGTCGGTGAACTCGCTCGCGACGCAGCACTCGACCGCGTGGTTCGAGAACAACGTGATCCACACGGTGCCCGCGAACTATCCGGGCGAAGGCCGCCACGTGTATCCGGGCTTCCTGCAGCACACGGGCTTCGTCGCGATGAATCCGGAACGTCACGCGCAATCGCACTGGGA
>NZ_CADFEC010000099.1:0-645 GCF_902833195.1 Burkholderia sp. BCC1638
GCCGGCGAACCCAGACGGATCCCGCTCGTCACGAACGGCTTTTCCGGATCGTTCGGGATCGCGTTCTTGTTCACCGTGATGTGTGCCGCGCCCAGCGCCGCTTCCGCCGCCTTGCCCGTGATGTTCTTCGCGCGCAGGTCCACCAGCATCACGTGGCTTTCCGTACGGCCCGACACGATCCGCAGCCCGCGCTTGACCAGCGTTTCAGCCAGCACGCGCGCGTTCTCGACCACCTTCTCCTGGTAAGCCTTGAACTCCGGCGACAGCGCTTCCTTGAACGCCACCGCCTTCGCCGCGATCACGTGCATCAGCGGGCCGCCCTGGATGCCAGGAAAGATCGCCGAGTTGATCTGCTTCTCGTACTCGGCCTTCATCAGGATCACGCCGCCGCGCGGGCCGCGCAGGCTCTTGTGCGTCGTCGTCGTCACGAAGTCCGCGTGCGGCACCGGGTTCGGATACACGCCCGCCGCGATCAGGCCCGCGTAGTGCGCCATGTCGACCATCAGGTACGCGCCGACCGACTTCGCGATCTTCGCCAGACGCTCGAAGTCGATCTTCAGCGCGAATGCCGACGCGCCCGCGACGATCAGCTTCGGCTTGTGTTCGTTCGCCAGTTTCTCGGCGGCGTCGTAGTCGATGTCTTCG
>NZ_CADFEC010000100.1:0-642 GCF_902833195.1 Burkholderia sp. BCC1638
CGCGACCACGGTTTGCCGGGCCAGCGCCGGCACGGCGCTGGCGAGCGAGATCGACAGGCAGAGCGCAGCCGCGCCCCACCCGGTCACGCGGGATATCTTGTCGTGCGAGTTCATGTTTATCTTGTCTATCGGCCGAACGACCCTCGGCTGACCGGCCCGGCGCCGCTCGTGACGACACCGGGCCCGCCCGCCCCCTCTGATTCGCGTCTTCTCCGCGCGTCCGGATCACGAGACGCCGGGCGAAAGCCATCGTGCAATGGCACGCGAGATTTTTCTAAGACATCCTGAATACCGGCGGCACGCCGGCAAGGACCGGGGGAGACTTTATCGACGCGCCCGGCCCGGCACAAACGATATTTCCGCATATTGATGTGAGGAATTCGGGCGTATTTCCGAGCACGGAATTACGCCGCTTTCAACAATCCAGGCGATTGCACACGCAACCATCCAGCAAGCCGACACGGAATATCGATATGCGCGTCGAAACGAAATGCAAAGCGGCTTTTCGGGCTTGTGCGCGCGACGATTCTGCTTCAGTGTCTCGATACTTCAGACCAATATCGACGCCGGGCCGCACTCGCCGCGCCGCCAGATGCGCCTGGGCCTGTTCCTGCAGGGCGCGGGCCACCACGTCGCCGGCTG
>NZ_CADFEC010000101.1:0-613 GCF_902833195.1 Burkholderia sp. BCC1638
GTCGTTCGTCTCGCCGTTCGGCGCGACATTGCCCACCTGCGGCTCGACCGCGTCGAACACGCCCGTGATCGACGGTGCGCTCGGCACCCCGCCCACCTGCAGCGTGAAATCAAAGCCGTCGCTCGACGCGCTTTCATTGCCAGCGGCATCCTTCGCGATCACCGACAGCGTGTGCGTCCCTTCCGGCAACGACGAAGCGGGCCGGAACGACCATTGGCCGTCCGCATCCGCCCGCGTGCTGCCCAGCAGTACCTTCGTGCCGTTCGCGACGTCATAGATCATGACAATGCTGTTCTGCTCGGCCGTGCCTCGCAGCGTCGGCTGCGCATCGTCGGTCGTATCGTGCGGATGCAGCGGCCCGGTCTCGTTGCCGGCGTTGTCGATGACTTCCTCGAGCGACGGCTTGCCCGGCGGCGTCAAGTCGATGTTCAACTCGTACGGCTGCGACGGCGCGCTTTGCGCGCCGGATATGTCCTTCGACTGCGCAATCAGCGCATGCTTGCCTTCCGTCAGCGCATGGGCCGAGTCCGGCGTGAAGCTCCACTTGCCCGACGCGTCCGTCGTGGCCGAACCCAGCGTCGTGTCGCCATCGCGGATCGTCACGATCGAACCC
>NZ_CADFEC010000102.1:0-579 GCF_902833195.1 Burkholderia sp. BCC1638
CCGGCCAAGCCGAAGCGCTTCCCCTACTCGATCCCGACGCTGTCGTTCGACACCGGGCTGGTGTTCGACCGCTCGGTGCGCCTGTTCGGGCAGGACTTCATCCAGACGCTGGAGCCGAGGCTCTACTACGTCTACACGCCGTACCGCAACCAGCTCGACGCGCCGCTGTTCGACACGGCCGAATCGGATTTCGGGCTGGCCGAGATCTTCACCACCAATACCTTCGTCGGCAACGACCGGATCTCGGACGAGAACCGCCTGACCGCGGCGCTCACCACGCGTTTCCTGGACGCCGCCACCGGCGACGAGCGCGCGCGCTTCGTGATCGCGCAGCAGTACTACTTCACCGACCAGCGCGTCACGCTCGACCCGACCCAGGCGCCGACCCAGGCGCGGCACTCGGACCTGATCGTCGGCGCCTCGCTCAAGCTCGGCGCCGGCTTCGCGTCGGAGACGGCCTTCCAGTACAACGCCGACAACAACCAGCTGGTGAAGTCGAGCATCGGCTTCGGCTACAGCCCGGGCGAGCGGCGCGTGCTCAATGTCGCCTATCGCTACACGCGGGCCAATTCCTCGACC
>NZ_CADFEC010000103.1:0-574 GCF_902833195.1 Burkholderia sp. BCC1638
CACGCGCTGGCGCCGGTCGCGGTTGATGCGCAGTTCCTTGGCGCCTTCGGTGATCGCGCGGTACTGCTTCTGCAGGTCGTCCTGCGCGCCGCGCACGCCGCGGTAGTACTGCCCCCACTTGAGGCTCGCGTACTGGTTGATCAGCGCGCCGACGATGATCGCCACCAGCGCGATCAGGAACAGCACCGGCGAGAGCACCAGCATGTAGGCCACGCAGCCGGCCGCGACGGCCGCCGCGACGGCGAAGTTCGGGAAGCTGAAGGTGAAGGCGCTGACGGTCTCGACGTCGCTGTTCAGCGTCGAGAGCAGGCGGTGCGTCTTGTAGCGTTCGAGCGCGGCCACCGGGGCGCAGACGATGCGCGCGGAGATGTCCTTGCGCAGCGCGGCGATGATGCGCTGGCCCGTGACGCTGTTGCCGATCCCGGCGACGGCGCTGCAGAACAGCGTGACGAGGCAGAGCGCGACGAAGGTGACGGCCGTCTTCGTGCCGATGCCCTCGGGCGCATGCAGGCTGGTATTGATCACCGACAGCAGCCAGGCGGTGCAGAGGCCGCCCACGATGCCGAGCAGGGTC
>NZ_CADFEC010000104.1:0-572 GCF_902833195.1 Burkholderia sp. BCC1638
CGCGGCGCCAATTGCGAGACAGTCGGCGCCTCGAAGAGCGTGCGAATCGACACATCGTGCCCGAATGATTCACGCAGCCGCGCGAGCATGCGGGTGGCCAGCAGCGAGTGGCCGCCGAGCGCGAAGAAGTTGTCGTGCCGGCCCACGCGCTCGACGCCGAGCAGTTCGGCCCATAACGCGGCGATGGTCTGCTCGGTTTCGCCTTGCGGCGCTTCGTATTGCGCCTGCGCGAACGCCTCGTCATCCGGCTCCGGCAGCGCGCGACGGTCCACCTTGCCGTTCGGCGTCAGCGGCAAGGCGTCCAGCACGACGAACGCAGCCGGCACCATGTATTCCGGCAGTCGTGCAGCAAGGTGCTCGCGCAAGCCTCGAACAAGCTCGGCACACGGCGCTGCGTCCTGCAAGCTCACGTAGGCCAGCAAGCGAGCATTGCCTGCTGGATCCTGCCGAGCGACGACGATCGCCTCGCGCACCGCTTCGTGCGTGGCGAGCTGCGCCTGGATCTCCCCGGGTTCGACTCGGAAGCCACGCACCTTGACCTGCTTGTCGTTACGACCGAGGAACACGAGGTT
>NZ_CADFEC010000105.1:0-548 GCF_902833195.1 Burkholderia sp. BCC1638
GCCGGCCTCACCATCGCCGACGGCTTCGACGTGGCCCGCTTCATCCACGCCTCGATCGACGAGGTGCGCACCACGCTGGCCGAGACGGTGGTGATCGTGGTGGTGGTGATCTTCCTGTTCCTCGGCAGCTTCCGCGCGGTGCTGATCCCGATCCTCACGATCCCGCTGTCGCTGATCGGCACCGCCTTGCTGATGCTGCTGTTCGGCTTCTCGCTGAACATCCTCACCCTGCTGGCGATGGTCCTGGCGATCGGCCTGGTGGTGGACGACGCGATCGTGGTGGTCGAGAACATCCACCGTCATATCGAGGCGGGCGAGCCGCCGGTGCGCGCCGCGCTGATCGGCACGCGCGAGATCGTGATGCCGGTGATCGTGATGACCGGCACCCTGGTGGCGGTCTACGCGCCGATCGGGCTGATGGGCGGGCTGACCGGCTCGCTGTTCAAGGAGTTCGCCTTCACGCTGGCGGGGTCGGTGTTCGTGTCGGGCGTGATCGCGCTGACGCTCTCGCCGATGCTGGGCTCGCTGCTGCTCACCGCGCAGCTCTC
>NZ_CADFEC010000106.1:0-534 GCF_902833195.1 Burkholderia sp. BCC1638
CAACGTGAAGGGCTGGCCGTGCGGCACGCTGTGGATCAACAGCGCGACCCTGCTGGCGCGCAAGCAATTCGTCGAGCGCAGTTTCCGTTCCACCACTGCGAGCATGAAGCCGACCGCGCGAGTTGCCGGGATGGCGGCGAAGCCGCCGACGCTGCGCTTCGACCTCGACGGCTGGCTCGCGCGCTTCGGCACGGCGCCGCAGGCCAGGCCCACGCTGTCGGCCGAGCTGCAGCTCCAGCACGCGGTGCTGCCGCTCTCGCCGGTGGCGGCGATCGATGCCGATGCGAACGGCGCGGCCTATCTGCGCGCGCTGCTGATGGACCCGGTTTACCAGTTGACCTGAAGCGCGCGAGCGGCGCGGCGAGGAGGGCGGCATCATGAAGCGACGCGATTTCCTGGGCCTGACGAGCGCGGCCGGCATGGCCGGCGCCGCGGGCGTGAGGCTGTGGAGGAGATCCACGGCGTTCGCTGGTGAGTCCATGGCGAACCCCGGCGCCGCACATCACGAGCGCTTGCTGATCCTGATAGAGCTGA
>NZ_CADFEC010000107.1:0-533 GCF_902833195.1 Burkholderia sp. BCC1638
CAGCGGAGACGGAGAGGTCGGCCGTTGCAGCCATCCCCGCCCCCGTGCTCGGCCAGTCGGCGACGCCCGAAACGGTTGCCGCGCTGCGCCTGCAGTTCGGCCTCGACATGCCGGCCTACCTGCGCTACCTGCACTGGCTCGCGGGCTTGCTTCACGGCGCTTTCGGCCGTTCGCTGTCGGGCGACATGCCGGTGGCCGAGATGATCGGTTCGCGCCTGCCGAAATCGCTCACGCTGGCGGCCATCACCACGATCGTGTCGGTACCGGCGGCACTGCTGCTGGGCATCCTCGCGGCGGTCAAGCGCGAATCGATCGTCGATCGCCTGATCAGCCTCGGCACGCTGTCCCTGGTCGCGACCCCCGAGTTCCTGATCGCGACGCTGGCGGTGCTGGTATTCGCCGTGAAGCTGCGCTGGTTGTCCGCGCTCTCGTACGGCGGCTCGATCGACAGCCTGCACGACTTCCTGCGCGCCTACGCGATGCCGGTGCTGACCCTGTGCGCGGTCGTGATCGCCCAGATGGCGCGGATGACG
>NZ_CADFEC010000108.1:0-530 GCF_902833195.1 Burkholderia sp. BCC1638
ACGGTGAGCGGCACGGCGCAGCCGGGCCACACCGTGCACGTATTCGTGGACGGCAAGGAGGTGGGGATCGTCATCGCTGGGGACAACGGCCGCTGGTCGTATCGCCCGGAGACGCCGCTGGCGGAAGGCGAGCACGCATTCAGCGCGAAGGCCGAGTCGCCGGACGGCAAGATGAGCCCGTCGACGGGCGACTATTCGATCGTGGTGGACACGATTGCGCCGGATGCGTCGAAGGACGAGACGCTGCTGGATGACGTTGGTAACGTGACGGGCCCGATCGCGAACGGGACGACGACGGACGACGCGACGCCGGTATACAGCGGCAAGGCGGAGGCCGGCGCGGTGGTGACGATTTACGACGGCGAGAAGGCGATCGGCTCGACGGTGGCGGGTCAGGACGGACGATGGACGTTCCGGCCGTCGGAGCCGCTGTCGGACGGTGCGCATCGACTGTCGACGACGGTGACGGACAAGGCGGGGAACACGAGCGAGCGAGGGGATTCGCACGAGTTCACGGTGGACACGAGCAA
>NZ_CADFEC010000109.1:0-520 GCF_902833195.1 Burkholderia sp. BCC1638
CGTCGTGCCCGTCAGCAGGCCCGCGAACAGGATCTCGTCGGTGCGCAGCCCGCGCCGCTTGGTGCAGGGCCCGAGCACGGCGAGCGCGCCGGTCTCGAAGGCTTCCAGCACCACGGGGTGGATGTAGCTGCTCCGGCACACGGCCGGCGTGTTGTGCAGCAGCGCCGCCACCTCGCGCACCGTGGCGACGATCTGCTTGCGCGCCTGCCGCGCATCGAGCCAGGCGGCGCGCCGCAGCAGGGCCAGCGCATTCACGCTGCCGGCCCAGGTCCGGTAGTCCTTGGCGCTGAAGTCGGCGCCGCCCGTCTCGCGCAGGTAGTCGTTGATCTCGGCCGGGCCGATCGCGTGCCGCGTGCCCTCGGCGTCGAGGTACTGGAACAGGTGCCGCCCCGGCAGCTTCGCGCAGGCGCGCACGATCGGCAGCACCCGCGCGTCGTCGATCCGCACGTCGTGCTCGACGCCGCTCTTGCCCACGAAGCGCAGCCGTGCCGTGCCGGCCTCGATCGACAGATGGCGCTTG
>NZ_CADFEC010000110.1:0-520 GCF_902833195.1 Burkholderia sp. BCC1638
AATTGTTCTCCCGCCATCATGTCGGCGGCGCGCCCGCCGCCAGGACCGCGCTGCGCTTCGCCGCCGAGGGCCTGCCGCCGGAGCGGCAGCAGCAATTCGCCGAGGCGCTGAAGGCGGCCCGTCGCGACGGCCGCGTCTATGTGCGCGAGGCCCGCGAGGGCCGCCGCGACGTGCTCGACCTGCTGGCCATGCCCCAGCTCGATCGCTCGGCCGTGGACGAGGCGCTCGCGCGCACGCGCGACGCCGACCTGCGCCTGCGCGCCCAGGTGGAGAGCAACGTGGTCGATTTCGCCGAAACGCTGTCGCCCGACGAACGCCAGCGTTTCGTCGACGGCTTGCGGCACAGCGGGCAATGGCGCTCGGGAGCGGCACGCGCGCCGATCCCGCCGCGTCAGTGACGTGAAGGTACGGGATGCGCGCCACGCCGCGCACCCCGTGCGAAGCCGCTTCGCCCGGCTGCCGACAATCCCGCCTCGACGGACCGTTCCGTCCTCCCACCTGGCCCGATGTGCATGCGCAG
>NZ_CADFEC010000111.1:0-518 GCF_902833195.1 Burkholderia sp. BCC1638
ACCAGCTTCATCAAGGCCGGCACGCCGAGCACGGCCGCGTAGTAGCCCATGAACTGCACGCCGGTATTGAAGCCGAACAGCCTCGACAGCACGCCGCCCACCAGCCCCACCGTGAGGATCACGGCCAGCCCCGCCAGGCCGCCCTCCCACACGCCGATCACCACGATCAGCCCCGAGAAGGTGGCGATGATGGCCTCGTGCGAGAGCTTGCGCGCCACGAACGACGCCGCGCGATGCGCGTAGTTCATCGCCAGCGGATAGGCGATCAGCGCGGCCAGCAGCACCGCGAGCAGCCCGTAGCCGAGGAAGGCCCAGGCCGACATCAGCGTGTGCAGGTTGTGGACCTGCCCGCCGGCCGTGTCGACGAAGAAGCGCGGCGGCGCATTGAACAGCGGCGCGGCCGGCCCCGCCGCCACCGGGCTCAGCGGCAGCCCGAAGGCGATCAGCGGGATCAGCGCCTCGGCGATATAGGTGGCCTCGGTCACGCCGTTGCGCGCGGCGATCACCGTGGTCAGGCG
>NZ_CADFEC010000112.1:0-514 GCF_902833195.1 Burkholderia sp. BCC1638
TGGCACGGCACATCTTCGGCGCGCCCACGCGCTTCTACAAGACGGGCGTGGTCTTCATGGCCTGGCTCAATGGCCATCAGCCGCACTTCACCATGGTGGGGGGCCAGCAAAGCGCACGTTCACTGCAGCATTTCGTGGAGCTGTTCCGGCTGGCGGACGCGGCTGGCCTGCTCGAGCGTCCCGAGCTCGCCGCCACGCGCATGAAAACCTTGCTGGCGATGAACGGAGTGTGGGATGCGTGATCTGTCCCAGGATCACCGCTGGCTGTCCATTAATACGGCCACGGTCCGGCAATGGCCGCTCGATCGAATCATCGAGGAATGCGGCCGGCGCCAGATTCGCGCGATCTCGCCCTGGCGCGATCAGGTCGCGGCGGTGGGGAGCGCAAGCGTTGCCCGGCTTCTGCGGGAAACCGGCATCGTGTTGTCCGGCTATTGCCGTGGCGGCATGTTCCCGGCATCGACGGCGCTCGGGCGGCAGCAGGCGATCGACGACAACCGTCGGGCCATCGACG
>NZ_CADFEC010000113.1:0-505 GCF_902833195.1 Burkholderia sp. BCC1638
GCCGTCCGAGGCGATCGCCAGCGGCGTGCTGCTGCCGTCGGCCTGGCGCAGCTTCATGGTCTCGCCGTCGAACACCGGCGAGAATGTCGGATCGGCCGAGGTCGAAGGGTCGCCCGTGAGACGGCGCAGCGCGCTGCCGCTGGCGAGATCGACCACGATGATGCCGCCCGTGCCGCTCAACGAGGAATCCGTCACATAGGCCACCCCGGCACGGCCGACGCGGAAGTCGAAGCGCACGTCGTTCACGTAGGTGCGCGCGCGCATCACCTCGGCCGGGAACACGATGGTCTTCACGATGCGGTTGGTCTTCAGGTCGATCGCGACCAGCTTCGCGCCGCCGGCCAGCGGGTTCGCGAAATTCGGCGCGGCCGTGTCGAGCACCCACAGCCGGCCCTGGCCGTCGGCCACCACGCTCTGCACGCTGAGGAAGCTGCCGGCGGGGCGATGCGGATCGGCGCGATTGACCTCGGCGTCGGGGTAGGGCACCACCTTGCCGTCCTTCAGC
>NZ_CADFEC010000114.1:0-505 GCF_902833195.1 Burkholderia sp. BCC1638
GTATCCGCGCCGGCGCCCAACGGCGGCGGGACCTCGCAGACCGGTGAATACCCGATCGTGGTCGACACCACGCCGCCCGCCGCCTCGATGAACGAGGTCCTGATGGATGGCGTGGGTGACGTGACGGGGCCGATCGCCAACGGCGCGACGACGGACGACGCCTCGCCGATCTATACCGGCCGTGCCGAAGCGGGAGCGACCGTGACGATCCACGACGGCGGCAAGGTGATCGGTTCGACCGTGGCGGGCGAGGACGGCAACTGGACCTTCCGTTTCCCGCAGGCGCTGGCGGACGGCCCGCATCGCCTGTCGACGACGGTGACGGACCGGGCCGGCAACAGCAGCGCGCATGGCGAAGCGCATGAATTCACGGTGGACACCAGCCAGCTGGCGATCACGATCACCCAGGTGGTCGACCATGTGGGTGTGTCGCAAGGTGCCTTGCAGTCCGGCCAGCCGACCGACGACCGGCAACCGGAAGTGATGGGCAAGGCGCGCGCGAATT
>NZ_CADFEC010000115.1:0-505 GCF_902833195.1 Burkholderia sp. BCC1638
CGCACCGGCTGCCAGCGCGCCGACCTGTCCGCCGAATTCACGCCGCACGACCGCGTCGCGCAATGGCTCGACGCGCATGCCTTCGAGGCCGAGGACAGCGTCATGCTGCGCCGCGTGATCGACGCCAACGGCCGCTCACGCGCCTTCATCAACGGCACCAGCGCGACGCTCTCGCAACTGCGCGAGCTCGGCGAGATGCTGGTCGACGTGCATGGCCAGCATGCCCACCAGTTGCTGATGCGGCCCGACGCGCAGCGCGAGCTGTTCGACACGCATGCGGGCCTGAGCGCCGACGCGGCCGTGGTGGCGCGCGGCTGGCGCGCCTGGCGCGACGCGCTGCACCATATCGAGGTGGCCCAGACGCACGAGCGCGAGCTGCAGCTCGAACGCGAGAAGCTGGCCTGGCAACTGGCCGAGCTCGACAAACTGGCGCCGCAGCCCGGCGAATGGGACGAGGTGAACGCCGAGCACCAGCGCCTGACGCATTCGGCGAGCCTGATCGACG
>NZ_CADFEC010000116.1:0-504 GCF_902833195.1 Burkholderia sp. BCC1638
TTACCAGAAGTGGCTAGTCTAACCGCAAGGAGGACGGTCACCACGGTAGGATTCATGACTGGGGTGAAGTCGTAACAAGGTAGCCGTATCGGAAGGTGCGGCTGGATCACCTCCTTTCCAGAGCTATCTCGCAAAATTGAGCGCTCACGCTTATCGGCTGTTGATTAAGACAGAAAGACTGTCTGTTAGCGGTTTTATCGGTTATAGTGCCGGCCGCTTTCGATAATCTTCAATGAAAAATATTCGAATGATGATTCATTCGAGTCTTTCTCATTGGCGATTGAGCCAGTCAGAGCGGTACGTAGGATGTATCGGCTGTCGTTCTTTAACAATCTGGAAGAAGTAAGTAATTTGGATAGCGGAAGCGTCTTGAGATGGGCGTGGAAACTATCCGGGTTGTGATTGTATCGATGTATCTCAAGATGATTCGAACTCTATGTTCGACTCAATTGGAATACGGCACAACGCGAGAACTCAACCTGTAGCGACTGTCGATGAGACAGA
>NZ_CADFEC010000117.1:0-500 GCF_902833195.1 Burkholderia sp. BCC1638
GGTGCTCGGCGTGCTGCCCTACCTGCACGGCCTCGCGCTCGACGCCGAGGACATGCTGCCGAGCCTGGCGCGCACCGAGGCCAGCGATCGCGCGGCCGGGGTGCTGCGGGTGGTCGTGCCGGCCGTGCCGCGCATCAGCAACCACACCGACTACGACGCGCTGCGCGCGCATCCGCGCGTCGATTTCTCGTACTGGAAGCGCGGCCCGATCCCGCCCGCCGATCTGGTGATCCTGCCCGGCTCGAAGAGCGTGCAGCGCGATCTCGCATGGCTGCGCGCCAACGGCTGGGATCGCGCGATCCAGCGCCACCTGCGCTACGGCGGCAAGCTGATCGGGATCTGCGGCGGCATGCAGATGCTGGGCCGCTGGCTCGACGATCCGCATGGCGTCGAGGGGCCGCCGGCCCGCGTGGCCGGGCTCGGCCTGCTCGACTACGACACCGAGCTGCGGCCCGAGAAGACGCTGGTCAACGCGGGCGGGCGGCTCGCCTGGGGAGACG
>NZ_CADFEC010000118.1:0-497 GCF_902833195.1 Burkholderia sp. BCC1638
CTTCGCGAATCGATATTGGAAATTTCTCGCGTGATGACGCCATCGCGCTCCAGTCGCCTCAGTATGCCCGTAAGGCTGGGATGAAGAATGCAGCATTGCTTCGCGATTTGCCCAGGCCCGAGCCCGTCCGCATCGTCGTGCGCAAGAACGGAAATAATCCGCCATTGCTGCTCCGTCAGCGAAAACTCGTTGAGAATCGAGCGAATCGGAGCCAGCAATATCTCTCGCACCTGGAGAAGGCTTATTAACAAACCGTGAACATTGCACATATAAAATAATCCCTTACAGCGTGGCGGCGGACATGACTGCGACAACGCGATCGACGCCGGCGTCATGGCGGAGCCGGTGACGCACCTGAATCCGTGAATTGGTTTGATTGCCTACGCGCGAAATGCCGGGGGCGATCCAGCCCGGCAGGCTGTCATGCCGTAACCGTGTGGAAACACCGGGCAACGCCCCATGCGACTGCGATGCGCCTGCTGCACGCCAGCGGGGTT
>NZ_CADFEC010000119.1:0-493 GCF_902833195.1 Burkholderia sp. BCC1638
CCTTGAGGTAGGCGGCATCGAGCATCTGCTCGGGCGTGACCTCCATCGAGCGCGGATCGGCGACGTAGCGGTAGACATCGGCGAAGGCGAGCTTCATCTCCTCGATCTGCAGATGCTGCGATTCGAGGCTGTCGCGCGGCAACGCGCTCATGTCGAACTGCTCGAGGATGCCCAGCGCGATCAGCGCCGCGATGCCCTGCCCGTTCGGCGGGATCTCGTGGACCGTGTAGCCGCGATAGTCCTTGCCGATCGGCTCGACCCATTCCGGGCGATAGCCGCGCAGGTCGTCCAGCGTGAGCGCCGCGCCGCCCTCGCGCGCGAAGGCGGCGATGCGCTCGGCCAGCTCGCCTTCGTAGTAGTCGCGCGGCCCTTTTTCCGCGAGCCGGCGCAGGGTGGCCGTGTGGCCCGGGAAACAGACACGCTCGCTGACTTCCGGTGCGCGCCCGCGCGGCATGAAGGTCTCGGCGAACCCCGGCTGGTTATGCAGTTCGGG
>NZ_CADFEC010000120.1:0-493 GCF_902833195.1 Burkholderia sp. BCC1638
GCCGCGCCTTCCGCTTGCCGGCTCTCGTTGCGCGGCCCGTCGATCAGGCTGGGCCGGCAGATCGTCAGCGAGCGAAAGCCGATCGCCTGGATATCGCGTTCCACCTCGCCCTTGGTTCTCGGATAGAAGAATCGGGAGCTCGCCGACGCGCCCATCGCCGTGACGATCGCGAAGGCCGGGACGCCCGCGGCATGCGCGGCGCTGGCGAAGACCAGCGGCAGTTGGTAGTCCACATGAATGAAGGCAGCATTCGAGCCGGCCTTGGCCTGGGTGGTGCCCAGCGCGCAGACGACGGCATCGAACTGCTGCGATGCCAGCGCCGGCACCCAGTCGTCGAGGCGGGCCACGACGGGGTTCAGCAGTTTTGCGTTGGGCGGCAGCGGCGTTCGCGTCGGGGCAACGACTTGGGAGAACGCGCGGCTATCGAGCGCGAGCTTCAAGGCCCGGCTTCCCACCCGGCCGGTGGCACCCAGCAGCAACTGCTTCATCTTCC
>NZ_CADFEC010000121.1:0-488 GCF_902833195.1 Burkholderia sp. BCC1638
GCAACCTGCTGATCGACCCGACCGCGAAACGCATGCGGATCTCCGAGGTGGCGTGGCGGCACGGCTTCGTCAACGAGAAGCACTTCAGCCGCCTGTTCAAGGAGAAGTTCGGCTGCACGCCGAGCGAGGTGGCCGCGCGCGAATTCCGCCGCGAATCCGAGTACGCGCATGCCTCGCCGGAGCAGTCGGCCGCGTCGACCAACTTCAGCGACTGGATGCGCTCCTTCGTGTCGCTGTAGGCGGGGGCAGGCCGACGCGGCGCGGCCATGAAGCCAGGACGCCACGAAAAAAAGCGCGGCCGTCGAAGGACGGCCGCGCTTTTTGCGTTGCGTGCGACGGCTCGTGCGCTCAGTTCTGGATCAGCGGATTGAGCGTGGTGCAGAGGAAGCCCGTGCAGTTCGCCGGCTTGAAGTAGAACGAACTAACTGCCGTGCCGAAGGCGAAATCGCCGAAATAGGCATTGCCCTGCGCGCCCAGCGTGTTCGACT
>NZ_CADFEC010000122.1:0-488 GCF_902833195.1 Burkholderia sp. BCC1638
TCATCCTGAGTTTCCTGATGATGATGGCGTACGGCCGCAAGTGGTCGTCGGTGGCCGTCGACGTCGGGGCACGGGCGTGATGCCGCCGTCCGGCCCCGGCGCCGCGCTCACCAGCGCAGCACGCGCGGCCCGAGCAGGGCGCCGGCGACGGTCGGCACCAGCATGCCGAGCAGGTACCAGACGCCCCAGAAGGCCACGCCCATCTCCGGGCAGTGCAGGCAGTAGACCAGGGTGGCCACCGCGCCCGAGAGCAGGCCGCCCGCGGCGCCGGCCAGCGCCAGGCGGGTCGGGGCGAGGCTGCGCAGCGCGGACAGGGTGGCGACGAAGCCGGGGATCGTCAGCATCGAGATCGCGAACGGGCAGACCTTCCAGGTCTGGCCGAGCACCATCGCGAGACGCTCGCCGGCCGGCGTGAGCGCCAGCATGACGAGGGTGGCGATCCACACCACCGCCACCGGCGAAGCCACCAGCAGGCCCGCGCCGCCCGC
>NZ_CADFEC010000123.1:0-488 GCF_902833195.1 Burkholderia sp. BCC1638
CGTCGGTATACCAGGTCATAGTGAGGTTGAGCTGGAATGTGTAACCGTGCAGGCCGCGTAGATGCTCGTATTAGGTTTTGACAATATCCACGTGGGTCGGGTGGCCGTGCCCGCCATAGGGACGTACCGTGGCGACGACGTGCGGGCCGAGTAGGGCCGTGATGCGTTCGGCGATGCGCGGCGCGAATTCGGCGTCGAACCGATGTGCGATGTCGGGGTTCATGGCGGCGCCTCGGGGATCGAAAGGGATCGAATATCCCGAAAATGCTAGCACGCGACCCCAAGCCGCGCCTCACCTGGCATGGCACAGTCTTACGCGGCGGTCTCGCCCGGTTTACAGGCGTAATCCGGCGTTACCACTTGCTGCACCTGTTACGGCCGAGCCGTCCCAGAATGGTCTCCATCACGTACCACCTTGAGTGGAGAGCAACATGATCAACAAGAAAATCGTCGCGGTGCTGGTGACTGCCGGTGCGCTCGTCGTCGCA
>NZ_CADFEC010000124.1:0-486 GCF_902833195.1 Burkholderia sp. BCC1638
CGCGCGTCGGCCGCGCAGACCACGCTGGTGCGCAGCCGGGTGCGCGCGCCGAATGCGCCGACCCAGCCCGACAGGGTGCCGACCAGGCCGGCATCGAGCGCGGGCGCGGCCTCGTCGAGCGCGCGGCGGTACGAATCGAAGGCGGCGTCGAGCGCCTGCTGGGCCAGCGCGAGCGCGCGCCGGCAGCCTTCGGGCGCCGGCTCGGGCAGCCAGGTGTCGAGATTGGCGAAGGCGAAGCGCAGGCCGGTGAGGTCGGCGCCGAGGCCGTCGTGCAGCTCGCGGGCGAGCCGGCGGCGGGCGGTTTCGTCGGCGGCGGCGAGCTCGGCCGCGAGTTCGGCCGAAAAGGCGGCCAGCCGGGCATCCGGGGCAGGAGCAACGGGCGACGGCGAGCTGGCGGCTGCGGTGGGAATCACGGCGAGGGCATTGGCGGAGCGTGCCGGGGCGGGGCCCGGCTCGGGCAGGGCGCTCGCTGAGGCGGCTGCGATA
>NZ_CADFEC010000125.1:0-482 GCF_902833195.1 Burkholderia sp. BCC1638
TTTCCTGCGGCGCATTCCGCTCGACCCGATGTGCGAATGCGAGGGCACGGCGCCCGAGCAGATGTGGGAAACCCGCAGCTACGACAGCGACGCGGAGCGCTTTTCGGCCGGCGCCGACGTGTTCGACGTGCGCTCGCGCAACCGACAGGAGGGCCTCGATGGCATCCCGTATCACCAATGATAGCGGCCGGGGTCGCGCGCGCGGCTTCACGCTCGTCGAACTGCTGGTGGTGATGGCGATCATCGCCGCCTTGACGGCCTTCGTCGCGCCCAACTACCTGAAGCAGGGCGACCGCGCCAAGGAAACCGTGCTGCGCCACAACCTGCATGCGCTGCGCGAGTCGATCGACGACTACCGCGCCGATCACGGCCGCGATCCCGATTCGCTGCAGTCGCTCGTCGATGGACGCTACCTGCGCGAGTTGCCGCTCGATCCGCTGACCGGCAGACGCGGCAGCTGGGTGCCGATGGAGGGCGAACTC
>NZ_CADFEC010000126.1:0-478 GCF_902833195.1 Burkholderia sp. BCC1638
CGCTGCGCCATCACGTAGCGCTCGTGGAACAGGGCGCGCGATTGCAGGCCCGCCGGAATCGAAAAGTCCGCCGCGATCAGCAGGTCGGCCGTGCCGCTCTCGAGCCAGTTGGCGAAGCTGTCGACCGGCACTGTGCGGAACGCCAGGCGCAGCTTCGGGGCGAGCTGCGCGACGCGCCGCACCAGGTCCACGCCCGCCATCACGAAGCCGTTGTCGCTGGCGAGGATCTGGAAGGTGCGCGCGTCCTGCTCGGGGTCGAAACCGGCACCATGCGCGAGTGCTGCCTGCAGGCTCTGCAAGGCGGCGCGCAGCGGCTCGCGGATCGCCAGCGCGCGGGCCGTCGGCGTCATGCCGCGGCCGTTGCGGGCCGGCACCAGCAGCGGGTCGCCCGTCAGCTCGCGCAACCGCGCCAGTTGCGCCGACAGCGCGGGCTGGCTCAGGTGCAGCCGCGCCGCCGCGCGCGTGACGTTGGCCTCGG
>NZ_CADFEC010000127.1:0-474 GCF_902833195.1 Burkholderia sp. BCC1638
GTCTGCGGATCGTTGCGCAGCGCGCGCGTGCCGGGGAAACCCTTCACGTTCCAGAAGTCGGCCCAACTGTGCGGCACTTTCTTGACGGTCTTCCTGTTGTAGCCGATCACGCTCGAATAGAACTCGTACGGCACCGAATACGGCGTGCGGTATTTCTCGGGGATCGAGGCGGCATTGGGCATCTTCGAATAGTCGAGCTTCTCGATCAGGCCATCGTGGCCGCCGCGCAGGCAGTTCGAGGTGGGCGTGTCCACCACGTCCCAGGTCGGCTTGCCGGTGGCGCCCTGCGCCTTGATCTGTGGCCAGGCGTCGGGGATGCTGTCCTGGTTGATCGTGATGCCGAGCTGCTTGGCGGCCGGATCGAGAATGGCCTTGGTTTGCGCCTCCTGATAGGCGCCGCCCTGCGAAACGAAGGTGATCTGGCCGGCGGCGAATGCCGGCGCGGCGTTCGCGCTGGCGATCGCGAGTGTTATG
>NZ_CADFEC010000128.1:0-473 GCF_902833195.1 Burkholderia sp. BCC1638
GATGGCATCGGCGCCCGCGCCGCTGGCGAAGCTGCTGGTCCAGCCCAGGCCCTGTGTTTCGAGCGCGGCAGCTTCCGGATCGGCACCGACGTGGTCCGCCGAGCCCGCGCCGTGCGTCTTGCCGAACGTGTGGCCGCCGGCGATGAGCGCGACGATTTCCTCGTCGTTCATCGCCATGTTGCCGAAGGTCGCGCGGATCGCCGGCGCCGCGGAAGCCGGATCGCCGCTGGCGTTCGGACCTTCCGGGTTCACGTAGATCAGGCCCATTTCGGTCGCGGACAGCGGATTGTCCTTGAGCGTTTCCGGATTGCGGTGCGACAGCCAGGCCTTCTCGTCACCCCAGTTCACGTCCAGGTCCGGCTCCCACACGTCTTCGCGGCCTGCCGCGAAACCGAAGGTGCGGAAACCCGAATTTTCCAGCGCGACATTGCCCGCCAGGATGATCAGGTCGGCCCACGAGATTTTCTGGCCGT
>NZ_CADFEC010000129.1:0-473 GCF_902833195.1 Burkholderia sp. BCC1638
TTTCGATGCTCCCCTCTATTCAGGTTTCGTGGCTGAATTGCTCGAGCGCGGTGATGTCGGCCTCGAGCGTGGCCGGCAGCGATTCGCGCATGAAATCGACCCAGGTGCGGATCTTGGCGTCGAGATACTGGCGCGAGGGATAAAGCGCGTAGATATTCATCACGTGCGAGCGGTATTCGGGCATCACGCGCACGAAATCGCCGTTGCTCAGGCCGGTGATCGCCGTATAGAGCGGCAGCACGCCGACGCCCATGCCCTCGCGGATCGCCACCGCCAGCGCCTCGGCGACATTCACGCTGAACGGCGGCGAGGCCACCGACAGGGTCTCGTATCCGTCGGGCCCGAGCAGGGTCCATTCGTCCCACTGGAAACCCGGCGCCACCATGCCCATGCAGGTATGGGCGTCGAGATCGCTCGGCCGGCGCGGCACGCCGTGCCGCTCCAGGTAGTCGCGCGAGGCGCAGACCACGCTG
>NZ_CADFEC010000130.1:0-463 GCF_902833195.1 Burkholderia sp. BCC1638
CACGGGACGATCGATGAAGAACGACGGCATCGACCTCCCCTCAGCCGCCCGGCGGCACGAGCGGCGGTGCCGCCACCAGGCGCGCCATCAGCAGCCCGTCGGCCAGCTCGCCGTCGCGGATCGCGTGGGCGCGCGAGAACGCCTCGGTGACGAAGCCGAAACGCTCGTAGAGCGCGATCGCGCGCGTGTTGTCGGCGAACACGTTCAGCTCGATGCGGCGCAGGCCGAGCTCGCGATCGGCGGTGTCGAGCATCGCCTGCATCAGCCGGGCGCCGATGCCGCGGCCCGCGTAGGCGTCGTGCACGGCGATGCCGAAGCTGGCGCCGTGCGAGCGCGGCGGCGGATGCACGAATAGCGCGAGATGGCCGACCACCTTGCCGTCGATCACCGCGCACAGCGCGAAACCCTGGCCGGCGCCGCTCACCAGCGGCGCGTGCCAGTTGCTGACCACCTCGGCCGGCCG
>NZ_CADFEC010000131.1:0-462 GCF_902833195.1 Burkholderia sp. BCC1638
AACGCCAAGCAGTCCTCCGCATCCTGATCGTGATCACCTTCGCTATAATCCATTGACCGCGCAACACCACCTTCCAAACTGATCACGTTCGCCGAAACGCCTGATCACCATCACCGAAATCCGCAATAGAACATCGCGAATACCTGTTCGCGTTTGCGGGCGTCCAACTTGCCCGGTACGGTTCCGTACAGTACCGACGATGTCCCGTTCAGCGCGAGCCCAAGCGGCGGTAGCATCGCCATCATCGCGACGGAGAGATTTCGTCTTTAAGATCGCTCATGGTTGTTCTTGTTCGAAAGACTGGGAGTCGATCATTTAAACAAAATGTGATCGACTTGCCTAGGGAAACACTGATTAATAGGCGATCGCGCGAGGTGGTCGGCGATGTGGGCGGGGAATGGCCGGATACCGAAGCGAAGCGCCGCCCATTCGGAGAAGTTTGCCCCGAGGATGCACCTTATT
>NZ_CADFEC010000132.1:0-460 GCF_902833195.1 Burkholderia sp. BCC1638
CGATGCGGCGCCGGCCGCTCGCGACGAGCCGCCCGCGCCCGCCATGAAGGCGCCGGCCGACGAAGCCCCGCCGTTCGACGATCCCTCCTGGTTCGACCTCGCGCCCGCGCCCGACGCGCCGCCGCCCGGCTCTGCGCCGCTGCCCTCGGCGCAGCCGGCCGCGGCGCTCGCTTCGGTCGCCGATCTCGGCTGGGACGAACTCGAGGCACGCGTGGCCGACTGCCAGCGCTGCCGGCTCTGCGAGAAGCGCACCCAGACCGTGTTCGGGGTCGGCGATCGCGAGGCCGACTGGATGCTGGTCGGCGAGGCGCCGGGCGAGAACGAGGACAAGCAGGGCGAACCCTTCGTCGGCCAGGCCGGCAAGCTGCTCGACAGCATGCTGCATGCGCTCTCGCTGGAGCGCAGCAACAACGTCTACATCGCCAACGTGATCAAGTGCCGCCCGCCCGGCAACCGCAAT
>NZ_CADFEC010000133.1:0-457 GCF_902833195.1 Burkholderia sp. BCC1638
TGCCATTCGGTGGCCGCGTCGCCGCTGGCGATCATCGACTTGATGCCCACCACCGCGTTCGACATCGCGCCGTCGGTGGCGACCAGGATCGGCCACAGGTACTGGCTCCAGCCGTAGATGAAGGTGATCACGAACAGCGCGGCGATGCTGGTGCGCGACAGCGGCAGCACCACGTCCCAGAAGAAACGCAGCGGCCCGGCGCCGTCGATGCGCGCGGCCTCCATCAGCTCGTCGGGCAGGGTCATGAAGAACTGCCGGAACAGGAAGGTGGCGGTGGCCGAGGCGATCAGCGGCAGCGTGAGACCCGCGTAGCTGTTGGTCAGGTGCAGCGTCGAGACCACCTGCACGGTCGGGAAGATGCGCACCTCGACCGGCAGCATCAGGGTGACGAAGATCAGCCAGAACGCGGTGTTGCGAAACGGGAAGCGGAAATAGACGATCGCGTAGGCGGACAGGA
>NZ_CADFEC010000134.1:0-455 GCF_902833195.1 Burkholderia sp. BCC1638
CGCCAACTTCCGCCGCGCCGGCCTGCTGC
Organism: Burkholderia sp. BCC1638; assembly: GCF_902833195.1. Classification (NCBI taxonomy): domain Bacteria; kingdom Pseudomonadati; phylum Pseudomonadota; class Betaproteobacteria; order Burkholderiales; family Burkholderiaceae; genus Burkholderia; species Burkholderia sp. BCC1638. Next base: position 30 of record NZ_CADFEC010000134.1, read on the forward strand.
CCGAGCGCGGCAACGCGGCCGCGCTACCCAGGGTGGACGGCCAGGCCGTGGTGCTGGCCGGCAGCGCCTCCCGGGCCACCAACGCGCAGGTCGCCGAATGGCGCGACACGCAGGGCCGTCCCGCGTTCCGCATCGATCCGCTGGCCGCCGCGCGCGGCGAGCCAGTGGCCGCCCAGGCGCTCGCCTTCGCCGAACAGCATCTGCCCGCGCCCGTGCTGATCTACGCCACCGCCATGCCCGACCAGGTCAAGGCGATCCAGCAGCAGCTCGGCGTGGAAGCCGCCGGCGCGCTGGTCGAACGCACCCTCGCCGAGATCGCCGCCGGCCTGCAGGCGCGCGGCGTGCGCCGCTTCGTGGTGGCCGGCGGCGAAACCTCGGGCGCTGTCGTGCAGGCGCTCGGCGTGCGCGCGCTGCAGATCGGCGCGC
>NZ_CADFEC010000135.1:0-452 GCF_902833195.1 Burkholderia sp. BCC1638
CGGCGGCGTTCCGGAGCAGCGTGTCGTGCACCAGTTGCGCGTTGCTGGCGCCGTCGGTGTCGGCCACCCAGCGGTCGTCGACCAGGCTCACGTCCACGCGGGCCCAGTCGAGCTCGGCGGTAGACAGGGTTTGCAGGAACGGACGCGGGCTGGTGCCGCCCGACACGGCGAGCGTCGCGCGCGGGTGCTCGGCGAGCGGCGCGGCCAGCGCCGCGCGCACCGCCTGCGCGAGCGCCTCGCACTGCGCTTGCGGGCTTTCGAATGCGTGAAGCTCGATCACTTCTCCTCCAGGCTGCTTTTATTGAATTCGGTGGTCATGCGGGGGACTCCGGCGAGTCGCGGCCGGGACGGGCCGCCTCAGGCATGGTGCAAACGCGTGTTTCAGTTTTCTTCCTCGAGCCAGCAGGTGCCGTGCTGCGCGAGCATCGCGCTGGCCGCCGCGGGGCCCCAGG
>NZ_CADFEC010000136.1:0-452 GCF_902833195.1 Burkholderia sp. BCC1638
CCTCCAGCAGTCGGCCGTAGGCGCCGGCCACCGGGGTCGAGTGGCTCAGGTAGAACGCCACGCTGTCGCGCAGCGGATCGGCGCCGTCCTCGGGGATATCCATCCACAGGCCGTTTTCCGTGTTGGCGTGCGCCGACAGCGGATCGGAGTTGTAGCTGCCGAGGTAGTAGCGATGGCCGTCGATGCGCACCAGCTTGGCGTGCATCATGCGGTTCTCGCGGTCGTGATACTCCCGCACCTCGATCCCGGCGTTCACCAGGCCCGGCAACTGGTCGGCATAAGCGCGGCCGACCGCCGGGAACTCCTGCGCGGTGCTGGCCAGCGAGGCGCTCACCAGGCTCACGCGCACGCCTTCGCGTTGCTTGCGTTCGAGTACCTCGCGCAGCGCCGGCACGATGATCAGGTAGGGGTTGATGACGAGGATGTCGTGTTGCGCGCGGTCGAATTCGTGC
>NZ_CADFEC010000137.1:0-452 GCF_902833195.1 Burkholderia sp. BCC1638
GGGCTCGGCGGAGCCGGGCGCGGTGGTGACGATCTACGACGGCGGCAAGGCGATCGGCTCGACCGTTGCGAACGCGGCGGGCGGCTGGTCGTTCACGCCGGGCACCCCGCTCGCGGACGGCGAGCATGATTTCAAGGTGACGGCGCGGGACGCGGCGGGCAACGAGAGCGGCGCAAGCGAGGTCTACGCGATAAAGGTCGATACCTCAGGGCCTGGCACGGTCGTCATTACGGACGCCTTCGACGACCAGTTGCCGCAAACCGGCTCGGTGTCGAACGGTGGGTTCACGAACGACACGCGTCCGACGCTGCATGGCACGGCGAAGCCGGGTTCGATCGTGACGATCCGCGATGGCGACACGACGCTGGGTTCGGCCACGACGGACGCGTCGGGCAAGTGGAGCTTCACGCCGGACTCGGCCCATGCGCTGACGGAAGGCAAGCATGCGCTGA
>NZ_CADFEC010000138.1:0-451 GCF_902833195.1 Burkholderia sp. BCC1638
CGCTTGCGGGAAACCTATCACTTCGAGATCGTCACATCGCCGACCACGGAACTGCTCCGACATGCGCAAGCCGTCGTCACGATCAATTCGACGGTCGGACTGGAGGCGATGCTGTACGGAAAGCGCGTGGTGTCGCTGGGCCGTTGTTTCTACAAGGAATTCGATCGCCATCGGCTGCTCAGGTACATCCATTCGTTCCTGATCGACGACATCGACTACTTCGGCACCGATCGCGTCCCCGCCCACGCGGCCAGGCGCGTGTTCGAAAGGGCGGCACTGACATGAGCGTCACGTTGCGACAGACCGCCGAGGCAATCATCGAAGACTGCCGCCGCAATATGTTCGTGAAGCCGCGCGCGGCGGTGATCTTCTACCGCGTCGTGCATTACCTCGCGTGCCGGAGCCGGCTTACGCTGCTGGCCGGCGCACCGTTGATCCTGCTCTACATCGT
>NZ_CADFEC010000139.1:0-450 GCF_902833195.1 Burkholderia sp. BCC1638
CGCCCGTTTGCGTCCACGCCGGCCATGCCGCCGCGGGCCGTTTCGCGCCCGGCCCGCCTGGCGGCCTGGGCCACGGCGGCGCGGCGCGCGGCTTCGTACGCGCTGCTCGGCGCGGCCTCGCTGCTGCTGGGCGCCTGCAACCGGCACGACGCGAACCAGGCGGCTGCCTCGGGCGCGTCGAGTGCGTCGTCGGCCGTGCCGGCCGCGGCTTCGATGCCGGCTTCAGCCGCCGCGCTCGCTTCGGGCGCGCTGGCCGCTTCGGATTCGTCGGGCACCACGGCCTCGTTCTCGCAGGGCCTCAAGCGCGGCGACCTGATGCGCGTGGTATTCCCCAACTGGCATGAAGGCAACGATCCCGCCGCGCAGGCGGTCGAGGTCCCGCTGCCCGAGCGCGACGATTCGGGACGGATCCGGCGTACCGCCGGCAGCGCGTCGGCGAAGACGGTAGCG
>NZ_CADFEC010000140.1:0-450 GCF_902833195.1 Burkholderia sp. BCC1638
CGCAATTGCGCGGCGGTTTCCCGGACATTGCCCTTCGCCACGCGCACGGTGGTATTCAGCGCAATGCCGTTGGCGGTCCAGGCCACCAGCGAGGTGACGCCCGCCTTTTCGGCCAGCAGCATCAGCCGGCCGTCCACCACGTTGGCCGTCACCAGGCTGCCGTCGCCGATCGCGATACGCTTGATCCGGCCCGGCACGTCGATCAGGCGGATCTCGCCTCGATAGAGATCGAGCAGCGCGTGTTGCGCCGGCGTCGCGTTTTCCTCGTGTTCGGCCTGCCGCGCGGCCAGGACCGGCGGCGCGCCAGGAATGAGCAGCGCGCCGAGCAGCAGGCCGGCCGTGAAGCGGCAACCGCGGCGGGCCGCGCGATGTTGGTTTTCCATGAACGACTCGTATCCGTTTCGAAGCTCAGCGCGACGCATCGGCTGCACCGGTTTCCGCCTGCAATCT
>NZ_CADFEC010000141.1:0-446 GCF_902833195.1 Burkholderia sp. BCC1638
TCCCGGCCCATTGGCAGCCGTTGCCCGAATAGACGAAGGCCACCCGGCCTGGCTCGGCCGGCGCCTCGCCGCGCACCACACCGGCGGGAGAAGCGGTGGCGTCGGCGGCCAGCGCCGCCAGCGCGGCGCGCCCCTCCTCAAGCGAAGCCGGTGCTATCACCAGGCGATGAGTGAACCACTGGCGGCGCCGCGCGGCGGTGGCCGCGATCGACTGCCAGTCGGCCCCACCCTCGAGCACGGCCAGGTAGCGCGCGGCCAGCGCACCGAAGGCCTGCGGCGAGCGCACCGTCAGCACCAGTGGCGACAGGCGCGCAGCCGGCGCCGCCGTGACAGCCTCGGCCCGCGGCGTGTCCGCCCCGGCGGGCGCCGAGCTCAGGACCACGTGGGCATTGGTGCCGCCGAAACCGAAGGAGTTGATGCCGACCGTGAGCGGCGCCTCATCGTGC
>NZ_CADFEC010000142.1:0-446 GCF_902833195.1 Burkholderia sp. BCC1638
CGGCATGTGAAGCGCTGCGGCGCCATGAGGCTGGCACGACACGATTTAGCGTGTTTAGGAGAATGTGCCGGATCGTGGATAGCCGTCTGATGGGCTTTGTCTCAAGCGCAACTAACGGCCAAGTCCGCGCGGCCTGGGCGAAGTGGGTGAATCCTGTTGATCGCGACATTGCGCCGCGTCGATGCGAAGCTCAGCGCCCCGTCGCGCCGCCGTAGAACTGCTCGATCAGTTCCTGGACCAGGTAACGGTGATGGGATGAGAGCGCTTCGATCTTGCTGGCTAGTTCGATCGTCTCGACGGTGGGCGGGTAACGTTCGTCGCGCGGCAGGGGATTGGGCGTGCCCGCCGAATTGCTCGGCCGCGGGCCGTAGTGGAGCCAGTGCAGGTCGACCCGCAGCCATTCGGTGAGCGTGACGAGTTTGTCGACGGTGGGAATGGTGCGGCCC
>NZ_CADFEC010000143.1:0-444 GCF_902833195.1 Burkholderia sp. BCC1638
GACGCTGCCCTGAGGGCGCGTCGCGCGGAACGTGGGGGCATTGCGTGGAACGCGAGCCCCGCTCGGCGACGGCCGGGGGCGACCGGCACGGTTCGCCATGCGGATCACCGCGACGCCCCGGCCGACGCGCTACAAGCCGCGCCGCAGCCACTCGCGGCACAGCCGCACGTGCGGGCCGCGATCGTCGCCGGGCAGGGAGATCAGCGAGATCGCACGCGTCACGCGCGGCTTGTCCAGGCGCAGCGCGACCAGCTCGGGATCGTGCAGGTGCAGGGGGTAGAGGCTCGGCAGGATGGCGACCGCCAGGCCGTTGCGCGCGAGCGCATACAGCGGCTCGGTGTATTCCATCCGGTAGGCCAGCTCCAGCGGCAGCTGCTGCGCGCCGCCGGTGCGGGCCATCGCGTCGATCACGCTGCCGCGCACGAAGCCGCCCAGCTCGCGATC
>NZ_CADFEC010000144.1:0-443 GCF_902833195.1 Burkholderia sp. BCC1638
CTGGCCGCCGAGAAAGGCACCGAGATCGGCGTGTGCGTGCTCGAGAAGGGTTCCGAGATCGGCGCGCACATCCTGTCGGGCGCGGTGATGGACCCGCGCGCGATCACCGAACTGTTCCCCGACTGGAAGGAACAGGGCGCGCCCTTGAACGTCGAGGTGACGGAAGACCGCTTCCTGTTCCTGTCCGAGAAGAGCGCCGTCACGACGCCCAACTGGGCGCTGCCCGACAACTTCAAGAACCACGGCAACTACGTGATCTCGCTGGGCAACGTCACCCGCTGGCTCGGCGCGCAGGCGGAAGCCTTGGGCGTCGAGATCTTCCCCGGCTTCCCCGCTGCCGAGATTCTCTACAACGACGACGGCTCGGTGAAGGGCGTCGCCACTGGCAACATGGGCGTGGGCAAGGACGGCGAGCCGACCGAGAACTTCCAGCTCGGCATGGA
>NZ_CADFEC010000145.1:0-442 GCF_902833195.1 Burkholderia sp. BCC1638
GCTGGAGCTGCGCAACAAGCAGGGCGACAAGGTCTCGGCCGCGCGCGTGGGCAGCAAGCCGGAGTCGATGGCCTGGGACATCCGGGACCGCGACGGCAGAATGTCCTTCGTCGCGGGCGACACCCCGCACCTGAGCCTGAAGAGCGGCGAGGACTCGATCGAGATCGACCGCAACCACGTCGCGCTCGGCAGCGGAAAGGATCGCCTGGTGATCGTCGGCTCGCACGGCGAGCGCATCGGCACCCTGCTCTACGGCTTCGCGATGCTGGTCAGCGGCCTGCTCGGCCTCTGGCTCTGCCTGCTGCTGACACGCGCCACCTGGCGCGGCCTGGTGCGCTACGTGCGCCGCCAGGCCGAACGCATCACCGAACGACTCGACACCGGCGCGGCCTGACCCGGCGCGCCATCCCCCTCACTCATGCAGTATTTTTTCATCGAGAGG
>NZ_CADFEC010000146.1:0-442 GCF_902833195.1 Burkholderia sp. BCC1638
CTGCAGGACCTGCTGGCGGCGCTCCTCGATGGTGCTCTCAACCTGGCGCAACTGCTGCGGCACCAGCGCGGCCGTGCGCGCCTGGGCGCGCGCCATCGCCACGTTGGCGTCGGCGCTGGCGCTTTGCGCGTCGGCCGCGTCGACCTGCTGCTTCGAGGTGGCGCGCATGTCCACCGCGTGCTGGCGTTGCTGCGCGGCCAGCGCCTGCTTGTAGGTGGCCTCGGCCGATTCGATCTGGGCACGCGCCTGCGCGTATTGCGCGGGGTACTGCACGCGCGCGATGTCGAGCTGTACCTGCGCCGAGCTCAGCTGCGCGCGCGCCAGGCCGAGCTGCGCGTCGGCCGAGTCGAGCTGGGCGCGATAGTCGCGCGGGTCGATCTGCACCAGCAGGTCCCCGCGATGGACGTAGGTGTTGTCGTCGACGTTCAGACGCGTGACGTAG
>NZ_CADFEC010000147.1:0-440 GCF_902833195.1 Burkholderia sp. BCC1638
CGACTGGCCCGTGAGCGCGGCGCTCGGGAACGCCGACAGGAACAGCACCGTCTGCGCGACGTCCTGCACCGTCGTGAACACGCCGTCGACCGTGTTGCCGAGCATCACCTTCTTCACCACTTCCTCTTCGCTGATCCCCAGTTCCTTCGCCTGCTCCGGAATCTGCTTGTCGACCAGCGGCGTGCGCACGAAGCCCGGACACACGACGTGCGAGCGCACGTTGTGCTTCGCGCCTTCCTTCGCCAGCACACGTGCCAAACCCAGCAGCCCGTGCTTGGCCGTCACGTACGCCGACTTCAGCGGCGACGCCTCGTGCGAGTGCACCGAACCCATGTAGATCACGACGCCGCCGCGATCGTCCTTGTACATGTGCTTGAGCGCGGCCTTGGTCGTCAGGAACGCGCCGTCGACGTGGATCGCCTGCATCTTCTTCCAGTCGG
>NZ_CADFEC010000148.1:0-438 GCF_902833195.1 Burkholderia sp. BCC1638
GACCGCCGCGCATTGCGGCGAGCGGATTCGCATCATGGCGGGCCTGGGCATGACGGAAACCTCGCCGTCCTGCCTGTTCACGACCGGGCCGCTGATGCGCTCCGGTTATATCGGGCTGCCCGCGCCCGGCTGCGACGTGAAGCTCGCGCCGAGCGGCGGCAAGCTCGAGCTGCGCTTCAAGGGGCCGAACGTGATGCGCGGTTACTGGCACGCCGAGGTCGATCCGCGCGAGGTGTTCGACGAGGAAGGTTACTACCGCAGCGGCGACGCGGCGGTGTTCGCCGATCCCGATCGGCCCGAACTCGGGCTGCAGTTCGACGGGCGGCTGACCGAGGATTTCAAGCTGAGCAGCGGCACCTTCGTCAGCGTCGGGCCGTTGCGCGCGAGGGCCGTGTCGAGCGGCGCGCCCTATGTGCAGGATGTGGTCGTGACCGGAAT
>NZ_CADFEC010000149.1:0-438 GCF_902833195.1 Burkholderia sp. BCC1638
CGCCCAGCCCGTCGTGCAGATCCTGCGCGAGCGAGAGCCGCTCGTTCAGGCGCGCGTTGGTGACCTGCAGCGCGTGCTCGCGGTCCAGCGTGTCGCGCAGCTCGCGCTTGGCCTCGGCCACCGCGCTGGTCAGCTCGTGGTTGAACTGCTCGATGCGGCGCAGGTTGGTGACGAAGCGCCAGGCCAGCACCAGCGCCATCCCGATCATCTCGAACTGCGCGGCGATCGAGGTGTAGTAGACGTTGTCGCCGAGCACGCCGAGGAAGGTCAGCAGGTCGTGGATGCAGGCCAGCACGAAGATCAGCATGCAGCCCGACAGCGCCAGCCGGTCGGCGCGCGGCCGGCGCAGCGAGAACACGATGAAGGCGCTGCAGCAGCCGATGAAGGTCAGCGCGGGCAGCAGGGCGATGGCCGCGCGCACCGTCTCGATCGAGCCGC
>NZ_CADFEC010000150.1:0-438 GCF_902833195.1 Burkholderia sp. BCC1638
TTCATCGCCTGTGATCGCCAAGGCATCCACCACATGCACTTGTTCGCTTGACCCTATAACGAGTCTGTCTCATCGACAGTCGCTACAGGTTGAGTTCTCGCGTTGTGCCGTATTCCAATTGAGTCAAACATAGAGTTCGAATCATCTTGAGATACATCGATACAATCACAACCCGGATAGTTTCCACGTCCATCTCAAAGACGCTTCCGCTATCCAAATTACTTACTTCTTCCAGATTGTTAAAGAACGACAGCCGATACATCCTACGTACCGCTCTGACTGGCTCAATCGCCAATGACAAACACTCGAGCACCTCGAACGCTTGTCATTGAAGATTGGTGGAGGCAGACGGGATCGAACCGACGACCCCCTGCTTGCAAAGCAGGTGCTCTCCCAGCTGAGCTATGCCCCCATGAGTACAGATTTGCCTCAGGTACC
>NZ_CADFEC010000151.1:0-433 GCF_902833195.1 Burkholderia sp. BCC1638
GATCAGAAACACGTTGTCGCGTAGTTCCATCCTTGCTCCTGTTGGTTTGTTATTGGCGATCCCGGTCGATTGTACGGAAGGCGGCGCGACGGCGGAGTGAAGCGAACGATCGTGCGTTTCTCGGTCGCGGGACGAAAAAAAGCCGCCCGGCGAGGGGCGGCCCTTGATGCTCGCGCGTGGCGCGGCGTGCTTACTTCAGCGCGTCGAAGGCGCGCTGGCGGATTTCGTCAACGCTGCCCAGGCCCGAGATCTTGCGATAGGCCGGCGCCTGCAGGCCGTTTTCCTCGCCGCGCTTGGCCCAGTCGCCGTAATAGCTGATCAGCGGCTTGGTCTGCGCTTCATACACGTCCAGGCGCTTCTTGACGGTTTCTTCCTTGTCGTCGTCGCGCTGGATCAGCGGCTCGCCCGTCACGTCGTCCTTGCCCTCGACCTT
>NZ_CADFEC010000152.1:0-433 GCF_902833195.1 Burkholderia sp. BCC1638
GGGGCGCGTGATGGTGCGCAGCGCGCCACGCGGATTGTCCGGGCCGGCACGATAGTCGAACCGCGTGCACTGTCCGTCCGGCCCGGTTTCCTCCAGCAGCCGCCCGAGCACGTCCACCTGCCGCCGGAAACGCGCGCCGCCCGGCAGGACGATCTCGCTGGAACGCAGGCGCGCGTCGTAGTCGAGGCGCGTTTCGCGATCGCCCTGCACGATGCGCAGCAGCTCGCCGCGCGCGCCGTAGCGATAGCTCGTGGTGGTGCCGTCCGGCGCCTTGCGCGCAATCAGCCGCCGCAGGTGATCGTATTCGAGCTCGACGCGCAGGCCCGTGGGCAGCCTCACCGCAACCAGTTGCTGCGCGTCGTCGTACTCGAAACGCGCCTCGCTGCCGGATGCGTCGACGATGGCGACCAGTTGGCCGCGCGAGTCGTAGCGG
>NZ_CADFEC010000153.1:0-433 GCF_902833195.1 Burkholderia sp. BCC1638
CGAGCAGGTCGACATAGCGGTCGCCGAGCGTGACCTCGACGTTCACGTCGGGATGGTCTTCCAGATAGCGCGCCGTTACCTCGCCAAGATGCATCGCGCCGAACGTGACGGGCGCCGCGATACGCAGCACGCCGCGCGCCTTGCCCTGCGAATCGCCGGCTTCCCGATTGGCGTCGTCGAAGGCGTCGAGGATCTGCTTGCTGCGCTCGTAGTAGGTCTGGCCCGCGTCGGTCAGGCTCAGGCGCCGCGTGGTTCGTTGCAGCAGCCGCGCGTTCAGTTGCGCCTCGATCGCGCTCACATGCTTGCCGGCCATCGCCGGCGAAAGCCCGAAGCGGCGCGCGGCGGCCGCCAGGCTGCCTTCTTCCACCGCGGCGACGAACACGTCGAGGCTTGTCAGTCGGTCCATTTCCTGTTCCTCATTCGATAGCACGAT
>NZ_CADFEC010000154.1:0-432 GCF_902833195.1 Burkholderia sp. BCC1638
GCGGCTGGCTCGATGTCGGCACCGAACCGCTGATCCTTTCCCTGCCCGATACGCGCGGCCGTTACCTCGACGCGCGTGTGCTCGACATGTGGACCAACGTGGTCTGGTCGACGGGCGCCGAGGCCAATCCGCGTAATGGAAGCAGCCGGGCGCAAACGATTGCGCTGGTCGGGCCGGGCTTCCAGGGCACGCTGCCGGCCGGCGTCAAGCGCGTCGACCTGCCGGCGCGCCACGCCTGGCTGGGCGTGCGCGTGCGCAGCGGCGGCGCCGGGCGCGAGCTGGCCGAGGCGCGGCGCTGGCAGCGCGCGGTTCGGCTGGTGCCCTTGTCGGCCTGGAGCGCGCGTCCGGCGCGCGGCGCGGCCGCGGCGGGGGCTGCCGCGGCCGACGCGAACGCGGACAACGGCGCGGCCACCTCGGCAAGCGCCGCTGCCC
>NZ_CADFEC010000155.1:0-431 GCF_902833195.1 Burkholderia sp. BCC1638
AGAAGCCGCATTGCAGCGTGATTCTGTGCGGCGGGGTCTATCACCGCAAGAACATGGTATTCGAATCGGTGGCCGAGACCGGCATCCTTGACACGGTGCGCGTCTCGAAGGCCTTCATCTCGGCGGCCGGCGTGAGCGAGCGCTGCGGCGTGACCTGCTTCAACTTCCATGAAGTGGACGCCAAGAAGAAGGCGATGCAGCGCGCGCAGAACCGCTTCCTGCTGGTCGACCACAGCAAGTTCGACGAAGTCCGCGCGGCTTATTTCGCCGAACTGACCGACTTCCACTACGTGATCTCCGATGCGCAGCCGAACCCGCGCTACGAGAGCAGCCTGCGCGAACACGGCATCGCCCTGGTGACCTGAGCGCGGGCGGCGCGCGCAACGTGATCTACGAAGGAATCCGCTGCGACACCTACGAATGGCGCCAGT
>NZ_CADFEC010000156.1:0-428 GCF_902833195.1 Burkholderia sp. BCC1638
TTCCGCATCCTGCAGGGGCTGTTCGGCGGCGGCCTGCAGCCGAACCAGCAGTCGATCATCCTCGACACCTTCCCGCCCGAGCAGCGCAACCGCGCCTTCTCGATCTCGGCGATAGCGATCGTGGTGGCGCCGGTGCTGGGGCCGACCCTGGGCGGCTGGATCACCGATACCTTCTCGTGGCGCTGGGTGTTCCTGCTCAACGTGCCGGTGGGGATCCTCACCGTGCTGGCGGTGATGCAGCTGGTGGAGGACCCGCCCTGGCGGCGCGACGGCCAGCGCGGCATCCGCATCGACTACATCGGCATCGGCCTGATCGCGATCGGGCTGGGCTGCCTGCAGGTGATGCTCGATCGCGGCGAGGACGAGGACTGGTTCGGCTCGAACTTCATCCGCATCTTCGCGGTGCTGGCGGTGGCGGGATTGACCGG
>NZ_CADFEC010000157.1:0-423 GCF_902833195.1 Burkholderia sp. BCC1638
CCAGGCCCAGGATCCGGCTCGCGTAGTCGAGGAACACGCGCCCCGGCTGGGAGAGCTGCAGCCGGTTGCGCTCGCGCGTGAACAGGTCGACGCCGAGCTCCTCCTCCAGTTGCTTGATGCGCGTGGTCAGGTTGGACGGCACCCGGTGCACGGCCTGCGCGGCCGCCGCGATGCTGCCGTGGCGCGCCACCGCCTGAAACATTTCCAGTTGGATGAGATCCATGTCGACATTCTCGAAACGTGAATAAGTTGCTCAAAACTATTCAGTTTTTCTGAGCGTGTGCGGAGCTTACTATGAGCGCCATCCCAAGCCAATGGAGTTCAGCATGAGCAGCGCAGATCCTCAGGTATTCCGTTCCATCAGCCCGCTCGACGGCCGCCGGCTCGCCGAATTCCCGGCCCAGGGGCCGGCCGAGCTCGAAC
>NZ_CADFEC010000158.1:0-422 GCF_902833195.1 Burkholderia sp. BCC1638
TTGATCGCCTCGTCGATGTCGTGGCTGACCATGATCACGGTCTTCTTCAACTGCCGCTGCATCTGGAGGAACTCGTTCTGGATCGACTCGCGATTGATCGGGTCGACCGCGCCGAACGGCTCGTCCATCAGCAGCACCGGCGGATCGGCCGCCAGCGCGCGCACCACGCCGATGCGCTGCTGCTGGCCGCCCGACAGCTCGCGCGGATAGCGCTTCAGGTAGAGCTTCGGGTCCAGCGCGACCATCGACATCAGCTCGGTGGCGCGCTCCTTGCAGCGCTTCTTGTCCCAGCCCAGCAGGCGCGGCACCACCGTGATGTTCTCCTCGATGGTCATGTTCGGGAACAGGCCGATCTGCTGGATCAAATCGACGATCTGGCGATGTATGTTGACCTCGTCGAGCGCGTTGGTGTCCTCACCGTC
>NZ_CADFEC010000159.1:0-421 GCF_902833195.1 Burkholderia sp. BCC1638
GGTCCTCGCGGTGCCACAGCGGCAGCAACTCGCCGAAGGGCTCGCCGAGCAGTTCGACCCCGCGCGGGCCACCCGCGCGCGCGAAGGCCGCCAGCGTGTCGGCCAGCAACGCGCGCCAGGCCGCGCCCAGGCGCGGCGTGACGTTGTACATCGGCAACCCGGCGACCCACTGGCTCATGCGTTTGCACTCCCGAGATCAGAAGACATGGCGGATGCCCGCGCGCCCCACCGCCTGCTTCTGGTTCGACGAGGGATTGAAGCCGGCGATCTGCGCCACCGCCGCGTCGCCCGCCGCCTTCTGGTAGGCACCCATCACATAGACCGTGGTGCGCTTGGACAGCGCATATTCTGCGCTCAGGTTGAACTGATTGTATTTCGGCACGCCGCCGGTGGCGTGATCGCGGCCCGTGGTGTAGGTGTA
>NZ_CADFEC010000160.1:0-414 GCF_902833195.1 Burkholderia sp. BCC1638
ACGCAGGAGGACAACGACCCCGGAAACCCATACACTTATCCACAACCGGTCCTGCTATAGACCGGTCTCCACCCCGGCTCAAAATCCAATCGGCCCGGTGGCTCAAAATTCCGTCGGCGCGGACACACAAGCTACCGTTGAAGGGCGAATCGATGCGGAAGACCAACGCCAAGCAGTCCTCCGCATCCTGATCGTGATCACCTTCGCTATAATCCATTGACCGCGCAACACCACCTTCCAAACTGATCACGTTCGCCGAAACGCCTGATCACCATCACCGAAATCCGCAGGCATATCTCAGCGTCGTCGCCAACGCCCAGGAGATCGCACGCCACGAACGCAGCTTCGAGCGGCACATGACCTTCTACGATTGGCGCCACTACGTCACGCTGGTCGAGCGCAAACCCGGCGCAC
>NZ_CADFEC010000161.1:0-381 GCF_902833195.1 Burkholderia sp. BCC1638
AACAGGACCGTGAAACGACTCTACGCCGATGATAGTGCGGATTCCCGTGTGAAAGTAGGTAATCGTCAGGCTCCCTCAAGCCAAGAACCCCCGCCCGAAAAGGCGGGGGTTTTTGCATTGGCGCGATGGAAATGCGAGCGGAATGGCGAGTGCAAGGTGGCAAAGGTGCTGTAAGGCCGATGATGCTCGACGTTGCTCGATGATCGTCGAAAAATGTCACTTTCCGGCAAAAATCCCCCGACTTGATGTTCCCGTCCTGACCTGCCCCCATCAATAGGGCCAATGGGCTTCTAGCAAAGTCCCATTAAACCAACTCCTGGAAAGCGGCAGGAGTATCCGCGGTTGCCCGATGTTTCGCCGCAAACTCTGACGGCGCAAGGT
>NZ_CADFEC010000162.1:0-333 GCF_902833195.1 Burkholderia sp. BCC1638
ATAGCGGAAGTCAGACAGATCTGAAAAGATTATGTCCCCTTCGTCTAGAGGCCTAGGACATCACCCTTTCACGGTGAGTACAGGGGTTCGAATCCCCTAGGGGACGCCAGATTCAGCGGCGTTTCATAGTAGAAGTGTCGCAACGCTTGCAGGGCGTGAACGAGGTCCTGCGGGTGAGAGTGAAGAAAGCTGGAGCGGTAGTTCAGTTGGTTAGAATACCGGCCTGTCACGCCGGGGGTCGCGGGTTCGAGTCCCGTCCGCTCCGCCAAAAAATGAAGAAGCCCGCCTCGTGCGGGCTTTTTCGTTTGCATTGCCGGTCCGCGTGTCGCTACG
>NZ_CADFEC010000163.1:0-250 GCF_902833195.1 Burkholderia sp. BCC1638
TCTCGACCGTCGAGCTGACCAACGCCCTGGAGCAGGAGAAGTCCATCGGCAAACAAGGCCAGATCGCCCACAAGCTGATGTACGTCGACCTGGTGATCCTCGACGAACTGGGCTATCTGCCGTTCTGACCTGCCCCCATCAATAGGGCCAATGGGCTTCTAGCAAAGTCCCATTAAACCAACTCCTGGAAAGCGGCAGGAGTATCCGCGGTTGCCCGATGTTTCGCCGCAAACTCTGACGGCGCAAGGTA
>NZ_CADFEC010000164.1:0-250 GCF_902833195.1 Burkholderia sp. BCC1638
ACGCAGGAGGACAACGACCCCGGAAACCCATACACTTATCCACAACCGGTCCTGCTATAGACCGGTCTCCACCCCGGCTCAAAATCCAATCGGCCCGGTGGCTCAAAATTCCGTCGGCGCGGACAGCCGTCGAGCTTCTTGAACGGGCGCCGGTTCAGGTCGGCGATCAGTTTGCCGATCGCCTTGTTCAGTTCGGCCAGACTGTAGAAGCGGTGGTTGCGCAGCCGAGCGAGGATCCAGCGCTCGACGA
>NZ_CADFEC010000165.1:0-250 GCF_902833195.1 Burkholderia sp. BCC1638
ACGGCTACATCGAGCAGACCCTGCGAGTCTCGTCGACCAGCCTGATTCACTTCCAACGCAACCGCTACAGCGTGCCCACCGAGTACACGAACCAGTTGGTGAGCGTGCGCTGCTATCCGGCATATTGCGTATTTCGGCGAACGTGATCAGCGATTTCGGTTGAACGTGATCAGTGGTTCCGATTGATGGTGATCGGCCGTTTCGGTCGAAGGTGATCGCTGATCACCGGTTTCCGAAACGAGCGATCATC
>NZ_CADFEC010000166.1:0-249 GCF_902833195.1 Burkholderia sp. BCC1638
CGCGTTGGCACGCGCTCCACGATCATTACCAGCCAACTGCCATTGGAACACTGGCACGCCTGGCTGCAGGACCCGACGCTCGCCGACGCGATCCTCGACCGGCTCGTCCATCAGGCCCACAAGCTGTTTACGCCGACCGGAAATTGAGCCACTTGTAGGGATCGCGCCGACTGAAAACTGAGCCGGGCAATCAACCTATCCTGCTAGTTTTTCAGGCAGGGTGTTTGGGGATGATCCCGATGACCATGA
>NZ_CADFEC010000167.1:0-248 GCF_902833195.1 Burkholderia sp. BCC1638
TCTTTGCGTCCCCGAACACGCTCGCCCACTCGCCGAAGCTGAGATTGGTCGTGATCGCGACGCTCGTGTGCTCGTATAGCTTTGAGAGCAGATGGAACAGCAATGCACCGCCGGTCTGGCTGAACTGACCTGCCCCCTGCAAACAGGGCCAGCCGGAGTCTAGTAAAGTTCGTTTTCGGAGAAGAAGACGAACATGAAGAAGCGCTTTACGGAACAGCAAATCATCGGGTTTCTGAAGGAAGCCGAGG
>NZ_CADFEC010000168.1:0-243 GCF_902833195.1 Burkholderia sp. BCC1638
GTGCGCCGGGTTTGCGCTCGACCAGCGTGACGTAGTGGCGCCAATCGTAGAAGGTCATGTGCCGCTCGAAGCTGCGTTCGTGGCGTGCGATCTCCTGGGCGTTGGCGACGACGCTGAGATATGCCGGATAGCAGCGCACGCTCACCAACTGGTTCGTGTACTCGGTGGGCACGCTGTAGCGGTTGCGTTGGAAGTGAATCAGGCTGGTCGACGAGACTCGCAGGGTCTGCTCGATGTAGCCGT
>NZ_CADFEC010000169.1:0-230 GCF_902833195.1 Burkholderia sp. BCC1638
GTGTCGCTCGCGAACGGCATCAACGTCGCCACCGGCACGACGCTGACCGTGGTCGGCAGCACCGATCTCGGGCTCGGCGGCACGATCTCCGGCGGCGGTGGGCTCGTGAAGAACGGCGCGGCGACCGTGACGCTGACCGGCGCGAACACGTATACGGGCGGCACGACGATCAACGCAGGCACGCTGGCGATCGGCGCGGGCGGCAGCCTGGCGGGGACCGGCGCGATGAA
>NZ_CADFEC010000170.1:0-223 GCF_902833195.1 Burkholderia sp. BCC1638
GGACCACTGCTGCCGCCGGCCACGCCGCCGAGTGCGCCCGTGACGGTGGAGACAAGGCCGGTGACCGGCGCGAGCGGACCGCCGCTGGTGCCGCCCGCCGCGCCGCCGAGTGCGCCGGTGACGGTCGAGACGAGGCCCGTAACCGGGGCAAGCGGGCCGCCGCTGGTGCCGCCCGCTGCACCGCCGAGCGTGCCGGTGACCGTCGTGAGGAGGCCCGTGAGCG
>NZ_CADFEC010000171.1:0-189 GCF_902833195.1 Burkholderia sp. BCC1638
GTTGATGCCGGTCGAGGTCGACGTCGAGAGCGAGCTGATCGAGCTAGTTGCAGACGACAGACCGGTCGACGTGGAAGTCGACAGCGAAGCGACCGAGCTATTGGTCGAGCTGAGGCCGGTCGACAACGAAGTGATGCCGGTCGACAGCGACGAGATCGCGCTGCTGGACGACGACACCGTCGTCGACAG
>NZ_CADFEC010000172.1:0-178 GCF_902833195.1 Burkholderia sp. BCC1638
AACACGTGCACGGTGTGGCCCGGCTGCGCCGTGCCGCTCACCGTCGGCCGCGTGTCGTTCGTCTCGCCGTTCGGCGCGACATTGCCCACCTGCGGCTCGACCGCGTCGAACACGCCCGTGATCGACGGTGCGCTCGGCACCCCGCCCACCTGCAGCGTGAAATCAAAGCCGTCGCTCG
>NZ_CADFEC010000173.1:0-173 GCF_902833195.1 Burkholderia sp. BCC1638
GGTTAGCGAACGCTCCATACAATCTCGTTTCTCTGCTGTTGTTGTTTGTTCCCCGATAGCTCAGTCGGTAGAGCGCCGGACTGTTAATCCGTAGGTCCCTGGTTCGAGCCCAGGTCGGGGAGCCAGACAGCAAAAGGCCCGTCATTCGACGGGCCTTTTGTTTTTCCGGCGCC
>NZ_CADFEC010000174.1:0-165 GCF_902833195.1 Burkholderia sp. BCC1638
AGGCTTCCCTTTTTATACAACCCTGCTATACTTCCGCTTCTGCGTGCGGCTGTAGCTCAGTTGGATAGAGTACTTGGCTACGAACCAAGGGGTCGTGGGTTCGAATCCTGCCAGCCGCGCCACCTCAGAAGGGCCTTCCTCCGGGAAGGCCCTTTTTTCTTTTCC
>NZ_CADFEC010000175.1:0-150 GCF_902833195.1 Burkholderia sp. BCC1638
CGGACGATACGACGCCGACGCTGAGGGGCTCGGCGGAGCCGGGCGCGGTGGTGACGATCTACGACGGCGGCAAGGCGATCGGCTCGACCGTTGCGAACGCGGCGGGCGGCTGGTCGTTCACGCCGGGCACCCCGCTCGCGGACGGCGAGC
>NZ_CADFEC010000176.1:0-126 GCF_902833195.1 Burkholderia sp. BCC1638
CCCCCCCCCCCCCCCCCCCCCCCCCCCCCCCCCCCCCCCCCCCCCCCCCCCCCCCCCCCCCCCCCCCCCCCCCCCCCCCCCCCCCCCCCCCCCCCCCCCCCCCCCCCCCCCCCCCCCCCCCCCCCC